>NZ_JADMJK010000034.1 GCF_018780625.1 Polaromonas sp. | reverse complement strand
CCGCGGAACCGGCTTTGCCGGGCCGCAGGCGCAGCGGCCCCCTCGGGGGGCAGCGAACCACACGCAGTGGGGAGCGTGGGGGCCACATTCATGGTTCATTTCCAGAAACGATGCTCATGACCGCCATGCGCACAGCGATGCCAAACGTGACCTGCGGCAAGATGACGCTCTGCACGCCATCGACCACCGCCGAATCGATTTCCACCCCCCGGTTGATGGGGCCGGGGTGCATGACGATGGCGTCCGGCCTGGCCAGTTGCAGCTTGTCGTTGGTCAGGCCAAAGCTCTTGAAAAACTCCTGGCTGCTGGGCAGCAGCGCACCGCTCATGCGCTCGTTTTGCAGCCTGAGCATGATCACGACATCGGCGTCCTTGATGCCTTCTTCCAGCGTGTTGCAGACGCGCACCCCCATTTGCGCCATATCGGCGGGCACCAGGGTCTTGGGGCCGACCACGCGCACCTCGGGGCAGCCCAGCGTGGTCAGCGCGTGGATGTCGGAGCGGGCCACGCGTGAATGCAGCACGTCGCCCACAATGGCGACGGTCAGGTTGCTGAAGTCTTTTTTGTAGTGCCGAATGGTGTACATGTCGAGCAAACCCTGCGTCGGGTGCGCGTGCCGCCCGTCGCCGGCATTGATGACGTGCACATGCGGCGCCACATGCTGGGCGATCAGGTAGGGCGCACCGGATTCGCTATGGCGCACCACAAACAGGTCGGCGGCCATGGCGCTCAGGTTGGCAATGGTGTCCAGCAGTGACTCGCCCTTGGCGGCCGATGAGCGCGCGATGTCGAGGTTGATGACGTCGGCCGACAGGCGCTTGGCGGCGATTTCAAATGTCGTGCGGGTGCGGGTGGAGTTTTCAAAAAATAAATTGAAAACGCTTTTACCGCGCAGCAGCGGGACTTTCTTGACCTCCCGGTGGCTGACTGACACAAAGTTGGCGGCGGCGTCCAGAATCTGCGTCAAGATGGCCTTGGGCAGGCCTTCCGTGGACAGCAAATGGATCAGTTCACCGTTTTTATTGAGTTGTGGGTTTCGTCGGTACAACACGCTTGGGGTTCCTCTTGCGCTTAGGCTCTAATTTTTATCTGAATTTGTCGCTGTGACGACCTGTACTGCAAGGCTACCTGACCTCGGCGGCCTGGACCCGAAAGCTGAGCCGGCCGTCTGGTGCACGGGCCAGTTCCAGCGTCTGTGACGCGGGCAAGGCCACGCGGGCCACGGCCACATCGGCCTGGACCGGCAGTTCGCGCCCGCCCCGATCGACCAACACGGCCAGCTTGACGCTGGCAGGCCGTCCGTAGTCAAACAGCTCATTGAGCACCGCCCGGATCGTGCGGCCGGTGTAGAGCACATCGTCGACCACGATCAGGTGGGCGCCGTTGACATCAAACGGCAGCGACGTTTTTCCGCTGGAGGCCAGCCCGCGCTGGGAAAAATCGTCGCGGTGCATCGAAGACGACAGCACGCCGACCTCGCCCACCAGACCCAGATCCTGTTGCAGGCGCTGCGCCAGCCATTCACCGCCAGAGGCAACACCCACCAGATGCGGCGGCGTGGCGTAAGCGCCCACTAGCAGCCGCATGTTGCGCAGCAATTCGTTGTAAAGCGCCTCGGCGTCCAGGGTCAGGCTACTCATGGAAGACTCCTTAAAAATTGTTCCAGAATGATGCAGGCTGACGCCGCGTCAGCGTCCCAGGCGCCGCTGGCCAGGGCTTCGGTTGTGCTGTAGCGCTCGTCGACTTCAAACACCTGCAGGCCAAAACGTCCACGCAGCTGGCGGGCAAATTGCTGCGCGCGCCGGGTATTGTCGTGACTCGCGCCATCGGGATGAAACGGAATGCCGACCACCAGCGCATCGGGCTGCCATTCCTTGATACGGGCTTGAATCGCGGGAAAGCGTGCCGCGCCCTGGGCCGCAATGGTGGCTTGCGGCGACGCGGTACGGGTCAGTACATTGCCGCTGGCCACGCCCGTGCGCTTGACACCAAAATCAAACGCCAGAAAGGTTTGAAGCCCGGCGGCCGGCGCCGGCATGCCCGCCAGACTCACGCGTGGCCCGCCACTGGCGACAGCAGCCAGCTTTGCAGGCCCAGCAGCATCAGGGCCTTGTCGTAGCGCTGCTCCACCGGGGTGTCAAAAATAACCGCCAGATCGGCGGGGACTGTGAGCCAGCTGTTGTCCGATATTTCCGATTCCAGCTGACCTTCGCCCCAGGCCGAATAGCCCAGGGATACAAACACCCGGCGCGGGCCCGCCCCGGTGGACAGGGCCTCCAGCACGTCCTTGGAGGTGGTCATTTCCAGGCCACCCGGGATGGCCATGGTGGAAGCGTAGACCGCTTCGACGCCGGGCATCATGGATTCGTGCAGAACAAAGCCGCGCTCGGTTTGCACCGGGCCGCCATGGAACACGGGCGCATCAGTCAGGTCGCTGCGATGCAGAGGGAGCTCAACCTTTTCGAACAGATTTTTCAGGGTGATATCGCTGGGCTTGTTGATGACCAGGCCCAGGGCGCCCCGCTCGCTGTGCTCGCACATATAGATCACGCTTTTGGCGAAGGCCTCGTCTTCAAGGCCAGGCATGGCGATGAGAAAGTGGTGCGTCAGGTTGAGCTGTGAGGGGTCCGTGGCCATGCCGGGATTTTACGCGTACCGGGCCTGCGCCCGCGCAGCCGCGGCCATCCCGGCCCGTCACACCCTGAAAGCATGCCCAACGCCGCGCAGGGTATTTTTCGTTACCATCCGTGCCATGAAAAAACAATACGAGACCGGCCTGATGTGGTTCAGACGGGATTTGCGGGTGCAAGACAATGCCGCGCTGCACCACGCACTGAAATCCTGCCGCCGGGTATTTTGCATATTCATTTTTGACCGGGACATTCTGGCGCCCCTGCCCCGCGCTGACCGACGCGTGGAATTCATACGGGAATCGCTGGTCGACCTGAACCGGCAACTGCAGCAGATCACCCCGGACACTGGCCAAGCCCGGGGCGGCCTGCTGGTGCGCCACGACCATGCCATCAGTGCGCTGCCCGCGTTGGCAGCCAGGCTGTCGGCCGATGCCGTGTTTTATAACCATGATGACGAACCCCAGTCACTGGCGCGCGACGCCCGCGTGCGCGCCACACTGGAGGGCGCTGGCGTGGCGCTGCACAGTTTCAAGGACCATGTCATTTTCGAGCGCAGCGAGGTGCTGACGCTGGCCGGCAAGCCCTACACCGTCTTCACGCCCTACAAAAACGCCTGGCTTAAAAAAGTCGATGCCTTTTACCTCCAGCCCTACCCAGTTGCGCCATATGCAGCAGCGCTGACCGAGCCACCCGCAAGCGAAGCGGTTGGCGTGCCGACGCTGGCATCCCTGGGATTCGAGGCCACCAACCTGTCGACGCTAAAAATCCCCACTGGCAGCGCCGGCGGCACTGCACTTTTCGACGATTTTGTGAGCCGCATGGCGCACTACAAGGACACGCGCGACTTTCCGGCGCTCAAAGGGCCGAGCTACCTTGGCGTGCATTTGCGCTTTGGCACGGTGTCGATCAGGCAGATGGCCGCCATCGCGCTGGAGGCGCAAAAAAACGGCAGCGAGGGCGCAGCGACCTGGCTCAGCGAGTTGATCTGGCGGGATTTTTATGCCCAGATTCTGAGCAATTTCCCGCACGCCGCCAGCAGCGCCTTCAAGCCCGACTACGACGCGATTGCCTGGGAACAGGGCGCCCAGGCCCAGGCGCATTTTCAGGCCTGGTGCGCGGGTCAAACCGGCTACCCGCTCGTGGATGCGGCCATGGCGCAAATCAACCAGACAGGTTATATGCACAACCGCCTGCGCATGGTGACCGCCAGCTTTCTGGTGAAAGACCTGGGTATTGACTGGCGCTGGGGCGAGCGTTACTTTGCCGAAAAGCTCAATGACTTTGACCTGTCGGCCAACAACGGCGGCTGGCAATGGGCCGCCAGCACGGGCTGCGATGCACAGCCGTATTTCCGTATTTTCAATCCGGTCAGCCAGAGCGAAAAGTTTGATGCAGAGGGAAAGTTCATCCGCAAGTACCTGCCCGTGCTGCAAAAACTGCCCAATTCAGCCCTGCACAGCCCATGGCTGGCAAAACCAGCGGATCTGATCGCCGCCGGACTGGAACTTGGGGGGAACTACCCCAGGCCCATCGTCCAGCACGACGAGGCGCGCGCGCGGACATTGGAGCGTTACGCCGTCGTGAAAAAATCAGCCCCCTGATCCGCCATACTTTCCATCGCTGCGAACGCCTGCCATGCAGAGGCGGGCGTCCTGTTTCACTCTAAAGTAGTAATTTCTGTCACGCAGTAATGCCGCACCAGGCCCATCAAGGCGTCTTCGGAGTACGGCTTGCCCAGGTAGTGGTCTACGCCCAGGGTCTTCGCATGCTCGCGGTGCTTTTCAGCAATCCGTGAGGTAATCATGACAATGGGCAGATGCTTCAGGCGCTCATCAGCACGAATATTGCGCGCCAGATCAAACCCGTCCATGCGCGGCATTTCAATGTCGGACAAGACCATCGCGGGCATCTCGTCCTGCAAGCGCTCCAGCGCCTGCAAGCCGTCAGCCGCCATGACCACACGGTAGCCTTCACGCTGCAGCAGGCGCTGGGTAACACGCCGGACCGTGATGGAATCGTCCACAACGAGAATCAGTGGAACTTGCTGCGCTGCAGACGCCAACGCGGCCTCTCTGGCGCCCCTTCCGCTGGATGCCTCAAGTACCTGCGGCTCCGCACGATCGGCACTCCAGGCACTTGCCTGCTGGCCGTACACAGCGGCCAGTGCCACCGGGTTGTAGATCAGCGCGACCGCGCCAGACGCCAGCACAGACATTCCTGCCAGGCCCGGCAAACGTGACAACTGCGGACCGAGGTTTTTGACCACGACCTCCCGTGTGCCCAGGACTTCATCCACATGGAGTGCGATGCGTTGCGCCGCGCTTCGAAAAATCACAACTGGCGTGGTCTTGGCCTGCACCTCCTGGCTGTGTCGGGACGCTTGCAGCAAGGCGCCCGACCAGAAAAACGGCATCGACTCACCGCCGACTTCAAACGTCCCCGAGTTGTAGGCCTGCTGCAGTTCCTTGGTTGATACGCGCCTGACAGTTTCCACCACATTGGCCGGCACACCAACCGACAGGCTGCCCGCCCGCATCATCACCACCTGCGTGACAGCAGTGGTCAGAGGCAGCACCAGTTTGATGTGCGTGCCTTTTCCTGGCAGGGTGGACGTCTCAATCCGGCCGCCCAGCGCATTGACCTCGGCACGAACGACGTCCATGCCAATGCCGCGCCCCGCGATTTCTGTGATCTGCGTGGCCGTTGAGAAACCAGGCGTGAAAATCAGGCTGGCAGCCTCCTGGTCACTGAGCGACTGTCCGGGGGCAACCATTCCCAAGCTCAGCGCTTTTTGACGAATTGCATGCAAATCCAGACCGGCGCCATCGTCACTGAAGTCGACCGACACGTCGTTGCCAATCTGGCGGAGATGGACGGTGATAAGACCCACAGGGTCCTTTCCTGCATCCGCCCGCACTTGCGGGCCCTCAATCCCATGGGCCACGCAGTTGCGCAGCAAATGCTCAAAAGCCGGCGTCAGGCGGTCCAGGGTCGCGCGGTCCATTTCGATGGTGCCCCCCAGCAAATCGAGTCGAACCTGCTTCCCGGTATCCTTGGATGCCTGTCGCACAACGCGGTACAGCCGCTCCGAAATACCTTCAAACTCAACCATACGCGTTCGCAACAGGTCCCGCTGCAACTCACGGGTCTGTCGCGCCTGGGCAACCAGATCATCCTCCGTGGCCTCTACCGTGCGCTGCAGGGTGCGCTGCACGGTTGCCACGTCATTCACCGACTCGGCCATCATTCGGGTTAATTCCTGCACACGGGTAAAACGGTCGAACTCCAGAGGATCAAAGCCGACCTGAACTTCTTTGGCCTGTGCCAGACGCGACTGCATCTGCGATTCCGCCTGCAGTTCGATGTCGCGCAGTTGCTGGCGCAAGCGATTCAGGTTACCCGTCATGTCGTTCAATGAGCCGCGCAGTTGACCGATCTCTGTCTGCAGGCGACCGCGCGTCATCATGACCTCGCCAGCCTGGTTGACCATACGTTCAAGCAGATGGGATCGCACGCGTATGGTGGCAGACGCGGCTTGCCGCAAGGGCTGCATGACCATCGCCTGGGGTGCTGGAACTGCCAGTTTTCGGCCTGGCTCTTCAGGAGACGCACCCCCTTCGGCCTGAACGTGTTGATCCCCGGGCGCCGGCTCCGAAGCCGCAACGATAACCGTCAGCGGCTCGGCGTTGGCATGCGCACCTGTCCATTCAGGCGCCAGTGCTGCGACGTTATCGGCATGACGCAGACGTTCAAACGTGGCCTGCATCGCGTCAAAACTGATCAGCAAGGCTTCGAACGCCTGCGTATGTGCAGCCTCCGACCCGACGCTCTCGATGTCGGATTCCATTCTGTGGGCCATCTCGCCAAGGCGCAGGGCCCCCGCAAGACGGGCACTGCCCTTGAGCGTGTGGAGCACACGCAGCACCTCCATCCTGGCCCCCTCGTTGTCAGGCCGTGACGACCACTGGCGCAGGGCTCCGCCCAGTTGAGGCATCAGCTCATCGCCCTCTTCTTCAAAAATCGGGAACAGGTCCGGATCAATGTCATCAACCGCATCGATCTCATCGTCTGCATCGCGGGGCAAACCAGTCCCAACAACCTCCGGAAAGGAAAGCTCCCGCACGGGCGGTACGGCAAGCACAGCTGGCGATGGATAGGCCTGCGGAACAGCCCCAGACAGGATTTCAGCCTCAAGCAGCGCTGCGGGCGAAGTCTCGACCCCGGCTTCGGGTTCGTCCCTTTGCACAACATCAGGCAGAAAATCAAGTGCACCGAAGTCGCTCAAAGGCGTCGACGCAGTATCAGAAAATTCAAGCTGATTGAGGCGCTCCAAGATGTCAGCATCCGGCTGCCGGAGGAACCCAGCGGCGAACTGGTGTAGCAGGCGGCGAATATCTTCGGCTGCATCAACAAAGACCTGTCCGTATTGCGCAGCACCGTCACGGTGGTTGTGATCCATGGACTTCTGGAGCGCATGCTCCAGCGCCCGTGCCATCGCCGACAGCGCACTAAAACCGACAGTGGCCGAGCTACCCGCGAGGGAATGCGCCAAAGCCACCGTGGAATCACCAACAGGTCGATGGCTTTCAATCACCCATTCACCCACTTCCGCCACCAATCGGCGTGACCACTCGTCAGCCTCATTGAGAAAAACGTTGTAAAGCGGAATACCTATGCGCAAGCTGCCAATCCAGCGAACCTGCTCATCCTCCTGGCTGTCTTCACGCAGCTCAGACTCGGGCACATCGCCGAACGGTGCGTCGTCCATCGCCATCTGCACGCTGGACGGATCAGCCACGTCCAGTTCGGGCGGCTGAGCGGCGTCAAACGATTCAAGCATCGCGAAGGGCTCGGATACATTCGGAGCCGGCATCTCTGGAGGGAAAAACGCCAGGTCAACAGGTTCAGACTGGAAATGCATGTCGAAATCTGCGGTCGACAACTCAATCATTTCCGAAGACGCAAAGGCATCGGAGAAAGTATCTGGTTGGTTAGCCATCTTCAGATCCGGCACCACCACACCGTCAAGGCTGGCTTCGGTCAATGCGAACAAGCCGTTGGCCTCCGTCTCGCCGTCGGCGGCAACATCCTGCGCGCCCAGCGGCTGCGCAGCCAGTCCGGCATCTACAACAAAATCAACCGCAGGGTCAGGTTCAAAGGCCGTCTCGACAGAAAGCACAGCGTGCCCGCTGCCTTGCCCCGCTGCATCCACCCCGAGTTCCGGTGCTTCAAACGCATCGGATGCACCGGTTTCTTCAAGGGTGCCAGGCAGGACCGACAGGCCGTCAGTAGCAGCCTCGCGCAGGGGGCGGTAGCGCCCTTCGGTACGCATCGTCTCTGCGCTGCGGCAAAAAGGTGACGCCGACCAGCCGCCATCCAGGTGCGATGAAATAGCCTCGATCCAGCGTGAGAAGTCGGCCATTGCCTCATTGTTCAAGGCGCAGAAGTCGCCAGTAACTGGTTTTTGCTCCGCCAACCAGGCGTTGAGCAACTGCTCCAGGCCCCAGGCCGCCTCGCCAAACTCGCCCAAGCCGACCATTCGGGCACTTCCCTTGAGCGTGTGAAATGCACGCCGCAATACCGTCAACTGCCCCGCATCCCCGGGATCGCTTTGCAGTGCCAAAAGGGCTTCCTGACCCGTTCCGACCACTTCGCGTGCTTCCTCAAGAAAAATGTCGCGCAAGTCATCTTCCTCAAAGTCTTGCGAGACGACCTGCTCGACCGCTGCGGGAACAGACACCAGCAGGACGGATGCGCTTAGGAGGGAATCCGCGATCGCCTGATCATGGTCGACCGTGACTGCCACGACCGCTTCGGGGATGGTCTGGAGCATGGCGAATTCGCCTTCCAGCGCAGCCGGTGCGGGCAGTGGGTACAGCTTCTCGTTAACACTTTCAGCGAGGCTTGAGACCTCCGTTTGCGCTGCCAGGGAAACAAACTCCTGTGACAACAAGTTACCATTCCCGGTCTCAGCCGTCGCCGTAGCAATATTTTTTGCGCGGCCCATCAACAGCTTGAGTTCGCCTTTTTCCTCGTCATAGACAAACAGCTTTTTCGCCAGCACAGGCTGGTAATTCAACATATCGATCAGGAAACTCAACGCCCCCAGATTGTCGCCGATGCGCTCAAAGGTCCCAGCCGCCCGCATCTGGGCCTCGTCAATTTCGGACACCAGCATTTGCTCAATGCTGTCTTTCATGCGTGAAACCGCATGAGAGGCCTGGTCCAGCCCCAGCAGCGACAGCACGCCACGCATCTGTGACAACTGCCCGGGCACTGCACGCAGCGCCGACTTGTCTTGCGGACTGCGGAAAAACAGATCCAATGACCTTTCGACCTCGCCCAGACCCACACGCAATTCATCCACCACACTGCCCATGGTTTGCTTGTCGCTGACGCGGCGGTACAACTCCTCCATCCAGGCTTCCAGTGGCTGTGGTTCACCGCCTACGCGAACGCCCTCCAGACGCTTCGCCAGACTGGCGGTTCGCTCGGCCAGTTGCAGATCATTAGGATCCAGGTCAGCGAAGACCGCTTCGAGATAAAGCACGGAAGTCGCGACCTCCATCGCCAACTCAACGCGCGGGCTTTGGGCAGCGCGGAGCGTGGTGTCCACTGCACGGCACAAAGCTTGCGCCAGTGGCTCGCTAGGCGGATGCAGTTTGAGCAGGGATTCGGCCACCAGGTTAAATTGATCAGCCACAGACTTGAGTTTGCTGGCGTCTCCGGCCGCCAGCGACGACCAAAGTTCCTTGGCAGAGGTGATCCGCTTGCGTGCCTGCGCCAGCAAGGCTGGATCGAAGCGGCCAAACTGCACCAACTCGTAGTCAACCGGTTTGAATTGGTCAAGCCCGTAAGTCAAGCGGACCGCCGCCAGAACAGGGGTGTCGCTGGCCGGGCCAGAAGCCGCTTGGGCACAGAAAAATAGCAAGTCCTGTGCAAGGCGTTCCGAGATAGCGGTGTCGCCTTTAGAAAGCGACGCATATTGCATGAGAACGCGGGATGCGGCACGCCGCACATAAAGGTCCGGGTTCAGCAGATCGTGCGCAACAGCTTCAAAATAGGCTGCCGCAATGATCCAGAAAATCCGCGGCTGGCGTTCCGTTTGACCAGCGGACAAGCCAAGGCTGAGGGACTTGAGGTTCTGCGCCGCCTCTGGTGCCTTGCCTTTCATGAGCGGGAGCACCGATTGGTCCAACACCGCCCTTGCGCTGTTGTCATAACGCAGGGGTTCAGCCGTCATGGCCAGCGCAGGCTCCAGCCAGCGCCACTCCAGCGGCCACAGGTCGGCAGGGTGAATCCGGTCGGCGCGGACCAACTCCAGCACATCACGGTATTGCGGAAAAAGGGATACGGCATACACCGGCCTGCCCGCCAGCACACCTTCGAGGTATTCCGTCAGTGCAAAGCTGGCCCGCTCTATCCTGGCAGCAGCATCCTGGCTGCAGTGTTCAGGCTGCTGCAGAAACTTTTGTACTGCGGCCTCCATGGCCCGAAGTACCAGCGCCGGGCCTGGCAATCCGACCATCTCCAGTGCGCCCACTGCCTGGTGCAACTGCTGGCGCGCAATTCGCAGCTGCCCGGCGTCAAGCGAAGCCAGATCGGAGCCGCGCGCTGCCTCTGCCTCCCGCACAAAACGCTTGAGCGCCTTTGCTGCGCCCTCCAGCGATTTACGAAGCTCGTCAAGCACCCAAGCCAGGGGGCCAAGATCATTGACGCTGGAGTCGAGTTCATGAGCCGTTGAATTCGGGACGTTGAATTGCATAGATAACGAGCCGGTTCGAGAATCGGAAATTGGAGCTCTCAGTCAGCGCTCAGCAGACTGCGTCGTACAACGGATAAGCATTAGGCAATTTTGAAACGGGAGACTGACTGGCGCAGTTCTTCAGCCATACGGGAAAGATCCCGCACCTGCTGCGCCGTAGAGCGAGTACCTTCGCCAGTCTGCTCAGTCACTGCAAAAATATGCTGGATGTTGTCAGCCACCACGTTGGCAGAGACCGCTTCCTTGGAGGCAGACCGGGAGATCTGCTCAATCAGGTCCGCAAGATGGCGTGACACCTGGTCAATTTCAGTCAACGCCGTACCTGCATTGTCTGACAGCCTGGCACCTTCAACCACACCCTGCGTGGAACGTTCCATAGCAGCCACCGCATCCTGGGTGTCGGTCTGAATGGCTTTGACCAGCGCAGAAATCTGGCGGGTCGCATCTGCAGAGCGCTCGGCCAGACGCTGAACCTCTTCGGCCACCACAGAGAAGCCTCGCCCTGCTTCACCGGCCGATGCGGCCTGGATGGCTGCATTGAGCGCAAGCACGTTGGTCTGCTCGGTAATATCGGAGATCAGTTCGGTAATTTCACCAATCTCTTGCGATGACTCGCCCAATCGCTTGATCCGCTTGGAGGTCTCCTGAATCTGGTCGCGGATAAAATTCATACCGCCAATGGCGTTTTGCACCGCCTGCAGACCCGATTCGGCAGCGGTCAGCGACTGACGTGCAACTTGGGAAGATTCCTGTGCCTGTGTGGACACCTGGTTAATTCGAGACGCCATGTCGAGCACGGACTGGCCCGTTTCACGAATCTCGCGCAGTTGCTCGGTCGAAGCCGCCAACAACTCTGTCGAGGTACCCTCCACCTGGGCGGTGGTCTGGGCAACCCGGGCCGCCGTCGTTTGAACGTTACCCACCAACTGGCGCAATTCCTCGACCGTGTAGTTCACCGAATCGGCAATCGCGCCGGTAATGTCCTCGGTCACGGTGGCCTCCTGCGTCAAGTCCCCCTCCGCCACGGTCTGCAATTCGTTCATCAAACGCAAAATTGCGGCCTGATTGGCATCGTTAACACGCTTGGCATCCTGCTCCTGGCTCTTGGCTTCCTGGCGCTGGTTTTCAGACACCTCCTGGCGCTGACGACTGTCTTGCAACTGCAAACGAGCCAGACCGGCGGCGCACAGCAGCGCTAAAGCGGCGGCGAGCACAAGTGTGGTCAGCGCTGCCGTTCCCACACCGGAATTGGCAGACAGCTTTTCTTGCAATTCCTCAAGGCCGCGTCGCAGAGGCTCGCTGTCTGCAATGATCAAGGACTGCGCTTCGCGTGCGGAGACCAGACCTTGCAAATTACCCAAAATGGCACTTGCCTGCGTACGGGTTTGCTCATAGAGCGCAATCAGGGCCGTCAGCCGCTCGCGGGTCTGGGGGTCGCTGGAGCCACTCAGTCGCAGTTCAGGACTGCCGTCCTGGAGGCCTTGGGCAATTTCCTTGAACGAGTTCAAATCCTTGCCGAGCAAGAACACGGCCTCCGGGCTGACGCCCTCCATGGTCAGGAACTCATTGGCTGATTTACCGATCCGCTGCGTCAACATCACCAGCTGACCAGAAGCTGAAATTTCTGTGGGTGAGGAGTTTTGCTGAAGCTTGAGGGAGGACACAGTTTCCGCTATTTCCAGCAAATCCGATGATTGACGATTGATAGTACGCAAGGCGCTGCCCACCTGCGTCAGGATACCTTCCTGATCCATCACTGTTTTTGCGTTTTTCTCAGCCCGATCTACGAGCGGCGCAACTTTCTCCACATCAGGCTGTAAGTTATCACTAACGGGCGCCAGGCCCAAGCTCGCCTCGCCGGACTTCAGGCCCCGCACGGCCTTGGCCAGCACACCAGCACTCTCGCGCACATCGGGGAACGCCGCGGGACTACCCACCAAGGCCTGCGATACAGATTTCGCCAGTCGCTGCGATTGCATCAGGGACTGACCGGTGGCCTCCAACTGCCGGGCAACCTTACCCGACTGGTTAAGTGCTGAAAATGTCACCGTACCCAACACGATCATGGCAAGTGCCAGCAAGACCAACAAAATCCGCTGATGCTGCGTGATCGTTCGACGACCGAGCAAAGGAAGCGTCAGCAGATCAGCCGCTTCAGCTTGTGCGCCGTCTTCAGCATTCGCCACCCGGCCTGAAGCAAAGTCTTTCCCCTCGACATCCGTCTGTCGGATGCCGGCGGTATTCAGGGAGGGATCGTTTGCGACAAGGCCCGACATAGATTCGGCCGGCATGCCAACCGAAGCCATATCCATACTGTCCACCGGCTGGGGAGACTTGGTTTTAAAGAGCTTTTGAATATTTTCTACAACAGACATCATGAGCCTTCCAGGAAATCAGGGTGACAAGGGGGGGTGCGCTATGCGCCTATTGTCAAAAAATGGGATTGCTGCGCAAGCAACTGGAGATTGATTTCCTGCCAACTCGCGCCATTGAAGTCAACATACTGGTTTCCAAAAAATTCAGGTGCACCTGCTGCTTTCTCGGAAAAATCACTGAAGGCTTCCTGATTGCGCAGCCCAGCAAGCTTGTCAACCGCCAGGGCGCAGTTCACCTCCAGCGCGCTGTTGAGTGAAACCAGTCTCGCATCGGGGCGGGCAAGTTCATTCTTCTGAACGGGCGCCTCGCCACTGACATAGCTAGCCAGGTCAATCACTCCGAACAGACCACCACGAAAATTGGCAACTCCCGCAAACCAGGCCTGGGTGTAAGGAACAGGTTGCGCGTTCACCCAAGGGAAAATCTCGCCCGACTGACTCAAGGGAAACAGGTACTTGCCGCCGCCGGCCTCTACCGCCAGCCAGGAAGGAGCGACGCCTTGCGTTCGTGCAATTTGCAGCCTTTCGGCCAACCGGGTTTGCAACTCCCTGAGAGCTTGTCTGTTAGCCATGCTTGGGGTTTCCGCGCCAAATCAGCCAAGGGCCTTGATTTTTGCCATCAACTCTTCGGAATTTACCGGCTTGGTGATGTAGTCGCGGGCGCCCTGCCGCATACCCCACACCCGATCGGTTTCCTGATCTTTGCTGGTGCACATCATGATGGGAATGTCGGAATACAGCGGATCACGGATGATGGCACGTGTCAGTTGAAAGCCGTTTTGTCCCGGCATCACCACGTCCATCAGGATCAACTCGGGCTTATCTTCTGCCAGGCGGCGAAAAGCGTCTTCCGCATTCTCTGCCGTCTTGACGGTAAACCCGTTTTTGACCAAAAGGTCGGTCAAAAACATCAATTCTGTTTTTGAATCATCCACCACGAGAACTTTTTTAATAGCCATCACACTCATCCTTGTTTCGTATTGCCGAGCAGGTTAACCGCCTGCAGCAACTGGTCTTTGGTAAACGGCTTGGTCAGGTAGTCCTGCGAACCGACCATGCGGCCTCGCGCCTTGTCGAACACGCCATCTTTGGAGGACAACATGACAATCGGAACGTTTGCAAACTTTGCGTTGCGCTTGATGATGGCGCAGGTTTGATAGCCATCCAGGCGCGGCATCAGGATGTCGCAAAAAATCAGATCAGGCGAGTAATCATTGACCTTGGACAGCGCATCAAACCCATCGTCTGCCAGCAACACTTCGTGCCCGCCCTGCTTCAAGAATATTTCGGCGCTGCGTCTGATGGTGTTGCTGTCATCGACAACCAACACCTTGAGTCCGGAACTGGGAATGCTCACTGGCCCTACTCCTCATTTTTCTGATTTCGATGCCAAAGGGCGGGTATTCACGCGGTTGCCCGAATGCTCACATTTGAACCATTTCAAAATCCTCCTTGCGTGCACCGCATTCTGGACAAGTCCAGTTCATGGGCACTTCAGCCCATGGCGTCCCCGCAGCAATACCATGATCGGGCGCACCCAGCGCTTCGTCATAGATCCATCCACAAATTAAACACATCCACGTTTTTGATTCAGTCACAGCTTAAGTTGCCTTCAAATAGAATGCAACAATTGTATCTAGGCCGCGTTGCTAATTCGCGTACGAGGCAAAATTACAGCCTATGGCAAACCCCACCCCCCTTCAGCCGGAAAGCCGACCACTCCAGGCCGAAGATGGCGATTTCTGCCCCGCATGCGTCATGACATTCAATGCCAACGATCCAAGTGGCGCGTGCGGCCTGGGCGCGGACATTGCCGCTTTCGTGTCGGCCGGCGCTCATGCGCTGGCGGTAGTGACTGGCGCCTATGTGCGGGACACCGCTGAAATTTTTGACCACTTCGCGTTCGACGACGAAGCCGTGACCGACCAGGCGCGCGCCGCGCTCGAAGACATGCCCGTCTCGGCCATCAAGGTCGGATTTGTCGGCAGCCCGGAAAACATCAGCGCCATTGCCGAAATCGCATCGGATTACGCCGATGTGCCGCTGGTTGCGTACATGCCCAGCCTGTCCTGGTGGGAAGAAAGCAAGATTGACAGCTACCTGGACGCCTTTCGTGAACTGCTGCTGCCCCAGACCACCTTGCTGGTGGGCAACCACAGCAGCCTGTGGCGCTGGTTGCTGCCCGACTGGCCAGGCGAGCGCAACCCTTCGGCCCGCGACATCGCAAAGGCTGCTGCCGATCTGGGCGTTTCCTGCACGCTGGTCACGGGCATTCCGCTGCCTGACCAGTTCATTGACAATGTACTGGCGACGCCGCAAGCGGTGCTGTATAGCGAGAAATTCGAACGTTTTGAAGCTGTTTTCTCCGGCGCTGGAGAGACGCTGTCGGCAGCACTGACGGCATTGCTGGCCAACGGCCACGAGCTGCAGGCCGCCACGGCGGAGGCACTGACCTACCTGGACCACAGCCTGGAGGCCGGCTTTCATCCCGGCATGGGCCACATCGTGCCGGACCGCTTGTTTTGGGCGCAAGCCGAAGACGAGGCTGACGGCGATGAAGCACCTGACGCGGACGGCAGCGACACGCTGGCGTCTAACCCCCTTTTTGAACTGCCCCCCAATGGAACAACCAAACACTAAGCCCGCAACCCCCCTGACGACATCCCGCAACGCCGCCCTGTTCGAACGCGCCCAAAAGCTGATTCCCGGCGGCGTCAACTCGCCGGTCCGGGCCTTCAAGGCGGTGGGCGGCACGCCGCGCTTTGTGCAGCGCGCCCAGGGCGCCTACTTCTGGGATGCGGACGGCCAGCGCTACATTGACTACATCGGCTCCTGGGGCCCGATGATTTTGGGCCACGGACATCCGGCAGTCGTTGAGGCGGTCCAAAAAGCTGTTCTCGAAGGATTCTCCTACGGCGCGCCGACCGAGCGCGAGGTGGAACTGGCCGAGGAAATCGTCAAGCTGGTGCCGTCCATCGAAATGGTGCGGCTGGTGAGTTCTGGCACCGAGGCGACGATGAGCGTGATCCGGCTGGCGCGCGGCGCCACCGGGCGCAGCAAGATCATCAAGTTCGAAGGCTGCTACCACGGCCACTCCGATGCGCTGCTGGTCAAGGCCGGCTCGGGCCTGGCCACCTTTGGCAGCCCGACCAGCGCAGGCGTGCCGCCCGAGGTGGTGCAGCACACGCTGGTACTTGAATACAACCACCTCGCGCAGCTGGAAGAAGCGTTTTCGCTGCACGGCAAGGACATTGCCTGCCTGATGATCGAGCCGATTGCCGGCAACATGAATTTTGTCCGCGCCAGCGTTCCTTTTATGAAGCGCTGCCGCGAACTCTGCACACAATACGGCGCGCTCCTGGTGTTTGACGAGGTGATGACCGGCTTCAGGGTCGCGCTGGGCGGCGCGCAAAGCGTTTACGCGCAGCACATTCCCGGCTTCAAACCCGACATGACCGCGCTGGGCAAGGTGATTGGCGGCGGCATGCCGATGGCCGCCTTTGGCGGTACGCGCGCCGTGATGGAGCATCTGGCACCGCTGGGCGGGGTCTACCAGGCCGGCACGCTGTCGGGCAACCCGGTCGCCACGGCCTGCGGCCTGGCCACGCTGCGCGAAATCCAGAAACCCGGCTTTTACGACGCGCTGGGCGCACGCACCCGAAGCCTGGTTGCAGGCCTGACGCAGGCGGCGACGCAAGCGGGCGTGCCGTTTTGCGGCGACAGCGAAGGCGGCATGTTCGGCTTTTTCCTGCTGGACACCCTGCCGCAGAACTACCCCCAGGTCATGAAGACCGACAGCCCGGCCTTCAACCGCTTTTTTCACGCCATGCTCGACAGTGGCGTCTACTACGCCCCGGCGCTGTATGAGGCGGGATTTGTCAGCGCGGCGCACACGGCCGAGGACATAGCCGCAACGGTGGCGGCGGCAGCGCGGTTTTTCGCAGCGCGCTGAAATCGCTACAAATACAATAGCTACTAACGCCCATCCATCATGCGCTAGAGCCTGATTTCTCATAAAAAAAGCGGCCATCAGCCGCTTTTTTTGATTCAGCGCCAATGGCGCGCTGGCGCAAGGCTCAATGCCTGAAATGGCGCACGCCGGTCAGCACCATGACCACGCCGCGTTCGTTGGCGGCATCGATGACTTCCTGGTCGCGCATCGAGCCGCCGGGCTGGATCACGCAGCTCGCGCCGGCATCCACCACCACGTCGAGGCCGTCGCGGAACGGGAAGAAGGCATCGCTCGCCACCGCCGTGCCCTTGAGCGACAGGCCCGCGTGTTCGGCCTTGATGCTGGCAATGCGGGCCGAGTCGAGGCGGCTCATCTGGCCGGCGCCCACGCCCATGGTCATGCCGCCGGCGCAAAACACGATGGCGTTGGACTTGACGTACTTGGCAACGGTCCAGGCAAACAGCAGGTCCTGCAGCTGGGCCGGCGTCGGCTGCAGCGTGCTGACGACCTTCAGGTCGGAAAGCAGCAGTTCATGGATGTCGGCAGTCTGCATCAGCAGGCCCGAGCCGACGCGCTTGATGTCGATCAGGTTGCGGCCCTGCTCCCAGGCGGTCGGGCCGCCGGGCGGCAGGGCTATCTGCAAAATCCGCACATTGACCTTGGTCTTGAACACTTCCAGCGCCTCGGGCGTGAACGCCGGGGCCATCAGCACTTCCACGAACTGCTTCGAAATCTGTAGCGCCGCACGCTCATCGAGCGGGCAGTTCAGGGCAATGATGCCGCCAAATGCGGAGGTCGGATCGGTCTTGAAGGCCTTGCTGTAGGCGTCCAGCGCATCGGCGCCCACGGCCACGCCGCAGGGGTTGGCATGCTTGACGATCACGCAAGCCGCTTCGGTGAAGCTCTTGACGCATTCCCATGCGGCATCGGCGTCGGCAATGTTGTTGTACGACAGTTCCTTGCCCTGCAGCTGTTTGGCCGTGACGAGCGAGCCCGGCGCCGGGTGCAGGTCGCGGTAGAGTGCCGCCTGCTGGTGCGCGTTTTCGCCGTAGCGCAGGTCCTGCACCTTGATGAAACGGCCATTGGCCTGGCCTGCGAACAGGCTGTGGCCGCCGTCTTCCTGGATGCTGGACAGGTAGTCGCTGATCGCGCCGTCGTACTGGCTGATGCGGTTGAACGCGGCGACCGACAGGGCAAATTTGGTTTTATCCGTCAGCTTGCCGTCGGCCTTGAGTTCGGCCAGCACACCCGCGTATTGCGACGCATCGGTCAGCACGCCGACGTCTTTCCAGTTCTTGGCCGCAGAGCGCACCATGGCCGGACCGCCGATGTCGATGTTTTCGATCGCGTCTTCCAGCGTGCAGCCGGGCTTGGCCACTGTGGCTTCAAACGGGTAGAGGTTGACCACCAGCAGATCAATGGTGGCTATGTCGTGCGCTTTCAAAGCCGCCATGTGCTCGGGCAGGTCGCGCCGGGCCAGCAGGCCGCCGTGGACCTTGGGGTGCAGCGTCTTGACGCGGCCATCGAGCATTTCGGGGAAACCGGTGTGGTCGGCCACCTCGGTGACCGGGAGGCCGGCGTCCGCCAGCAGCTTGGCGGTTCCGCCAGTGGACAGCAGCTTGATGCCGAGCGCATGCAGGGCCTGCGCGAATTCTAGGATGCCGGTTTTATCGGAAACGGAAATCAATGCGTTCATGTTTATCTTTATGAGGGAATACGGGTTAGGCGGGACCGGCCCGACGGGAATTATTTGATGAGCTTGTGCTCGACCAGCTTTTTGCGCAGGGTGTTGCGGTTCAGCCCCAGCCATTCAGCTGCGCGCGACTGGTTTTGTTCGGCATGCTGCATGACCACTTCCAGCAGCGGTTTTTCAACCACGCGGACCATCATGTCGTACATGCCATCGGGTTCGGTACCGTCCAGGTCCTGGAAATAGCTCTCCAGACTGGTGCGTACGCACGCTTCTATATGTTGCTTGCTCATGCAGCGGTTTCCTCCTGATTTTTATCGTTGTGCATCCCTGCCTGTGCCGGGATGCGGTCCATCTGGTCGCACAGGCTGTCAAAAAATCCGCCCACCGCCGCAAGCTGCGCTTCGCAGTCTTGCAGCAGGTTCATTTGGGCGCGAAACGTTTCGCCGCCCGGCAAGGTTTTGACATACCAGCCAATATGTTTGCGCGCCGTGCGCACGCCGGTGAATTCGCCGTACAGGACGTAGTGATCGAGCAAATGGTCCAGCAGCAGGCGCTTGACTTCCGCCACCAGCGGCGGTGCCAGGTGGTGACCGGTGGCCAGAAAATGCGCCACCTCGCGAAAAATCCAGGGCCGGCCCTGGGCCACGCGGCCCATCATCACGGCGTCGGCGCCGGTATAGGCCAGCACGTCGCGCGCTTTTTCGGGGCTGTTGATGTCGCCGTTAGCCACCACCGGAATGCGCAGCGCCGCCTTCACTTCGGCGATCGTGTCGTATTCGGCAAAGCCCTTGTAACCCTGCTCGCGGGTGCGGCCATGCACGGCAATCATCTGCACTCCAGCGCTTTCGGCGGCGCGCGCAATCGTCAAGGCGTTTTTGTGCGACTGGCACCAGCCTGTGCGCATCTTGAGCGTGACCGGCACCCCCTGCGGCGCGCAGGCGGCCACCACGGCCTCAATGATCTGCAGCGCCAGCGGCTCGTCCTGCATCAGCGCCGATCCGGCCCACTTGTTGCAGACCTTCTTGGCCGGGCAGCCCATGTTGATGTCGATGATCTGCGCGCCGCGGTCCACGTTGTAGGCGGCGGCCTCGGCCATCATCTGCGCATCGGTGCCAGCAATCTGCACCGCAATCGGCGCCGCCTCGCCCTCGTGGTTGGCGCGGCGCGAGGTTTTAAGCGTGTCCCACAAATCGCGGCGCGAGGTCACCATCTCGCTGACCGCGTAGCCCGCGCCCAGCTTTTTGCACAGCTGGCGAAACGGGCGGTCCGTGACACCAGCCATGGGCGCGACAAACAGGTTGTTCGCCAAAGCATAAGGGCCGATGTTCATGGGAAGTAGGGGCGATTCTGGTTGCAAAAAAGAGGTGTGATTGTAGCTGCCTAAAATTTCAGCAATTGAAATGCGTGAGCGACGTGCGCACACCTGCCGGCCCGGCCCGGCCGCCCGCGCTGCCTATACTCACACCTTTTGAACTGGACGCGCATGCAAGCCTGGATTCACCACCTGATTGAGCTGCTGGCCTTGCCCCAGTTTGGCCTGAGCACGGTATTTGTGGTGTCCTTCATCTCGGCCACGCTGCTGCCGCTGGGCTCGGAGCCTGTGGTGTTTGGCCTCGTCAAGCTCAACCCGGACATGTTCTGGCCCGCCGTGCTGGTCGCCACGGCCGGCAACACGCTGGGCGGCGCGCTGGACTGGTGGCTGGGTTATGGCGCGCACAAAGTGGCCGACAAATACACCCATTCATCCCACCATGGCCGCGCCGTTCGCTGGCTGGAAAAGCTGGGGCCCAAAGCCTGCCTGCTGGCCTGGCTGCCTGTTGTGGGCGACCCGCTGTGCGCGGTGGCCGGCTGGCTCAAGTTTCCGTTCTGGCCCTGTGTGGCCTATATGGCCGTGGGCAAGTTTGCGCGCTACTTTTTGATGACAGGCAGCCTGATCTGGGCTTTTCCGGGCATTTTCGTCAATTAAAAACGCTCGTAGGGCATCAAATAACGCCACTGGCCGGGCTGCAGTTGGCTGAGCGACATGCGGCCAACGCGCAGCCGCTTCATCGCCTCGATCTTGAGCCCCACACTGTCACACATGTAGGCAATCTGGCCGGGCACCTCGCCCTTCAGGGCAAAGCGCAGCCGCGCCTCGCTCTGCCAACTCACCTTTGCCGGCGGCAGCAGCGCGCCCTTGAAGGTAAAGCCGTGGTCCATCCGGTTCAGGCGCTCCAGCCCGCCAGGCTTGATCTCGCCGCTGACCTCGACAATCACCTCATGCTCCAGCACGCGGGCGTCTTCGCGCAGCTTGCGCAACACGCGCCAGTCCTGGGTGAACACCACCAGGCCGCTGGCTGGCGTGGCGAGCGGCGTGGCCAGTTCCGAGCCGGTGAAATGCTTTTTGAGCGGCCGTATGCCCGAACGGTCGTCGGGCGACCGGTTGGCCGCCGTCAGCAACTGGGCAGCAGTTTTTCCTGCGGAGGCATTGCTGGCGCCCGGCGCGTCGCTGGCCCAGTAGCCGGCCGGCTTGTGAAGCAGTACGGTCACCGGCGCCAGCGCGAGCAAGCTGGCGTCGGGCGACAGCGTGATGGTCTGGTGGTGGACGCGGAACTGGGGTTCTTCGACCACGACACCATCGACGCTGACCCAGCCGCCTTCAATGTACTGCTCGGCTTCACTGCGTGAGCAACCCCGCATCTCTGCAAGGCGCTTGGCAAGGCGTACCGGTTCGGTCATCGCGGAAACAATCAAGAACTGAACAGGAAGTTCATGACGTCGCCATCCTTGACGACGTAATCCTTGCCTTCGGCGCGCATCTTGCCCGCATCCTTGGCGCCCTGCTCGCCCTTGAAGGCGATGAAGTCGTCATAGGCAATGGTCTGGGCCCGGATGTAGCCTTTTTCAAAGTCGGTGTGGATCACGCCGGCCGCCTGCGGGCCGGTGTCGCCGACATGGATGGTCCAGGCGCGCACTTCTTTCACGCCGGCGGTGAAGTAGGTTTGCAGCCCCAGCAGCTTGTAGGCGGCGCGAATCAGGCGGTTCAGGCCTGGCTCGGTCTGGCCGAGTTCTTCAAGGAACATCTGGCGGTCTTCGTCGCTCATCTCCGACATTTCGGCTTCCAGCTTGGCGCTGATGGCCACCACCGGCGCGTTTTGCGAGGCGGCGAAAGTCTTCAGGCGGTCCAGGAAGGGATTGTTCTCAAAGCCGTCTTCAGCCACGTTGGCCACAAACATGGCGGGCTTGGCGGTGATCAGGAAAAACTGCTGCAACAGCGGCTGCTCTTCCTTGCTGAATTCCAGCGTGCGCACCGGCTTGGCTTCGTTGAGCGCAGCCTGGCATTTCTCCAGAATGGCGACCAGCTTGATCGATTCCTTGTCGCCCGAGCGCGCCAGCTTGGTCACGCGGTGCAGGGCCTTTTCCACCGCCGTCAGGTCGGCCAGGCAGAGTTCGGTCTGGATCACTTCGATGTCCGAGATCGGATCGACCTTGCCGGCGACGTGGATCACGTTGTCGTCTTCAAAGCAGCGCACCACGTTGACGATGGCGTCGGTTTCGCGGATGTGGGCCAAAAACTTGTTGCCCAGGCCCTCGCCGGTACTGGCACCGGCGACCAGGCCGGCAATGTCGACAAACTCGACAATCGCGCGCTGGACCTTTTGCGGGTTGACGATGGCCGACAACGCATCGAGCCGCGCATCAGGCACTTCCACGATGCCCACATTGGGCTCGATGGTGCAAAAAGGATAGTTTTCCGCAGCAATACCCGCTTTGGTCAACGCGTTAAACAGGGTGGATTTTCCAACGTTGGGCAAGCCAACAATACCGCACTTCAAACTCATGACAAACCTTCAAAAACAGGGGTAGAAGTGTATTCCATAGCCCGGTCAGGCAAACCGGTAGCTGGCGCCGACGCTCTGGCCCACCTTCAGGAGATGGTCCACACCCTCCAGCACGATGGCATTCATGCCGAAAGTCACCGCGCCATCGACGCGTGCATCCTGCCGGTAAGTCTGCAGCATGTCGCCGACCTCCGGGCTGCTGAGGGCGGTGGCCGGGTCGATGTTGGGAATCGGGCAACGCGGACAGGGCTTGACGGGCTTGATCCGCACCGTACCCTGCGCCGTATCAATTTGCATGACATCCAGCCGGTCTTCATCGTGCGGCGCCAGTGCCGGTCCGCCTGCCGGATCGCCCAGCACGATGTTGGGGCGAAAGCGGTCCATCCCGACAGCGGCTGTTCCCTGGGCAGCGAGCTTGCCGTTCAGCTGCACCAGCGACGCTTCGCTGACCAGCAGCAACGCAAAGCCGTCGCAGAACTGGTTGAGCGCTTCGACGCCGCCGGTCCACTGCGGGCTGCTGAGGCGTGGGTGCTCGGGGTCAAAGCGCACCAGACGCGCCGTGGTACCCAGGAAGTCGGTGAGCCACTGCGCCGCAAGGGGGCCCATGTCGTAGGCCGGCACGTTGTCATCCCAGACCTGCACGCGCACCGGGGCCTCGACCCGGTCCAGCGCAATGTGCAGCGCCAGCATGCCGGGGGCGCGCAGCACCATCTCGTAATGCTTGAGTTGCGGCTGGATCAGCGCCATGCGCGGCAGCTCACGCTGCGTGAGGAATTCGCCGTGCGCATTGACCACCATCCAGGCGCGGTCAAATTCCAGCCCGGTTTCGGTCAGCAGGGCTTGCTGCACCTGCACCCCGGCGCAGGACTTCACCGGGTACACCACCAGCTGGGTAATGGGCGCGGTCAGGTCCCAGGGCGCCGCCGGAGCGATGGGCGTTGAGGAGTTGTTCAAAGAATCGGTCACGGTGCGTCAAGTCCTCGTGAAGGCAAAAAGATGGAGCTGCTCATGGCTTGTGGCGGTGCCAAAACACCCACCAGGCGCTGATTTTGCACTGCCTCCTAAAATGAGGCATGTCCAAACCCTTTGATGTCTGTATTCGCGGCGACGGCGTGGTGGGCCGCACGCTGGCTTTGCTGCTGGCGCGTGAGCGCTTGCGCGTGGCCCTGGTCAGCCAGCCCGCCATTACGCCAACAGGGCCAACGGGGCCAACGGCGGCCGAAGTGCGCACCGATGTGCGGGCCTACGCCTTGAACAGCGCGTCGCGGGATCTGCTGGAAACCCTGAGGGCCTGGCCCGACGCGCCGATGGCCACGCCCGTGCGCGCGATGCAGGTCTGGGGCGACGACGGCGGCCAGCTCGACTTCACGGCGCAAAGCGTGGACCAGGAGGCGCTGGCCTGGATTGTGGACGTGCCCGCGCTGGAGCAGCAACTGGCCCAGGCGGTGCGCTACCAGCCCCAGATTGAGACCGTGCAGGCGCCGGTCAAGGCCGCCCTCACCGTGGTCTGCGAAGGCCAGAAAAGCCGCAGCCGCGACGAATTTGGCGTGCAGTGGTGCGTCAAGCCCTACCCGCAAAAAGCCATTGCCGCGCGGCTGGAATCCGACACACCCCACGGCGGCATCGCCCGCCAGTGGTTTAACCGGGGCGACATCCTGGCGCTTTTGCCAATGTCTGGCGCGGACGGGAACTCCCTGGCGCTGGTCTGGTCTGTCTCTGTGGCGCGCGCTGGCGCACTGCAAGCGCTGACGCCCGAAGCGTTTTGTGCCGAGTTGCAGGCGGTGGTGGGCCAGGAAGTAGGCCACTTGCGCCTGAGCAGCGAGCGGGCCAGTTGGCCGCTGGCGCTGTCCACCGCCGGGCACTGGGTCGGACCCGGCTGGGCGCTGGCCGGCGATGCCGCGCATGCCATGCACCCGCTGGCCGGACAAGGGCTGAACCTCGGGCTGGCCGACGCAGCCTGCCTGGCAGAAGTGATTGCGCAACGTGAATACTGGCGTGGGCTGGGCGACGAGAAACTGCTGCGCCGCTATGAACGCGCGCGCAAAGCCGACGTGGCCGCCATGGGCGCCGTGACCGATGGCCTGCATGGCCTGTTTGCGCAGAGCGAGGGCCCATGGCGGGCCTTGCGCAACTGGGGCATGAAGGGGTTTGCGCGCAGCGACCTGCTCAAGCGCTGGGCGGCGCGCCAGGCGGCCGGTTTGTGAGATATTGAACAAGCAATTTTTTGAAAAAACAGGAACGACCATGAAACTAGTGAAATCGATTGCCCGCGCCAGCGTGCTGGGCCTGCTGGCCTGCAGCCTCGGCGCCGCGTTTGCACAGGAAGCGGCCATACGCAAGAACCTGGCCGAACGCCTGCCCAGCTTGAGCAAAATCGATGAAGTGAGCAAGACGCCCATGAACGGGCTGTATGAGATCCGGGTCAACGAGAGCGACATTTTCTACACCGATGCCGAGGGCAACTTCCTGATCCAGGGCAACCTGATTGACACCAAGGCCAAGCGCAACCTGACCGAAGAACGGGTTGAAAAACTCAGCGCCATCGACTTTGACGCCCTGCCCCTGAAAGACGCGTTTACCCTGGTGCGTGGCAACGGAAAGCGCAAGCTGGCCGTGTTTGCAGACCCCAACTGCGGCTACTGCAAGCGCTTTGAACGCGATCTGCAAAAAGTCAACGACGTGACGATTCACACCTTTTTGCTGCCCATCCTGAGCGCCGACTCGACCGAAAAATCCAAAAACATCTGGTGCGCCAAAGACAAGGGCAAAGCCTGGCTCGACTGGATGATTCGCGACCAGACGCCAACCAAAGCCAGCTGCGACAGCGCCGCGCTGGAGCGCAACGTGGAATTCAGCAAAAAGCACAAGATCACCGGCACGCCGACCCTGTTTTTTGCCGACGGCTCGCGTGTGCCGGGCGCCATCGGCGTGCAGCAGATCGAAAAACTGCTGGCCAGCGCCAAACCCTGACAGGACGACCGGGGGCCAACAGCCGCTGCAAGTGCTAATTTCTTAAAGAATTAGCCTTCTAGCCCATATATTACGGACAATAGCAGCTATTTTTTCAATAGCAAATCCAGGGTGAAAATCCGGTCTTGTCCGGTCAGCCCCGGCTTATTCCCTGTACAAGATGCCACGCCCACCCCAAAAAACACCCGCCTCGCCTGTTCACTACCGCGTCGAAATTGGCGACCTGCACGCCCACCTGTTCCGCGTCACGCTGACGATTGCGCAGCCGGCGGCGCTGCAGCGGGTGTCTTTGCCGGTATGGATACCGGGCAGTTACCTGGTGCGCGAGTTCGCCAGGAACCTGCAGGGCCTGCAGGCCCACCAGGGTGCGCGCACACCGGCGCCTTTTGAACAACTGGACAAGTGCAGCTGGCAAATCCAGTGCAACCCGGCCAAGCCACTGGTGCTGCGCTACGAGGTCTATGCCCACGACAACTCCGTACGCACCGCCTGGCTGGACGCCCAGCGCGGGTTTTTCAACGGCACCAGCCTGTGCCTGAAGGTGGAGGGACTGGAAAAATCGTCCCACACGCTGGAACTGCCGGCGCCCGCAACTGTCGCGGGATGGTCGGTGGCCACCGGTTTGACGGCGCAAACCGTCAACAGGCAGGGCTTTGGGCGCTACGCGGCGGCCGACTACGACGAACTGGTCGATTGCCCGGTGGAAATGGGGCCGTTCTGGAGCGGCAGCTTCAGCGTTCGCGGCGTGCCGCACCGCCTGGTGGTGGCCGGTGCAATGCCCAGCTTCAACGGCGCCCGTTTGCTGGCCGACACCCAGAAGATTTGCGAGACCGAAATCCACTTCTGGCATGGCAGCAAGAAGCCGCCCTTCAAAAACTACCTGTTCATGCTCAACGCGGTGGACGACGGCTACGGCGGGCTGGAGCACCGCAACTCGACCGCGCTGATCTGCCACCGCAAAGACCTGCCGCGTGTGGGCGAGCACAAAGCATCAGACGGCAACACCACGCTGCGCGGCCTGATCAGCCACGAGTATTTCCACACCTGGAACGTCAAGCGCCTGCGGCCTTCCGAATTTGAAAGCTACCAGTACGAGCGCGAAAACTACACCGAATTGCTGTGGTTTTTTGAAGGTTTCACCAGCTACTACGACGACCTGCTGCTGCGCCGCGCCGGCCTGCTGGACAACGCGGCTTACCTGAAACTGCTCAACAAAACCATCAACCAGGTCATGCAGACGCCGGGCCGGCTGGTGCAGTCGGTGGCCCAAGCCAGCTTTGACGCCTGGGTGAAGTACTACCGGCCCGACGAAAACACGCCCAACGCCACGGTGAGCTACTACACCAAGGGCGCGCTGGTGGCCCTGTGCCTTGACCTGACGCTGCGCGCCGAAGGCCGGGCCACGCACGGCAAAACGCTGGACGACGTGATGCGCGCCCTCTGGCTGCGCTGCAAGGCGGGGCCACTGCGCGAAGCCGACGTGGCGCACACGCTGGCCGCGCTGGGCGGCCGTTCGTTTGCGCCCGAACTGGCGCGCTGGGTGCACGGCCTGGACGAGTTGCCGGTTAAAGCCCTGCTGCTCAAGCACGGCGTGGCCGTACTGGAAGACCCGGCGCAGCTGGCGCACCGGCTGGGCCTGCGCGTCAGCGAAGGCCAGGGCGTACACATTAAAGCCGTGCTGCGCGGCGGCGCGGCGGAGCGCGCCGGCTTGGCGGCTGGCGATGAATGGCTGGGACTGGAGCCTGCGACCCAAGCCGAGACCAAACGCAGCGGCGGCTGGCGCATGAGCCGGCTCGACGACCTGACGCTGTACGCCGGCGCCGCCAAAAAAATCACCGCACTGGTGTCGCGCGACAAACGCCTGCTGCGGCTGACGCTGACGATGCCGCCGCTGCTGACCACCTGGCGGCTGGCGGTGCACGATGCGGCGCTGGTGGACCAGTGGCTGGGTCCCCAAGACTGAACCTGCTCCTGAACTTGCTCCCCAACCTCCCAAAAAAGGATTTCCCATGCGTTATGAAATGATTGAAACCCGCACCGAAGGCCCGGATTCGCGCCAGGTCGGCATCGTGACGCTGAACCGGCCCAAGCAGCTCAATGCGCTCAATGACCAGCTGATGGATGAACTGGGCCACGCGCTCCAGGCATTTGAGGCCGACGACAGCGTAGGCTGCATCATCCTGACGGGCAGCGAAAAAGCCTTTGCCGCTGGCGCCGACATTTCCGCCATGGCGAAATTCGACTTTGCCGATGTCTACAAAAACGACTTCATCACCCGCAACTGGGAGCAGATCCGCAGCATTCGCAAGCCGGTGATTGCCGCGGTCAGCGGCTTTGCGCTGGGCGGCGGCTGCGAACTGGCCATGATGTGCGACTTCATCATCGCCGCCGACAACGCCAAATTTGGCCAGCCTGAAATCAAGATCGGCATCATTCCCGGCGCCGGCGGCACGCAGCGCCTGCCCCGTGCCGTGGGCAAGGCCAAGGCCATGGACATGGCGCTGACCGGCCGCATGATGGACGCCGTGGAGGCCGAGCGCGCCGGGCTGGTCAGCCGCGTCGTGCCGCTGGCGCAGCTGATGGACGAAACCCTGGGCGCGGCCTTGACGATCTGCAGCTTCGGCGAGCCCAGCGTGATGGCAGCCAAGGAAGCCGTCAACCGGGCCTTTGAGAGCGGCCTGAGCGACGGCGTGATGTTCGAGCGCCGCCTGTTCCACTCGCTGTTTGCAACGCAAGACCAGAAAGAAGGCATGGACGCTTTTTTGAACAAGCGAAAAGCCGCATTCACGAATCGCTGAATCGGGCGATTTAACTGGCTATAATATCGGTCGCAAGGTGATATAGCTCAGTTGGTTAGAGCGCAGCATTCATAATGCTGATGTCGGTGGT
>NZ_JADMJK010000115.1 GCF_018780625.1 Polaromonas sp. | reverse complement strand
AATACCGGCCTGTCACGCCGGGGGTCGCGGGTTCGAGTCCCGTCCGCTCCGCCAGTCTTGGAAAGCCGCTACAAACCATCGGTTTGTAGCGGCTTTTTCATTTTCCGCTTCCGTGCGGGAAGCGCCGCCTGCCGGATGCCCGCTGAATTGATTCATCGGGCGGATGACACCTCAGCGGTGGTCATCTTTTTCGCGCCTGATTTCATGCCGCAAGGACTGAACCTCTTCGCGCAGGTGCCTGATTTCGCGCATCAGTTCGTGCTCTATCTGCAACTCCTCGCCCTGCTCGACATCTTTCTCGACAAAAATAGCCGCCAGCGAGGCCGTCGCCAGCGACAGCACCGCCAGCCCCAGCAACACCACGATAACGGCAAACACGCGCGACGCATGCGTGCTGGGAACGACATCGCCATAGCCCACGGTAGCCGCCGTGGTGAAGGCCAGCCACAGGCCCTCTGAAATGGTGTGCACCCCCGGATCCAGTAGCCAGAAGCCTATGCCGCCCAGCAACAAAATCGCGCCGCAGAGAATCAGCGAATAAAAAACGCCCTGGCGGGCAATGTGTACTTTTCTGGGGTATTTTTTGGGGGGCATGGCAGGCTGTGCGTCTCGCGAATTGAAGTCCTGATTATTGTCCGGCGCCGGCTCGGGCCCACAATCGGAGCCATGCGTAAACATCTTTCAGAAACGACCGGCGCGCAGCGCCTGGGCTTTGGCTTGCTGGCCGGCGTGGCCACCGCAGGGATGCCCATGCCGCTGGCGTGGCCGTTTCGCGGGTTGCTGGGCTGGTGCGTGGGCATTGCGGTCTATTTGCTGCTGGCCTGGTGGTTGTGCGCCCGCTTTGATGCACGGCGAACGCGTGCACGGGCCCAGGCGCAGGACGAGCCCAGTGTGGTGCTGTTTTTGCTGATGCTGCTGGCCACCCTGGCCTGCGTGGCGGCCATTACCGTCATGATGCATCAGAGCCGGGACCTGTCGGGCGTGCTGCGCACCTTTCATGTTGTGCTGTCCATGACCGCGCTGGCCGCCTCGTGGCTGTTCATACAGACCATGTTTGCGTTTCGCTATGCCCACCGTTATTACCACGAGGAAAAGCTGAACGAGCCTGTGGGACCCGGCCTGCAGTTTCCCGGCGGGCTGGAGCCGGACTATTTCGATTTTTTGTACTACGCGCATGTGGTTGGCATGACCTCGCAGGTGTCCGATGTGCAGGTCACCTCGCGCGCCATGCGCCGGCTCACGCTGGTGCATGGGGTGCTGTCTTTTGGCTTCAACATGCTGATCCTGGCACTCAGCATCAACCTGATGGCGGGCGCGCTGCCCTAAACCCACCCGTCCTTTACCGTGGCAGGGTGCGGTTGCCCCGCCCCAGCCGCAACAGCCCGGTTGACAGCGCCGTGCCGCAGACAATCACCGCCGCGCAGCCCAGCATCCAGGGCGTGACGGTTTCCCCGAGAAAGGTCACGCCATACAGCACCGCAAACACCGGCACCAGAAACGTCACCGACAGCGCGCGCGGCGGGCCGGCGTTTTCAATCAGCCGGAAAAACAGGATGTAGGCGATGCCGGTGCAGACCACGCCCACGACCAGCAGCGCCAGCCAGGCCGAGGCGCCCGGCATGCGCGCCGGCCACAGCCACAGCGCTGGCAGGGCCAGCCCCAGCGTGGCGCCGATCTGGCTGCCGGCGGCCGTCACCAGCGGTGGCAGGCCGGCCAGGTAGCGCTTGGTGTAGCTGGCTGAAATGCCGTAGCACAGCACCGCCAGCAGGCAGGCCAGCACGGCCCAGCCCGACGACGCGCCCGAGGCGTCGGGCGTGAAGCTGGCCTTGTCCCAGGCCAGTAGCGCCACGCCGGCAAAGCCGACCGCCAGGCCCAGCAGGCGCGACGCCGTGAGCTTGTCGTTCAGCCAGGCCCAGGCAATCAGCGCGCCGAACATCGGCACCGTGGCGTTGAGGATCGCCGACAGCCCGGTGCTGATGGACAGCAGCGCAAACGAAAAGCAGGCAAACGGAATGCCCGAGTTGAGCAGGCCGATGAAGAAGGTCCGGCGCCAGTGTTTTTTGAGTTCCGGCAGCAGGCCGCGCAGCCACACCAGCGGCAGCAGGAACATCGCCGCTATCGCCACGCGCACGGCGGCGGTCGGCAGCGCGCCAAACTCCAGCGCACCGATGCGCATGAATAAAAACGAGGCGCCCCAGATCGCCGCCAGCAGGACAAAATCGCTGGCCCAGGGTTTGGGGGCCGCATGGGCTGCGGGCGCCATCACGCCGGACGACGGCGCGCTCAAAGCCGCGCCCCTTCGAGCGTCAGCAAGGCGGTTTTGCGCGCCAAGCCGCCGCCGTAACCGGTCAGCGCGCCGCTGGCGCCCATCACGCGGTGGCAGGGCACGACGATGCTGACCGGATTGCGTCCGACCGCGCCGCCCACCGCCCGCACTGCAGCCGGCTTGCCAATGCGCCGGCTGACTTCGCCGTAGCTGACGGTGCTGCCCTGCGGTATCTCAAGCAGCGTCCGCCATACCGATTGCTGGAAGGCTGTGCCGCAACCGAGGTCCAGCGGCAGCTCGAAATGGCGGCGCTGGCCCGCGAAATAGTCGTGCAGCTGTTGGCGGGCTTGCTTCAGGATGGGGTGGTCGGCGTCTTCGGGCCAGGCCGCTGGCCCCGTGAGTTGCACCGGTAAATAGCGCTGGTTGTCGGCAAACCAGAGCCCGGCCAGGCCGGTGGCCGTGGCCGCTATGACGATGGGGCCGAGCGGGCTGGCCACTCGGGTCTGGACGGTGGAGGGGTCGAATTTCATGGGGATCTCCTGAAGTGTCGCCGGTTTGCCTGAACGCCTGCTGGCAGGGGGTTATGGCCGGTTTTATGCATGTTTTAAGGGGCTGGCCGAATCAGGTCGGGTGCTTTCAGCTATTTTTTTGGTAGCGATTCAGGTGATTTTGGCGGCGGTGCCGCAGCCAGCAGGCCGCTCCACGCGCGAATCACGGCATAACTGCGCCACGGTTTCCAGGCCAGCGAGGCTTTTTCGGCGGCCTTGGCCGGCGTCTTGAGCGCCTGCAGGCCCAGCATTTTATGCAGCGCCACATCGCCCGCCGGAAACGCATCGGGCCAGCGCAGCGCGCGCATGGCGATGTACTGCGCGGTCCAGTCGCCAATGCCGGGCAGTTCCTTCAGCAGGGCGATGGTCGCGTTGACGTCGGCGCCGCCGTGCAATTGCAGGCGCCGGTCGGCCACGGCCCGGGCGATGCCGACGATGGCGGCCTGGCGCTGCTTGACGATGCCGAGCTGGCCCAGCGCGTCGCCGCTGGCGGCGGCCAGTGCGGCGGGGTCCGGAAACAGCCGGCTCAAGCGCGGCCACGGGGTTTCTATGGGCTCGCCGAGGCGGTCCACCATGCGCTGCGCCAGCGTGCGGGCCGCCGCTACCGTGATCTGCTGGCCCAGCACGGCGCGCACGGCCAGCTCGTAGCCATCGAGCGTACCCGGCACGCGCAGCCCGTCGCCGCTCGGAAAGCTGCCGTGCAGCACGCTGTTGATGGCGGCCGGATCGGCGTCGAGGTCAAACATCGCGCGCACCCGGCGAATCACCAGCGGCAGCGCTTCCCGCAGCGAGTCGCTGACCTGCAGCACCAGCTGGCTGCGCGCCTCGTCAAAACAGGCGCGCAGCCAGCCGGCATGCACCTTGCCGCCAGATTCGACACGAAATGTCCTGCCGGCGCAAGGCTGACCGGCATCCAGAGCGACAAATTCAATCGCGTCAATCGAGCGTTTGCTGAAAAATCCGAGCATCGCCGCCACGTCGTAAGGCGGGCGGTAGCCCAGCCGCACCGTGATGCCGCCGTCTTCGGGTCGTGCGCCCTGGCGCCGCAACTGCGTCGGGTTGAGCTGGTAGTGCGCCAGGAAGGCGGCATTGAAGCGCCGCACGCTGGCAAAGCCGCTGATTAGCGCGACCTGGGTGATCGGCAGGTTCGTGTCGGCCAGCAACTGCTTGGCGGTCAGCAGCCGCCGTGTCTGCAGATACTGCAGCGGCGACACGCCAAACTGAGCCTCGAAAATCCGCCGCACATGGCGCTCGCTCACGCCCAGCCGCACGGCCAGCCGGGCCACCGAGGGCGTAGCGTCACCCCAGGCCTCGGGTTCGTCCAGCAAGCGGGCCGCCTGGTGCGCCAGGAGGTAGGCCGCGTCCTGAATCGACCACCGCACGGAATGCGGCGCCAGTTCGGGCCGGCAGCGCAGGCAGGGGCGAAAACCGGCCTGCTCGGCCTGCGCCGCATGGGCAAAAAAGCGGCAGTTTTCACGCCTGGGCGTCTGGACGCGGCAGACCGGCCGGCAGTAGATGCCGGTGGAGGTCACGCCGGTGAAAAAGCGGCCGTCAAAGCGGGCGTCCTTTGCCTTCAGGGCCCGGTAGCAGTCGTCGTCGGCCAGGGCGGTAGTGTCGGTCGTCATGCGGAAATGATACGCCGGGCAGGGCGCTGGACCAGCCGTTTCCGGACCTGTCCCACAGGCTGTGAACCGGCGTTGCCGCAGAGGCTCCGCCTACAATCGGGCCTCGTCAACGTTCAGAAAGACTCCCTTCATGCAAGTCAATGCATCCATTTTCAAGGCCTACGACATTCGCGGTATGGTGCCGTCCACCATCAGCGAAGAGGTCGCCGTCGCCCTTGGAAAAGCCTTTGGCATGATGGCGCTGACTGAGGGCGAAACCACTGTGGCGGTGGGGCGTGACGGGCGGCTCAGCGGGCCCTCGCTCAGCGCGGCGCTGATGCGCGGCCTGGCGGCGGCGGGCGTGAACGTGGTGGACGTGGGCATGGTCACCACGCCCATGCTGTACTTTGCGGCCAACACGCTGGCGAGCAGCGGCATCCAGGTCACCGGCAGCCACAACCCCAAAGACTACAACGGCTTCAAGATGGTGCTGGCCGGGCGCGCCATTTACGGCGATGAAATCCAGGCCCTGCGTCGCATGATGGAAGCCGAAAGCTGGGCCTTGCCCGCCGCAGGCGGCCGCATCAGCCAGGCCGATGTGGAGCAGGCCTACCGCGAACGCATCGTGGGCGATATTACGCTGTCGCGGCCCATGAAAATCGTCATTGATTCGGGCAACGGCATTGCCGGCGCGTCGGCCCCCGCAATTTTCCGGGCGCTGGGCTGTGAAGTCACCGAGCTGTTCAGCGACGTCGACGGCAACTTTCCCAACCACCATCCCGACCCAAGCAAGCCCGAAAACCTGAAGGACCTGATGCAGGCCCTGAAGGACGGCGACGCCGAACTCGGTCTGGCGTTTGACGGCGACGGCGACCGCCTTGGCATCGTCACCAAGGACGGCCAGAACATTTACCCCGACCGCCAGATGATGCTGTTTGCGCGCGACGTGCTGAGCCGCGTGCCGGGCGGCACCATCTTGTTCGACGTGAAATGCTCGCAACGCCTGGCGCCCGAGATCGAGGCCGCTGGCGGCGTGGCCATGATGTACAAGACCGGCCACTCGCTGATCAAGGCCCGGATGAAAGAAGTCGACTCCCCGCTGGGCGGCGAGATGAGCGGCCACATCTTCTTCAAGGAACGCTGGTACGGCTTTGACGACGGCACCTACGCGGGCGCACGCCTGCTTGAAATCGTGAGCCGTTCGCCCGATGCGGGCC
>NZ_JADMJK010000014.1 GCF_018780625.1 Polaromonas sp. | reverse complement strand
GAGCGGGCCAAAATGGTCAAAGAACACAAACGGGCCCACCGACTGCCGCGCCGCCGCTGGCAACAGACGGCTCACCATGAAGCCGCCCCCCAGGTCTTTCTCATGCCCCGTCAGCTTGATTACTATGCGCATGACAGCCGCTCCAGTTTGGTGGTGATTTCAATGGTCATGAGGGCTTCCTTCGTAAAAGTCGATCAGACATGATGCCATTGAAGAGCACTATGGTGCTAGCGCCGGAACCGGCTCGCCACCTCTGCAACCCGCTCGCCGAAACTGCGTGCAGTCTCCAGGTCACCCGGCGCCATTTCGCCCGCACCGGCATCCGACGGCGACTGGGCCATGGCGCCGCTGTAGGAGCCCAGGTAGTTGGCATCGCTGCGCTGCGCGGCCCTGGTGTTGCTGGGCAGGACGCCCTGGCTGACCCAGAGTCCGCCGTGCTGCATGGCCAGGGTAAAGAGGTAGGTCAGCGTGGACAGCTTGTCGCCGTTGAGCGCGGCACTGTTGGTGAAGCCCGCAAACAGCTTGTCTTTCCAGGCTTGGGTGTACCAGGGCTTGGACGACGCGTCGGCAAACTTCTTGAACTGCCAGCTAACGCTGCCCATGTAGGTGGGCGAGCCCATGATGATGGCGTCAGCAGCCGCCAGCGTGTCCCAGCCGCCCTCGGGCAAATTGCCATCGGCGTCAATCGCCACCAGTTCAGCGTCGGCACCTTCGGCAACGGCTTGCGCCATGCGCAGCGTGTGGCCGTACCCGGAGTGAAAAACAACGGCTACTTTGCTCATGCCCGGTCTCCTTGCGTTGGGAAAACGGGTTTGCTCAGGCGTTGCGCTTGGCGTCCAGGCTCCAGGCGCCGGCACCGTGTGCGGCCAGCACCAGCAAACCGCCCACCACCGCAATGTTCTTGAAGAACATCAACTTCTGCATCATGGCCTGTTCAGCTGGCATGCCCCAGTAGTTGTGAAAGAAGAAGCTGGCCGCCAGTGTGAACAACGCCAGCGCCAGCGCGGCAAAGCGGGTGCCGAATCCGGCGATCAGGGCCAGCGCACCACCGACTTCCACCACGATGGCAATCGCGGCGCCAAGCTCGGGCAGGGGCAGCCCCTTGGAGCCGATGTAGCCCACAGCGCCCGCAAAGCCGCCAATTTTGCCAATGCCCGCCGGCAGAAACAACAGGGCCATCAGCAGGCGGCCGATCAGTGCCAGGGGGTTTTGGAGCGCTGTAAACATGAGAAATCCTTTGAGGTTAAAAAACAAAGATGGGTAAAAAACTGAAAGACTAAAAAATCAGGGTGTCAGGTCAAACACCAGCACTTCGGCCTGCTGGCCGCCTGCCAGCACGATCTGCGGCTCGGCTTCGAGCAACAGCGCATCACCGCCATGCAGCAGGTGGCCATTCACGGACAGCGCACCACGCACCAGATGCACATAGCTTTTTCGCCCTGGGCGCAGGGTCAGCGTGGCCGTTTCGGTGCCGTTGAACAGACCGGCGTACATATTCGCGTCCGCATGGATCGTGACCGACCCCTCTGCACCGTCGGGTGACGCCACCAGCCGCAGCCCGCCCCGCTTTTCAGCGTCAGGAAAGGTTTTTTGCTCGTAGCTGGGCGCAATGCCGCGCACGTTCGGTTCAATCCAGATCTGCAAAAAGTGCGTGGTCTGCCCCTCGGCATGGTTGAATTCGCTGTGCTGCACGCCGGTGCCGGCGCTCATGCGCTGCACGTCGCCAGGCGGAATTCCCTTCACGTTGCCCATGCTGTCTTTGTGGGCCAACTCGCCGCTGAGCACATAGCTGATGATTTCCATGTCCTTGTGGCTGTGCGTGCCAAAACCCCGGCCCGCCGCCACCCGGTCCTCATTGATGACGCGCAGGTTGCCAAAGCCCATGTGCGCCGGATCGTAGTAGCCCGCGAATGAAAAGGAATGAAACGACTTGAGCCAGCCGTGATCGGCGTAGCCACGTTCACCGGACAATCTGGGGGTCATCATGGGAAGGTCCTTTCAGCGTTGGTTGCAAGTACTTTACTGTAGACGCATGCAGGGCCCTGGGCATTGCACTTATTTGATGGCATCATTCAATTTATTTGAATGAAAATTCGCCAATGATCAACAAAAAGCTGCGCAGCGCGTTCACGCCCGAGACCATTGAGTTGATTGAGGCCGTGCATCGCAACGGCAGCATGGCGGCCGCTGCGCGCGAACTGGGCGTGGTACCCAGCGCCCTGACCTACCGCATTCGCCAGGTCGAGGACGCGCTGGATGTGCTGCTGTTTGACCGTTCCTCACGCCAGGCCAGACTGACCGAAGCGGGCAAGGAACTGCTGCGCGAAGGCACACGTTTGCTGGTGGAACTGGATGCCATGGCCAATCGGGTCAAGCGCGTGGCGACAGGCTGGGAACCCCAGTTGACGCTGGCCGTTGACAGCGTGATCTCGCGCACCACGCTGATGGAGTTGTGCGAGGCATTTTTTGCGCTTGAACCGCCCACGCGCCTGCGGATTCGTGAGGAGGCGCTGTCGGGCACGCTGGAGGCCTTGACGTCAGGCCAGGCCGACCTGGCGATTGGTGTCGCACTGGATCCAGCCTTGAACAAATCGGTGCAAAGCAAGCCGCTGGGCAGCCTCCACTTCATTTACGCCGTGGCGCCGCACCACCCGCTGGCCGATGCCCCCGAACCGGTCACGGATGCCATGCTGATGCCCCACCGCGCCGTGGCCGTGGCCGACTCGGTGCAACGGGGCAGCGGCGTGACAGTGGGTCTGCTGGGGGGCCAGGACATCTTTACCGTGCCCGGCATGCAAGAGAAACTGGACGCCCAGCTGCGCGGCCTGGGCGGTGGTTTTTTGCCCGAATACCTGGCGCGCCCGCACATTGCCGCTGGCCGGCTGGTGCAAAAGCGGATGGAGCGCGCCGTGCGCCAGATTCCCATGAGCTACGCCTGGCGCCGCACAGGTGGTGGCCGCGAAGGACGCGCCCTGAACTGGTGGCTGCAGCAACTGGACACTCCAGGCACCCGAAAAGCGCTGCTGGAGCGAGAACACGCGCTGTAAAAATCCGGTTTTCTGCAACGCCGCCTCCGCCTGCGTGTAGAGTGCGTTTATGGCTTTTGTTTATGACGAAATTGTGACGCAGCCCGATGATGGAAAAATTCAGACATACGCTCCAGGTCAAGCAGCCCTAATTTCCGCCCCATGTACCCGTTTCATCAACCCAGAAAAAGTACAAAGACATGACTCCAAAATCCCGCCCCGCTTCTTCCAAAAAATCAAAACCTCCCGCACCGCGCCGCATTGCCGTGGTGGGCGCCGGCATTGCCGGCATTGCCTGTGCCCGCACGCTGGCGCAGGCCGGCCATCAGGTTACGGTGTTTGAAAAAAGCCGGGGGGCCGGCGGACGCATGTCCACGCGCGACACCGAATTTGGCAGCTTTGACCACGGCACCCAGTACTTCACCGTCCGCGACGCGCGCTTTGAAAAAGCACTGGCCAGCTCCCCGGGCCTGATTCGGCCCTGGAGCGCCAGCACGGTCCGGATTCTGGACGCGCTGGGCCGTGTCGTGGCGTCTGCGCTGCCACCCAAAGAAGCCCACTGGGTTGCCACGCCAGGCATGAACGCCCTGGTGCGGCACTGGGCCCAACCGCTTGATGACGCCGGGCAACTGCTGGTGCAAACGCAGGTCACGCGCATCGAACCCGACGCGCTGCACCCGGAGCGCTGGCAACTGCAAACCGAAGGCGAAGGTGCAAGCAGCCATGTGCATTCGGGTTTTGACACGGTGGTGCTGGCGGTTCCCGCCGAGCAAGCGCATGCCTTGCTGGTGTCGTCGCAGCAGAGCCCCGCCCTGACGGCGCAAATTGCCCCCGTCAATGTGGCGCCTTGCTGGACCCTGATGCTGGCGTTTCCGCAGGTGCCCCAGCCCACGCTGCCGCTCCTGGGCCCCCACTGGAATGCCGCGCGTAGCACCCACCACCGCATCGCATGGCTGGCGCGTGAGTCGTCCAAACCCGGGCGCAGCCAGATCGAGCGCTGGACCGTTCAGGCCAGCCCCGAGTGGTCAGAGCGCCACCTGGAGGACGACGCCGAGCGCGTCAAGGCCAAGCTGATCAAGGCATTTTCCGAGGTGACGGGCATACGCGCCGAGCCGCCTTACGCCGAGGTGCACCGCTGGCGCTTTGCCCAGACCACCGAGCCGCTGGGCAAGTCCCATGCCTGGGACGCCAGCGCCCGCATTGGCGCCTGCGGCGACTGGTGCCTGGGCCACCGGGCTGAAGACGGCTTTTTGTCGGGCCTGGAAATGGCGCTGGCCATTATTTAAAGGAAAGCCGAGTTGGGAAAGCGGCTGTATAGAGGCCGGTTTGCGCCTTCCCCCACGGGTCCGCTGCACGCGGGCTCGCTGGTCGCCGCACTGGCCAGCTGGCTTGATGCCCGGGCGCACGGCGGCCAGTGGCTGCTTCGCATTGAAGACGTGGACTTGCCGCGCTGCGTGCCCGGCGCCGCTGACACCATTGTTGCCCAGCTGAGCGCCTGCGGCCTGCAGCCCGACGAGCCGCCGGTGTACCAGTCGCAGCGCGGCGCGCTTTACCAGGCCGCACTGGATCAATTGATTAGCGCAGGTTTGGCCTACCCTTGCAGCTGCACCCGACAGGACATTGCCCTGGCGCTGGCCAGCGCCGGCCACGCCAAGGAACGCCACGGCGAGCTGATCTACCCCGGCACCTGCCGCCAAGACCTGAACGGAAAGCCCGCGCGGGCCTGGCGATTCTCCACTTCAAAATATGCACAAAATAGCCCGGTAGCCCAATCAATACGGCTACAAAGCGCTATTGATTCAGCAGCAGATTCAGAACCTTCCGAACTGGTCTGGCACGACCGCCGGCTGGGCGCCCAGGCGCAAGACGTCAGCCGTGAAGTGGGCGACTTTGTGCTCAGGCGGGCGGACGGCTTGTGGGCTTACCAGCTCGCGGTGGTGGTCGACGATGCCGCCCAGGGCATCACGGATATCGTGCGCGGCGAGGACCTGGCCGACAACACCGCGCGGCAAATCCTGCTGCAGCGCGCCTTGGGCCTGCCAACACCGCGCTACCTGCACACGCCGCTGGTGCTGGGCGCCAACGGCGAAAAGCTGTCCAAGCAGAACGGCGCCAGGGCGCTGGACCTGTCCGACCCGCTGGCCGCGCTGAACCAGGCCGCTGCCGTACTGGGCCTGGCGCCGCAGCCCAAGCCCTTGCCCGACGCGCTCGCCAACTGGGTAGCGCAGTGGGCGGCCAAAGTCACCTGAAAATCAAGCGCTGACCATGGGTGCCTAAAATGACAACACTTTTCGCAACCGCATGCCCATCGCCAACCTAGCCGTGACCGACACCCCTACCTCCCCCGCTCCCCCCGCCTCCTTGGCCCCGGCCGACATTGCCCACCCCAAAACCATCCGGAGCTTTGTGCGCCGGGCCGGGCGCACCACCAGCGCCCAGACCCGGGCGTTTGCCGACCTGGGGCCGCAGTTTTTACTGCCCTACCAGCCCGGCGCTCTTGATTTTGTAGCTGCCTTTTCAGCACCATCAGGGGATACGGCCTTAAATGGCGCGCAAAAGCAACCCGCAACACACCCGGTGGTACTGGAAATCGGCTTTGGCATGGGCGAAGCCACCGCTCACATTGCCGCGCTGATGCCGCACACCCATTTCCTGTGCTGCGAAGTCCACACGCCGGGCGTGGGCGCGCTGCTCAAGCGGATTGACGAGCAAGGCCTTACCAATATTCGCATCGTGCAGCACGATGCGGTCGAGGTGATTGACCACATGCTGCCGCTGGCCAGCCTGGATGGCGCGCATATCTTCTTTCCGGACCCGTGGCACAAAAAGAAGCACAACAAGCGCCGGCTGATCCAGTCGCCGCTGATTGCCAAACTGGCGGCCCGCCTCAAGCCCGGCGGCTACCTGCACTGCGCCACCGACTGGCAGCCCTATGCCGAGCAGATCCTGGAAGTGCTGGGCGCCGAGCCGCTGCTGAAAAACACCGCCGAGGGCAACGACGGTTATGCCGCCAAGCCTGCCTACCGGCCGCTGACCAAGTTTGAAAACCGGGGCATCAAGCTGGGCCACGGCGTCTGGGATCTGGTGTTCGAGCGTGTGTAAGCGCGGCCAACAGGCGTGAGCAAGCCGCCCCTGCCCAAGTTTGCAACGCGCGACGGCGTCAGCCCCAGCTGCGTCGGCCTGCCGGCCGGCGACTGGCCCACCATCACTGATTTTTTAGTGCAGCGGTTTCCGGCGATTGCGCGGGACGTGTGGCTGGACCGCATGCAGCACGGTCTGGTAGTGGATGAGTTGGGCGAAGCGGTGACGCCCGAGCGCAAGTACCAGGGCCACCTGCGCGTGTACTACTACCGCGCGCTGCCCACCGAGCCCCGCATTCCGTTTGAAGCCACCGTGCTGTTCCAGGACGCGCACCTGGTGGTGGCCGACAAGCCACATTTTCTGCCCGTCACGCCGTCGGGCCACTACCTGCAGGAAACGCTGCTGGTGCGACTCAAAAACCAGCTGGGACTGGACAGCCTGGTGCCAATTCACCGGATCGACCGCGAAACGGCCGGCCTGGTGCTGTTTTCAGTCAACCCGGCCGAGCGTGATGCCTACCAGGCGCTGTTCAGGCAGCGCGACGTCACCAAGCATTACGAAGCGATTGCGCCGTGGCGCGAAGACCTGGGCTTTCCGCTTACGCGAAAAAGCCGCATCGTGCAGGGCGAGCCTTTTTTTCGGCAGGCCGAAGCGCCCGGCGAGCCCAACAGCGAAACCCATGTCAGCGTGCTGCAGGTCAGTGGCCAGCAGGCGCGCTACGCCCTGAGCCCGGTCAGCGGCAAAAAGCACCAGCTGCGTGTGCACATGCTGGGGCTGGGCATTCCGATTTTGAATGACCGGATTTACCCGCCCGTGGTCCCGACGCCTGAAGACGACTACGCCCAGCCGCTGCAGTTGCTGGCAAAGTCGATTGCCTTTACCGACCCGCTCACGGGGCAGGCCCGGAAATACGAAAGCCGCTTGCGCCTGTTGCTGGCATGAAGCGGCTTTGGGATGGTTCAATAAGGCTTACGCTTACGCGTTGATTTCTTTCGCCGTGATCTGGTACTTGAAGTCATCCGGCGCATACGAGTCAAAGCGCCCGGCGGCGTTTTCACCCACGGGGTACATGAAGAAACCGAGCTTGTCGCCCTTTGCGTGGGGCAGCGTGACATCGTGCGCGGTGTTGTAGGCCATCCAGTTGCCTTCCCAGCCGCCGAACAGCGCCTTGTTCACGGGGGCGACCACCGGATTCGTGGTGTTCTTGATCCATTCAGGGGTTTCCAGGCGCATGACCTTGGCCACGTCGGCCGGGTCCATCGCCACCCAGCCGTAACCCGTGAGGTAGACCTCGGCCCGGCAATGCTGCGCGCCCTTGAGGCTGGCGGGGTTGCCCGACAGCTCCTTGTAGCCAAAGGCCGAGGGCACCAGCCGGATGCCGTAGACGTCGCGCGCGGGCACGCCCACCGAGCGGCACAGGCCGACAAACAGCGCGTTCAGGTCGGCGCACTTGCCGCCCAGGTTGCCGGTCTCCAGCATGGTCTTGATGTCGCCTTCGCCGCAGCCGCGCACCTTGGGTTCGCGGTGGGTGTTGCTGACGATCCAGTCGTAGAGCTTCCTGGCCTTTTCCACGTCGGTCCTGGCGCCCTGGGTTGCGGCCAGCGCCGTCTTGCGCACAATGCCGTCGGTCGGCAGCAGCGCCGTGGGGCGGGTGAAATAACGCAGCGTGTCGGCGCTTTCAGCCGCAGCGGCTTTTTTCGACCAGTCGATGGCGCGGTTTTGCGTCTGCACCCGGCTGGTCAGCACGGCATGCGGCTGCGCCTGGCTGGCGGGAAATTCCACGTACAGCATCTTGGCGCCGTCCCGGCCGTCCTGCATCAGCTTGGCCGTGCCGTTGGTTGAAAAGCTGTTTTCCAGCGAACGCTGGTAGTCGGTGTTGACCGACGGAATCGGCAGCCAGAGTCTGGTCACGCCGTCGGCCTCGGCGACGTCAACGCGGGTGGTGACCTCGAAGGTGCGCCAGGCACCGGACTGGGGCGCAAAGTGGCTGCGCGCAGGCGCCGGTGTTTGTGCAAAATTAATAGCAGGCAGCGCAGCAGTGATAGCGGCTACCGCCGTATTTTTCACAAAACAACGGCGGGCAATGGCGTGAACGGTGGTCATGAAGAGAACTCCGGATAGGTGGTGAAACGGGCGCAATCGGCGTAGGTAAAGGTACCCCGAACTGGCTCTGGCGAACGCAGGCATTGCTGGTTCAGCCCCCTGATTATCGCCACAGGGCCGACCGCGCGGGCGCAGAGACTCCGACGGGCAGCCGACCTGCAGGCCGCCCGCGCCAATCGGCCGCTCTATTTCCCTGAGAAGTAGCCACCACCGTGCCATCGCGATCACAATGAATGGACAGGCACCCGATACCCCAAAAAAATGCTGTGAAAAACCATCCGTACACCCACACCGCCGGCACCCGGACCTACGGTTTTCGCGACCTGAAGGATCTGATGGCCAAGGCCACGCCGGCGCGCTCGGGCGACCTGCTGGCCGGTGTCGCGGCAGAAAGCGCCGAAGAGCGCGCCGTGGCGCAAATGACGCTGGCGGCGGTGCCATTGGACACTTTTTTGAACGAAGCCCTGGTACCGTATGAAACAGACGAGATCACCCGGCTGATCGTTGACAGCCACGACGCGGCCGCCTTTGCGCCGGTCAGCCACCTCACGGTGGGCGACTTTCGCAACTGGCTGCTCGGCGACGAGGTGGACGGCGCCGCGCTGGCCGCCCTGGCGCCCGGCATCACGCCCGAAATGGCGGCGGCCGTGAGCAAGATCATGCGCAACCAGGACCTGATTCTGGTCGCCAAAAAATGCCAGGTGGTCACGCGCTTTCGCAACACCATCGGCCTGGCGGGCCGAATGTCCACCCGCCTGCAGCCCAACCATCCGACCGACGACCCCAGTGGCATTGCCGCCAGCCTGCTCGACGGCCTGCTGTACGGCAGCGGCGACGCCGTGATCGGCATCAACCCGGCCACCGACAACGTGGCGCAGATCGGCACGCTCGTCACCATGATGGCGGAGATCATCGATCAGTACGGGATTCCGACCCAATCCTGCGTGCTGACCCATGTCACCAACACGCTGCAGGCCATCGAACGCGGCGCGCCGGTGGACCTGGTGTTCCAGTCGATTGGCGGCACCGAGGCCACCAACCGCAGCTTTGGCGTGGGTCTTGATTTGCTGGCCGAAGCCCACAGCGCGGCGCTGTCCCTGAAGCGCGGCACCGTGGGCGACAACGTGATGTATTTCGAGACCGGCCAGGGCAGCGCCCTGTCGGCCCAGGCCCACCACGGGATCGACCAGCAGACCTGCGAAGCGCGCGCCTACGCTGTGGCGCGCCACTTCAAGCCCCTGCTGGTCAACACCGTGGTCGGTTTCATCGGCCCCGAATACCTGTTTGACGGCAAGCAGATCATCCGTGCCGGGCTGGAAGACCATTTTTGCGCCAAGCTGCTCGGGCTGCCGATGGGCTGCGATGTCTGCTACACCAACCACGCCGAGGCTGACCAGAACGACATGGACGTGCTGCTGACGCTACTGGGCGTGGCAGGCTGCAGCTTTGTCATGGGCATTCCGGGCTCGGACGACATCATGCTGAACTACCAGACCACGTCTTTCCACGATGCGCTGTATGCCCGACGGGTGCTGGGCCTGCGGCCCGCGCCGGAGTTTGAAGCCTGGCTGCAAACCATGCAGATTTTCACTGGCGCTGGCGATGCGTTCCGGCTCCATCCGGCGCTGCCCCCGGCTTTCCAAACCGCCCTGCGCCGCCTGCCCTGAGCCGCCATGCACCCACCCAAGTCCCCCGTCGTCGCCAACCCCTGGACCGCGCTGCGCCAGTTCACCGACGCCCGCATTGCGCTGGGCCGCGCTGGCGTGAGCCTGCCCACCGCCGCCCATCTGGCGTTTCAGCTTGACCATGCGCGGGCGCGTGATGCCGTCCACCTGGCGCTGGACGTGCCCCGGCTGGCGCAGGCCCTGAACACCGCGCTGGATAGGCCCAGCGCGCCCTGCGTCACGCTGCACAGCGCGGCGGCGAACCGCACTGTCTATCTGCAGCGGCCCGACCTTGGGCGCCGGCTGGACGGCGCGTCGGTCCGGACACTGAACGCCTTACGCGCTGTGCCGCAAAAATCCTCGCCCCGCCCCTACGACCTGGCGTTCGTGGTGATCGATGGCCTGTCGGCCCTGGCCATTACGCAAAACGCGGTTCCCTTTCTGGCGGGCCTGCAGCACCGCATCGCGGCCGAAAACTGGTCCGTGGCGCCGGTGTGCATTGCCGCGCAGGGGCGGGTCGCCTTGGGCGACGAGGTCGGCGAACTGCTGGGCGCCAAGGCGGTGGTAGTGCTGATTGGCGAGCGGCCAGGCCTGAGTTCGCCCGACAGCATGGGCTTGTACCTGACCTGGATGCCGCGCGTGGGGCTGCTCGATGCCAGCCGCAACTGCATTTCCAATGTGCGCCCGGCGGGCCTGAGCCTGGACGAGGCTGCCTGCAAGCTGCACTTCCTGCTGGCACAGGCGCACCAGCGACAGTTGTCGGGCGTTTCGCTCAAGGACGAAACCGGCGACGGGCCCGGCCGGCCCGACCGGATCAAGGCGTCGCAGCCGACCTTTTTACTTTAGCAAGGGCTGCAGCAGCTTTTCAGCCGCGCGGCCGCTCCAGTCCACCTCGCCCCGCACGCGCTGCCGGGGCTGGCCACGGTGGTCCAGCAACAAGGTGGTGGGGAACACGTTGACGCCCCACTGGCGGGCAGCGCGGCCGTCGGTATCCAGCAGCACGGGCAGCGTCAGGCCGGTAGCGGTCGCAAACTTCAGCGCACGGGCGGCCGGCTCCTTGAAGTTGATCGCCAGCACCAGCAGCTTGTCGGAGCCATAAAATTCGGCCACCTGCTGCAGCGTGGGCATTTCAGCGCGGCACGGCGGACACCAGGTGGCCCAAAAATTCAGCAGAACGGCACGGCCGCGCAGATCGGCCGGGCGCCAGGTTTTTCCGTTGATGTCGACCAGGCTGAAGTCAGACAACGGCCCCGCCCAGGGGGTCACCTCAAAGCCCGGCGGGTTCAGCGCTTCTATGGCCAGTGCCGGCAAAGCCGCCACGCTGGCAGCGGCCATGGCGCCCTGGAGAAAGCTGCGGCGGGTGAAAAATGGATCGGACATGGTCACAAAAAAGGGAAAATGGGGGGAACGACCGTCAAGGTTAGCAAAATCCGGCCATGGGCGGGCGCGCAAGGGTTTGCGCCGCTCTTGCCCGGAACATTCAAAGCCGGCACACCGGCCCTGACACACCTGACACAACGCGATACAGTCCTACAAAAGCGCTCTCCAAACTGCTTTTAAATCTATTTTTAATCTCTTTGGTCTCGCTGATTTTGAACCCTCCCCTCAACACTTCCGCCCTGTCGCCTGCGTCGCCGCAGTTCATCAACCGCGACACCGACGCACTGCCGGGGCAGGGACCCGGCCCGGTGCAGGAATTGAGCGAAGGTCTGATGGCGGTGGACGCCAGCGTCTCGCCCAAATACTTCTACAACGCGCTGGGATCCAGGCTGTTTGAGGCGATCACGGGCCTGAGTGAGTACTACCCGACGCGCACCGAGGCCGGAATTTTTGAGACTTGCCATGCGCACCTCGCCCGGGCATTGGCCGAAAGGGGGATTCAGCGGCCCTGCCTGATTGACCTGGGCGCGGGCAACTGCGCCAAAGCCATGGCCTTGATTCCCCACCTGCAGCCGCGCCAGTACGTGCCGGTCGACATTTCGGTGGACTTTTTAAAAGACGCCGCAGCGCAAGTGCAAAGCTGCTTTCCGGCGCTCGACATCGTCGGGCTGGGCATGGACTTTTCAGCCGGTCTGGCGCTGCCAGCTGCGGTGCAGGCAGAGGACCGGGTGTTTTTCTACCCGGGCTCCAGCCTGGGAAATTTTCAGCCCGCGCAAGCCTTGCAGTTTTTGCAGCATATCGCCGACCCCGCGCAAGGCCATGCGCGCGGCCTGGTGCTGGGCATTGACCTGGTCAAGGACAAGGCGACGCTGGAAGCGGCTTATGACGACGCCCTTGGCGTCACCGCCGCCTTCAACAAAAACCTGCTGCTCAACGTCAACCAGCTGATCCAGTCGGACTTTGATGTTCGCCAGTGGCGCCATGTGGCGCTGTTCGACGCCGCGCAATCACGCATTGAGATGCACCTGGAAGCCACGCAAGCGCTAAGCGTGCAGTGGCCTGGCCATACCCGCCGCTTTGAAGCGGGCGAGCGCATCCACACCGAGTCGTCGTACAAATACACGCCGGACGGCATGACGGCGCTGCTGAAGCAGGCCGGATTCAGCCAGGTCCGGCACTGGAGCGACCCGAAAAACTGGTTCGCAGTGTTCTGGGCGTCGGTTTGAATTTATAAAATTTGGCCGTAATCCAATTAATTAGGACTCCATTAGCTATCAATAAAATAGCAAATAGAGCCCATAGCTTAGCGATCAGACGCGTTCGATCACCCAGGCCAGCACGGAGTTGAGCGCACTGTCCAGGTTGGACGCATCGGTACCGCCGGCCATGGCCATGTCGGCCTTGCCGCCGCCCTTGCCGCCCACTTGGCTGGCCACAAAGTTGACCAGTTCGCCGGCCTTGACCTTGGACGTCGAGTCGTTCGTGACGCCAGCGGCAATCTGCACCTTGCTGCCATCGACGGCGGCCAGCACGATGACGGCGGTCTTGAGCTTGTCCTTGAGCTTGTCCATGGTGTCCCGCAGCGTCTTGGCGTCGGCGCCTTCGAGCCGTACGGCCAGCACTTTCAGGCCTTTGACGTCAACCGCCTGCAGCATCAGTTCATCGCCCTGCGACGAGGCCAGCTTGCCTTTGAGCGCGGTGACTTCCTTTTCCAGCGACTTGACCTGCTCCATCACCTGGCCGATGCGGTGCTGCAATTCGGCCGGGCTGGCCTTGAGCGACGACGCGGCGGTCTGCACCGTGGATTCGAGCGACTGCAGGTAGGCCAGCGCGTTCTGGCCGGTGACGGCTTCGACGCGGCGCACGCCCGAGGCGACGCCGCTCTCGGCCACGATCTTGAACAGGCCGATGTCGCCGGTGCGGCCTACATGGGTGCCGCCGCACAGTTCCTTGCTCGAGCCGATGCTCAGCACGCGCACAGTGTCGCCGTATTTCTCGCCGAACAGCATCATGGCGCCGGTCTTCTGGGCCGACTCCATGTCCATCTCCCTGGCCTCGGCGGCCAGGTTGGCCAGGATTTCGGCGTTGACGCGGGCTTCAACTTCGCGGATCTGCGCGTCGGTCATGGGCGCGTTGTGCGCAAAGTCAAAACGGGTGCGCTCGGCATTAACCAGGCTGCCCTTTTGCTGCACATGCGCGCCCAGCACTTCGCGCAAGGCCTTGTGCATCAGATGGGTGGCGCTGTGGTTGCGCACGGTGGCGGCGCGCACGGCGGTGTTGACCTTGGCGCTGACATGGTCGCCCACGTTGAGCGTGCCCTGGGTCAGCGTGCCGTGGTGGCCGTACACGTCAGCCTTGATCTTGAGTGTGTCGCTCACGGCGAAATGTGCCGAGCCACTGACCAGTTCACCCTCGTCGCCGGCCTGGCCGCCGCTTTCGGCATAGAACGGCGTCGTGTCCAGCACCACCACGCCGCTTTGACCGGATTTCAGTGCGGCAACGCTGACGCCGTCTGCGTAGAGCGCTACGATTTTTGACGTTTCTTCCAGGTGCTCATAACCGGTGAAGCGGTTGACGGCGCCGGTGTAGTCCAGGGCACGGTCCATCTTGAATTTGCCGGCGGCACGGGCCTGGGCTTTTTGCTGGTTCATGGCCAGCGCAAAGCCGGCCTCGTCCACGCTCAGGCCGCGTTCACGGCATACGTCGGCGGACAAGTCCAGCGGAAAGCCATAGGTGTCATGCAGCTTGAAGGCCACCTCGCCCGGCAGCACCTTGCGACCATCGGCCAGTGCCGCATCCAGAATCTGCATGCCGGTTTCCAGCGTTTCAAAGAAGCGCTCTTCCTCGGCCTTGAGCACCTCGGTGATGCGCTGCTGATCCGCCGCCAGCCGCGGATAGGCCTCACCCATCACCTCGACCAGATCAGCCACCAGCTTGTGGAAAAACGGCGTCTTCTTGCCCAGCAGGTAGCCATGGCGAATCGCGCGGCGAATGATGCGGCGCTGCACATAGCCGCGGCCTTCGTTGGACGGGTTGACGCCGTCGCTCACCAAAAACGCGGTGGCGCGGATGTGGTCGGCAATCACGCGCAGCGATTTGTGGCCCAGGTCCTGCTCGCCAGTTTCGCGGGCAGCGGCCTTGATCAGCGCGTCAAAAATATCGATCTCGTAGTTGCTGTGCACATGCTGCAAGATGGCAGCCAGGCGCTCCAGCCCCATGCCGGTATCGACGCAGGGCGCGGGCAGCGGACGCGTCGAGCCGTCTTCCGCCATGTTGAACTGCATGAACACGTTGTTCCAGATTTCGATGAACCGGTCGCCGTCTTCCTCAGGACTTCCGGGAGGGCCGCCGGCAATGTGGTCGCCGTGGTCGTAGAAGATTTCCGAGCAGGGGCCGCAAGGGCCGGTGTCGGCCATCATCCAGAAGTTGTCGGATTTGTAGCGCCCGCCCTTGTTGTCGCCGATGCGGATCACGCGCTCGGGCGGCAAGCCAATTTCCTTGGTCCAGATGTCGTAGGCCTCGTCGTCTTCTTCGTACACCGTGGCCAGCAGGCGCTCGGCCGGCAGTTTGTACACCTCGGTCAGCAACTCCCACGCCCATTTGAGCGACTCGCGCTTGAAGTAGTCGCCAAAGCTCCAGTTGCCCAGCATCTCGAAGAAGGTGTGGTGGCGGGCGGTGTAGCCGACGTTTTCCAGGTCGTTGTGCTTGCCGCCGGCGCGCAGGCAGGCCTGCACCGAGGTGGCGCGCACATACGGGCGCTTGTCCACGCCCAGAAACACGTCCTTGAACTGGACCATGCCGGAGTTGGTGAACATCAGCGTCGGGTCGTTGCCCGGCACCAGCGAGCTCGAAGGCACCACGGTGTGCCCCTTGGACGCAAAGAAGTCGAGGAAGGTCTTGCGGATGTCTGCGACAGTGACGACAGCGGTGGCGGAGGAAGTGGGAGTGCTCATGTTGGGCCAGTTGGGGCGAACCGCTGCGATGACCAATCAACGCAGCTAGCCGCTCGCGGGTGCTTGAAAAGACGGCATGAGGCACTGGACCCCGGTCTGGGCCCGGCCTGCCTTGAACATTGATTATAAGTTTGCGGTGCGCCAAGGTTACAGCGCGTTTCGCGCGCAGGCGCTATGCTTGCAGGCTGCCCCCTGCGACCAATCACCGCAGCCCACACAGCCCACCGAAGGACACACGCATGGACATGACAACCTCCCCTCTGGCCTTACTCAAAGACCCCAGCCTGCTCAAGACCGACGCACTGGTCAACGGGCAGTGGCTGCCGGGCGCCAGCCGCTTTGACGTGCGGGATCCGGCCACCGGCCACAAACTGGCCGATGTCGCCAACCTCGGCCCGGCCAACGCCGAAGCCGCCATTGCAGCTGCCAACGCCGCCTGGCCCGCCTGGCGCAGCAAAACGGGCAAGGAGCGCAGCATCATTTTGCGCAAGTGGTTTGACTTGCTGATCGCCAACCAGGAAGACCTGGGCCGCATCATGACGGCCGAGCAAGGCAAGCCCTTTGCCGAAGCCAAGGGCGAAGTGGCCTATGGCGCCAGCTTTGTTGAATGGTTTGCCGAGGAAGCCAAACGCGTCAACGGCGAAACGCTGCCGCAGTTTGACAACAACCGCCGCCTGATGGTGCTCAAGCAGCCCATCGGCGTGTGCGCCGCCATCACGCCCTGGAACTTTCCGCTGGCCATGATTACCCGCAAGGTCGCTCCGGCACTGGCGGCCGGTTGCACGGTCGTGATCAAACCGGCCGAACTGACGCCGCTGAGCGCGCTGGCCGCGGCCGAACTGGCCATACGCGCCGGCATTCCGGCGGGTGTTCTCAATGTGCTGACGGCCGACAGTGACAACTCCATTGCAGTGGGCAAGGTATTTTGCGCCAGCGACGTGGTGCGCCACATCAGTTTCACCGGCTCCACCGAAGTCGGCCGCATCCTGATGGCGCAAAGCGCGCCGTCGGTGAAAAAGCTGTCGCTGGAACTGGGGGGCAATGCGCCGTTCATCGTGTTTGATGACGCCGATGTCGACTCGGCCGTGGAAGGCGCCATGGCCAGCAAGTACCGCAACGCCGGCCAGACCTGCGTCTGCGCCAACCGCATTTATGTGCAAGACGGCGTGTACGACGAATTTATCCAGAAATTCGCCGCCAAGGTCAGGCTGCTGAAGGTGGGCAACGGCTTTGAGGACGGCGTGGCACAAGGCCCGCTGATTGAGGACGCTGCCATCAGCAAGGTCGAGCGCCATGTACAGGACGCCCTGGCCAAGGGCGGCAAACTTCTGGTCGGCGGCCACAAACTGGCCGGCCAGTTTTTTGAGCCCACGGTGATCTCGGAAGCCACCGGCGACATGCTTTGCGCCCGGGAGGAAACCTTTGGGCCGTTTGCGCCGGTGTTTCGCTTCAGGCACGAGCAGGAAGCCGTTGACGCCGCCAACAACACCGAGTTTGGCCTGGCCAGCTATTTCTACAGCCGCGACATAGGCCGTATCTACCGCGTGGCCGAAGCGCTGGAATACGGCATGGTCGGGATCAACGTCGGCGTGATTGCCACCGAACACGTGCCGTTTGGCGGCGTCAAGCAGTCAGGCCTGGGCCGGGAAGGCTCCAGCCACGGCATGGAGGAGTATCTGGAGATGAAATACCTGTGCCTGGGCGACATCCTCAAGTAAAAAGATAGCGGCGAGCCCTGTCAGCAGGTGCTGGCAGGGCCCGCAGGCTGGATTGCCACATGGCATACACCAGTCATTTCGAATGTACGGATAAACACCTATCACCATTTCCCTAATCGGGAGATAGCATGGGCCACGCATTGGGGGCAGCCGAAAAGGCAGATTGAAGTGCCCTTCGCGCACAACTCACAGAGCACATCTGTCGGGCACTGACATACATCCATAGGAGACACAACACCCATGAACCGCAAAACCTTTTTTCTTGGCCTGCTGATTGCCGTCAGCGCCCTTTTCACAGGCTGCGCCACTACGCCGGCGCCTAGAGAAAAAGTGGTGTTTCAGGTGAGCGACAGCGACCCCGGCAAATGGGCTCTGGCGCTCAGCAACGCCAAGAATGTCCAGGATTCATTCGGCGCAGACAAGGTAGACGTCGAAATTGTGGTCTACGGCCCCGGCATAGGCATGCTCAAGGCTAACGCGCCCATCAGCGACCGCGTTGGGACAGCCGTCAAGTCTGGCGTCCAGATCGTCGCCTGCGAAAACACGATGGTGGCCCAAAAGCTCACCAGGGCCGACATGAATCCTGCCATCTCTTACGTGCCCGCCGGCGTGGTAGAACTGATGAAACGTCAACGCGAAGGTTGGGCCTACATCCGGCCTTGAGGCATTCATTCATTCATGAATGCAGGCCACCTCAATGGGTGGCCCCTATATAATTCAAGGCACCGCGGGTGTAGTTCAATGGTAGAACGGCAGCTTCCCAAGCTTCATACGAGGGTTCGATTCCCTTCACCCGCTCCAAATTTTCACATCACAGCGTCTTACAACCCTTCAAAACCCGCGTATCTTTTAGGTACAGCGGGTTTTTTGTTGTCTCATGCAGATTCACGGGCGAACATGACGTACCGCCATGAAGGCGGTATTTTCAGCTACCGCTATTCCCCATACCTGTTGCGGCCAGTGGCTTTTTGACCAGGGGCGCCGACTTTGACTGACCAGACACCATCGAGTTGCAGCCCGCTACCAGCCGTGGTTTCCAGACATCTGGCGTGATCACCGATTTTCGGCACCCCAGGTCAAAAATACATTGATGCCTACACCCCAAAACGGTACTGAAAGCCTCAAGAGCCTTGGTCGGCTCTACCCCGAACTGCAACGGCATGGCTGTTAACCGTACCCAAAGCGTCGACTGAGTTCCTCAGCCTTAACCAATTCAGATCAGCTGAACACCGGTCCTGGCCTGCAGGGCCTCCATCGTCACACCCGGCGCCAACTCGATCACCTTGAGGCCGGCAGGGGTGACGTCCATCACGGCCAGGTCAGTGATGATGCGGTCCACCACGCCCACGCCTGTGAGCGGCAGGGTGCATTGCGGCAATATCTTCATATCCTCGGTGCCGTCTTTCTTTTTGGCGACATGCTCCATCAGGACGATGACGCGCTTCACGCCAGCCACCAGATCCATCGCCCCGCCCATGCCCTTGACCATCTTGCCCGGAATCATCCAGTTGGCCAGGTCGCCCTGCTCACTGACCTGCATCGCCCCGAGAATGGACAGGTTGATCTTGCCGCCGCGAATCATGGCAAAGCTTTCATGGCTGCCAAAAATGGACGAGCCCTTGATGGTGGTGACCGTTTGCTTGCCCGCGTTGATCAGGTCGGCATCCACCGCATCTTCGGCCGGGAACGGCCCAATGCCGAGCATGCCGTTTTCCGACTGCAGCCAGACTTCCTTGTCGTCGGGCACAAAGTTGGCCACCAGGGTGGGAATGCCAATGCCGAGGTTGACGTAAAAGCCGTCTTCGAGTTCTTGGGCGGCGCGTGCCGCCATTTGGTCTTGGGTCCACGGCATGGTTCAGGCTCCTGCTTTTTCAGTGATGGTTCTTTTTTCGATCCGCTTTTCGGGATTCGGGTTGTGCACGATGCGGTGCACATAGATACCGGGCAGGTGAACCGAATCGGGCTCCATGGCGCCGGTTTCCACCACCTCTTCCACCTCGACAATGCACACCTTGCCCGCCATGGCGGCGGCCGGGTTGAAGTTGCGCGCCGTCAGGCGAAACTGCAGGTTGCCGGACTTGTCGGCCCGGAAGGCCTTGACCAGCGACACCTGAGGCACCAGCGCCCGCTCCATGACGTACCTCTCGCCATCGAACTCGCGCAATTCCTTGCCTTCGGCCACCAGGGTGCCGACACCGGTCTTGGTGAAAAAGGCCGGAATGCCGGCGCCGCCCGCGCGCAGCTTTTCGGCCAGCGTGCCCTGGGGGGTAAATTCAAGTTCCAGTTCGCCCGCGAGGTACTGGCGCTCGAACTCCTTGTTCTCACCGACGTAGGAGGAGATCATTTTTTTGATCTGGCGCGTCTCCAGCAACTTGCCAAGGCCGAATCCGTCGACCCCTGCGTTGTTGGAAATAACCGTCAGGTCCTTCACGCCGGAGTCGCGCAAGGCGTCAATCAGCGCCTCTGGAATACCGCACAGACCGAAGCCGCCGACGGCCATCAACTGCCCGTCCTTGACGACGCCCTTCAGAGCCTCTGCAGCAGAGGGAAAAAGTTTATTCAAAAAAATCTCCTTGAGTTTTTCAACAACTACGCAAGCCACGACGATACTACTTATTTGCATACGTAGTTTTTCGTAAAGGTTAGCCCCATGCCTGTGGATTACCAACTTGCCTTCGATCTGGCACCGGTGGGACTGGTGTTGTCCCGCAACCGGTCCATTCTGGACTGCAACCAGCACCTGTGCGAAATGTTTGGCGCGACGCCAGAGCAGCTCACAGGACAATCGTTTTTGATTCTCTACCCCAGCGCGGACGAGTACGAGCGCATCGGCGCCCGCATGCTGCCCATCCTGAATGCCACAGGCATGTATTCGGACGACCGCATCATGAAGCGCGTGGGTGGGCATAACAAGGACGAGACCTTCTGGTGCCATGTCACGGGGCGCGCACTGAACCGCAGCGCCCCGCACGAGGCGGGTATCTGGGCGTTTGAAGACCTGAGCGCGCGCCGCCCGGTGACGGCGGAACTCACCGCGCGCGAGCGTGAGGTGGCCGCCCACCTGATGCAGGGCATGACCTCCAAGGAAATTGGCCGTGCCCTGGTCATCAGCCACCGAACCGTCGAAATTTACCGCGCGCGCCTCATGCGCAAGTACCAGGCATCCACAACAGCCGATCTGGTTCAAAAATTGATGGCCGCATGATGCTGTCAATTAAATAGCAAATAAAGCCCGCCATCATTGGGCTAAAGACCTAAATCACGTAGATTCAACAACAGCGCTTGTGCGCTGTCAGGCCTTCTTCGGTCCATCGACCACCTCGGCCGCAGTCCGGAACGCATCCACCGCGGCCGGCACGCCGCAGTAAACGGCTGCATGCAGCAACACTTCCTGCAGTTCGGCCGGGGTCGCGCCGTTGTTGAGCGCGCCGCGCAAATGGCCCTTGAGTTCATGCTGCTTGCCCAAGGCTGTCAGCATGGCCACTGTGATCAGGCTGCGGGTCTTGAGGTCCAGGCCGGGCCGCTGCCACACATCGCCCCAGGCCTTGGCCGTGATGTGCTCCTGGATGGGACGGGTGAAATCGGTGATGCTGGCCAGGGCAGTGGCGACAAATTCTTCGCCCATCACCTGCTTGCGGGTGGCAAGGCCTTTGTCGAATTGGGAATCCATAGGGATGCGCTCCTGAATAAAACCGCCAGCATAGCGGGTGCGCACCTGCCGGTGCAAAACCTTCCGCATTGATCTCACAGGGTCCTTGCCCGGCGCTCGCCGTATCATTGCCAGGCACCACCGTTCCCCCAAAAAAATGAGACACGCCATGAACACACGCTACCCCGCCCCCGCCCTGCTCGACCTGCCCGACGACATCAAGGCCAAGGTGCTCGAGGTGCAGGAAAAAGCCGGCTTTGTGCCCAACGTGTTTCTGGCGCTGGCCAGGCGCCCGGCTGAATGGCGCGCGTTTTTTGCCTACCACGACGCGCTGATGCTCAGGGAGGAGTCTGGTCTCTCCAAAGGCGAGCGCGAGATGATCGTCACGACCACCAGCGCGGCCAACCACTGCCTCTACTGTGTGGTGGCCCATGGCGCGATTTTGCGGATTTATGAAAAAAAACCGCTGGTGGCCGACCAGGTCGCGGTGAACTACCGCAAGGCCGACATCAGCCCGCGCCAGCGCGCCATGCTCGACTTTGCGATGAAAATCTGCCTGCAGTCCGACGCGCTGGAAGACGCTGACTTTGAAGCGCTGTACCCGCACGGCTTTAACGACGAAGACGCCTGGGACATTGCGGCCATCACGGCATTTTTCGGCCTGTCCAACCGCATGGCCAGCTTCAGTGGCATGCAGCCCAACCATGAGTTCTACCTGATGGGCCGCGTCCCCAAACAGAAATAAGCAACCCTATTTGTTGATGCGCCCGGGCTTGTGCGGGCCCGACTGCTGGCAGGCGCGCCGGTAGTCCTGCAGGGTTTTTTGCGCCTGCCCCAGCAGGCTGTCCGCCGGGTAAGCGCCCGCCGCGTCCAGCGCGCCAAAGGGGCAGCCGGTCAACAGCTCCAGACCTTCACCGGCGCACTCTGCGGTGTAGATATGAAAGTGGCCCTCCGCCACGGCCTGCACCACCTTGCGGTCCAGCATCAGATGCCGGCGGTTGCGATGGGGAATCAGGACGCCCTGGTGGCCATCCAGCCCGACGGTCTCGCAGCTTCGGAAATAGCCCTCAATTTTTTCGTTGATGGCGCCGACCGGCATCATGTCGCCATACTGGTTGACGGCGCCCGTCACGGCAATGCCCTGCTTGATCGCCATGCCGGACAGCGACGACAGCAGCGCGTAAAGCTCGGCACAAGACGCTGAATCGCCTTCGACGCCGTGGTACTCCTGTTCAAAAACGACCGCCGCATTGAGCGCCAGCGGCGCAATATGGGCAAACAGCGCCGACAGGTAGCTGTGCAAAATCAAAACGCCCTTGTCGTGGATGGGGCCTGACAGCTTGACCTCGCGCTCCACGTTGAGCAGGCCTTCATCGCCGGCATAGGTGCGAGCCGTGACACCGACCGGAAAACCAAAGCGGTAGTCGCCCAGGTCAATCACCGTCAGGCCGTTGAGTTGACCGACCTTGTCGCCCGACAGCACCAGCAGCCGCTCGCCGTCGGCAATGGTTTCCTGCTCGCGCTGCTCGGGGTAGTCGTGCCGGTATTTGCGGGCACGCAGTGCGGCCTCGACGTCCTGCAGTTCCACCAGCGCGCCGCCCCGGGTGCGGCACGCCGAGGCGCTTTCCATCACCAGCGCCTCGGTGTGCGCAAAGATCGCGCTCTGGCGTGCCTGGTCATCGACTTCGCGGTGCGAGTCCTCCAGCAGGCAGGCCACGGCGGCGGCTGAAAAATGGGGAAATCCCATCTTGCGGCAGGTGTGCGCCACAAAAAGGGCCGACGCGCGCCAGGTCTCATCGGTGGCTGAAAAACTCTCGGCAAAGTCCACCTTGCAGCGAAACCGGCGCGAAAACTCCGGGTCGCCTTCCTGCACCGCGTAATACTCCTCCACGGATGCAATCAGGATGATCTTGACATCGACATCCACCGCCTCCGGCGTCAGGGTCACGGCGGCAATCGGCGAATACATCGTGCCCGGCTCCTCAATCTGAAGGCGGCCGCTGCGCAAAAAGCGGCGCAGCTTTTCCCAGACCAGTTCATCGGCCAGCAGGTCGCGCAGATGCAGCAGTAAAAACCCGCCGTTGGCCTGCAGCAGGCTGCCCGCGCGAATGTACGAAAAATCCGTCACCAGCACGTCCTCGTCGGACTGGTGCTCGATGCTGCCGAACAGGGTGCGAAACAGCGGGTTGTCTTCCACCAGCACGGGCGCACCGCTCAGGCCATGGTTGTCCACCACCAGGTTGATGCGGTAGCGCGAGAGCACCGAATCCAGCGCTTCGAGCCGCAGGTCTTCTTCGGTGTCGCCCACCTGGAACAACTCCACGTGTTCCAGCACATCGTGCAGCACCTCGTCCAGGTAGCAACCCAGCCGGGCCGAATCCCCAGCCTGTTGCTTGAGTTCTTCGCGGATTTTCTGCAGCGCATGCGCCACCAGGGGCTTGACCACCTGGCGGCGCAAGGCCGCAAGCCCCTCGTTCATGACGCGCTCCAGCGCGCGGGTCTTGTCCAGAAACCGGGCAATCTCGGCGCGAAGCGCCTGCTCGGCCTGGTCAATCTGGGTGCGCCGCTCCTTGGGCAAGGCCAGCGCCTCGGTTTCGGTCAGGGCCTTGCCCTTGGCGTCCCGCAGGGTAAAGACCAGATGGCCCTCTTCGCGAAACAGCGAAAAGCTGCGCGCCTCCGCAAAGGCATCGAGCTCGGCATAAGCCGGCGCTTCCTCGGCCTTGTAGGCCTTTTCAAGGCGCTCGCTTTCGGTCCTGAAATCCTGGCCCGTCAGCAGTTTGGGAATTTCCGCCTGCAGTGTTTTGGTCAGCTGCGTCATGCGTTGGCGCAGCACGCGGCCCTGGCCGGCCGGCTGGCGCAGGGCCAGTGGCCGCTCCGGGGTGTCGAAGTTATGCACGTAGCACCAGTCCGGCGGCACAGGCCGGCTGGCCGCGAGCGTCTGCGCCAGGTCGCGCAGCAAGGTGGAGCGCCCGCTGCCAACTTCGCCCAGCACAAACAGGTTGTAGTCGCGCTGGCCCATCTCCAGCCCGAAACGGGCCGCAGTCCGGGCTCGCTGCTGGCCTATCCAGGGCAGCGTTTGCGCCAGCAACTCTGACGTGTCGGCAAACCCCAGCGTAGCGGGGTCGATGGTGAGACGCAGCTCAGCGGGCGCGACTTCAGTGATGGGCATTTTGAAAACCTCCTGGTCCGCCCATCATGCACTCAACTGACGATCTGGCGCACCCAGTCGGGCAGCGCTTTGGCCTTTTGTGCCGGAAAGTCGACCCAGATCGTGGTGGCGCCGCCTTCGGCGCAAATCACCTCCGGCGCATCGGCGCGCGCCATGGTGACCCAGCTCTCAAAGGTGGTGCGGCCCGGGTCGCTGACGTACATCCTGGCCAGTACATCACCCGGGTATTCAAGCTGCCTGTAAAAATTGCAAAATGCATTGACGATGACCGGGCCTTCGCCGAGCGGGTCGGGCTTGCAGCCAATGGCGGACATCCAGTCAATGCGAATGATTTCGAGGTAACGGAAATACGAGCCATTGTTCAGGTGGCCCATGGCATCCATGTCGCCCCAGCGGATCGGGATGCGCATTTCAAACACCAGTTTTTTCTTTTCGGGAAGTTCAATTTTCATCGGTTGACCTGATTCATGGCTAAAAAAAACGTGACGCTGCGGCAGGCCCTGAAAAATTCATGCTGACGGCACATCAAGCCTCCTTTTGATTAAAAGCGAACGGCCGTTAGCGCCCCGCATTCACACCCTAAAATCAATAGCGAGACAACGCATTGCCCTGACAGTCCTGAAATCCATTATCAGCGAGCCCACCGAATGAACAACCAAGAAATTCTGGCCCAGTTTGGCCCCCGTGAAGCCATGGAATACGACGTGGTCGTGGTCGGAGGAGGCCCCGGCGGCCTGGCCACCGCGATTCGCCTGAAGCAGCTGGCGGCCGAAAAAGGCACCGACCTGTCGGTGGTAGTGCTTGAAAAAGGCTCGGAGCCAGGCGCGCATATTTTGTCGGGCGCGGTAATGGACCCCAAGGCCCTGACCGAACTGATTCCCGACTGGAAAGCCCTGGGCGCCCCCCTGAATCAGGCCGTCACGGAAGATGAAGTGCTGTTCCTGAGCGAAACAGGCGCCGTCAAAACGCCAGGCTTTCTGGTGCCGGACTGCTTTCACAACGAAGGCAATTTTGTCATCAGCCTGGGCAACCTCACACGCTGGCTTAGCGCACAGGCTGAAGCCCTGGGCGTCGAAATATTCCCCGGCTTTGCCGCAGCTGAAGTCCTGTACAACGACGATGGCTCGGTCAAGGGCGTCGCCACCGGAAATTTGGGTGTTGGCAAGGACGGCGAGCCGACCGGCAATTTCCAGCTGGGCATGGAACTGCACGGCAAGTACACCGTGTTTGCCGAAGGCGCGCGCGGCCACCTGGGCCGCCAGCTTATCAGCCGCTTCAAGCTGGACGAGGGCCGTGACCCGCAGGCCTATGCGCTGGGCATCAAGGAACTCTGGGAAATCGACCCCAGCAAGCACAAGCCGGGCCTGGTGGTGCACACCGCCGGCTGGCCCATGGACAGCCAGACCTATGGCGGCGGCTTCCTGTACCACCTTGAAGACAACAAAGTCACGCTCGGCTTTGTCACCGGGCTGGACTACAGCAACCCTTACCTCAGCCCGTTTGAGGAAATGCAGCGCTGGAAAACGCACCCCAGCATCAAGGCCTACCTGGAAGGCGGCAAGCGCATCAGCTACGGCGCGCGGGCACTCACGGCGGGCGGCGCGCTGAGCCTGCCCAAAACCGTGTTCCCGGGCGGCGCGCTGATTGGCTGCGAAGCCGGCTACCTGAACGCGGCCCGCATCAAGGGCAGCCACGCCGCCATCAAAACCGGCATGCTGGCCGCAGACGCCGCCTATGCCGCCGTGACGGCCGGGCGCCAGCACGATGAACTGAGCGCCTACCCCGAGGCCTACGCCACCAGCTGGCTGGCCGCCGAGCTGGACCAGTCGCGCAACTTCAAGGCTTGGTTCAAGAAAGGGCTGTACGTGGGCTCGCTCATGACGGGCATCGAGCACTGGCTGCTGCCGCGCATCGGCATCAAGAGCCCGCCGTGGACGATTCACAGGCGCACGCCCGACCACGCGATGCTCAAGCCCGCCGCCGAGTGCCAGCCCATCGTCTACCCCAAGCCCGACAACAAGATCACCTTTGACCGCCTGACCTCGGTGTTCATCAGCAACACCAACCACGAAGAGCACCAGCCGGCGCACCTGACGCTGAAAGACGCGGGCGTGCCGGTCAGCGTCAACCTGGCGCTGTACGCCGGCCCCGAGAGCCGCTACTGCCCGGCCGGTGTGTATGAGTACGTGAAAAATGCCGACAACACCGACCGGCTGCAGATCAATGCGCAGAACTGCGTGCACTGCAAGACCTGCGACATCAAGGACCCGACGCAAAACATCGTCTGGGTCACGCCAGAAGGCGGCGGCGGACCCAACTACAGCGGCATGTGATGGGGTGGGCAGGGCGCTGCGGGCGCCTGTCATCCCACCGCCCTATTCGCAATCAACGCCACGGAGCAAAACGACTGACATGCTGCAAAACCTGACGCCCTTTCTTTTTCACTGGGCCATCACTGCGCTGTCGCTCTGGGTCGCCAGTCATATCTTTGCCGGCCTGAAATTTGACAATACCGCGTCACTGATCGTCTCTGCGCTGCTGCTCGGCTTTGCCAACGCGATCATCAAGCCGCTGCTGATCGTGCTCACCTTGCCGCTGACGCTGCTGACCTTCGGTCTGTTTTTGCTGGTGATCAATGCGCTGATGATTTTGCTGGTGGCCTGGCTGGTCAAGGGCTTCAAGGTGTCCAGCTTCTGGACGGCATTTTTTGCCAGCATCTTCATTTCCCTGCTGAGTCTCGTGATCGGCTCGTTCATCGTCACGGACGACGCGGCGACCACCATCCAGATGCCACGCGATGGCCTGTGGCTTTGAGGTCGCCATCCTGGTAAAGCAATCCCGGGCGCAGAAATTTAAGAAGGGCAGTCACTCAAGCAGGACACTGTCGCAAAAAATGGTGGCCACTTAACAAACCTATGCTTCTTTCGCGCCATTAAGAATATTGAAGCTGCGCAGCAGATGAGGCACGAACTGCGTTTTAAAACCCAGATTGCCCGCTACGGTGTAAGCATTGTGGACGGCATCGCCAATGAAAGACACGGCCTTGGCTTCTCCGGCCATCCGGGCATAGTAGTGCATGTCCTTGTGCGCGTTAGCCAGCGAAAAACGGAATAGCTGATCGTTGCCCTCGATCACATAAGGTCGCAGCCGCTGGAACGCGGTGCTGTTCGCCCCACCGGAGGCGATCACGTCGCACAACACCTCAAGGTTCACGCCGGTCTTGCTGGCACACGAAAAAGCTTCGGCCAGAATGGCGGCGTTGCCCAGCACGACGAACTGGTGCAGCAGCTTGGTGGTGTGCCCGGCGCTGACCGCGCCGCAGTAGTAGATGTTCTTCGCAAACAAGTCAAAAACAGGACGAACGTTTTCAAGCACTTCCCTGTCGCCTCCCACCAGCAGGTTGACTGTTCCTTCGTCGGCATCCTTGGGCGTGCCGGTCATGGCGGCATCGAGGAATTTGCCGTTCCTTGCTGCAATGGCCTCAGCCACACGCAGTGTGGAGTCGGGCAAGGAAGTAGAGCAGTCCACCACCACGCAGCCCGGCTTCAGCCCCTGGAGGATGCCGTTTTCGGCAAACACCACCTCCTCAACTTGCGGCGAGCCGGTGACGCAGATGATGATCACATCGGCCGTGGCCGCTACTTCGGCGGCGGTCTTCAGGCTCTGTGCACCACGCGCCAGCAGATCAGCGCAGTGCATCTCGTTTTCCTTTGAGCGCAGCAGCAACGCGACCTGATGACCCTTGTCCAGCACATGCTTTGCCATGCCCCTGCCCATCATTCCCAAGCCAATGAAGCCGATCTTTTGGCTAGATTCAGAATTCCTCATTACCAATTTCCTCTCAAAAATAAACGCGTCACAGATAAGGCCTGAGCCAGCCCAGCCCGGCTGACGTGCCGCCAGGCTGCATCCCGGCTCGGGGCCGGTACTCGCAACCCACCCAACCCTCGTAGCCCAACTCGTCAAGTAAGGCGAACAGATAAGGGTAGTTCAGTTCGCCCACATCGGGCTCGTTCCGCTGCGGCACGCCCGCAATCTGGATATGGCCGACATTGCCGGTTGGCAGGTAGTGGCGCAGTTTCATCGCCAGGTCGCCTTCAACGATCTGGCAGTGGTACAGGTCCATCTGCACCTTGAGGCTGGAGGCACCCACGTCTTCGACAACCTTGTGCGCATGGTCCTGGCGGTTCAGGAAGAAACGCGGGATGTCGCGCGTGTTGATCGGTTCGATCAACACATCAACACCGTGCCTGGCGGCCTCCTGAGCGGCCCAGCGCAGCTGGCTGACGTAGGTGGGGTACAGCGCCTCGCGCTCTGTGCCCACGGGCAGCAGTCCGGCCATGACATGAATGCGCGGACAGTCCAGAGCGGCGGCGTAGTCGAGTGCCTTGCCAATACCGGCACGGAACTCCGCTTCGCGTCCGGGCAGGCAGGCCAGGCCGCGCTCGCCACCGTCCCAGTCGCCGGGCGGTGCATTGAACAGCACCTGCTGCAGGCCATTAGCCTTGAGGCGGACTGCGATTTCGCGGGCTTCAAAAGCGTAGGGAAACAGATACTCTACCGCCTTGAAGCCGTCTTTGGCGGCAGCTTCAAAACGATCAAGAAACTCGAACTCGGGGTAGAGCATGGACAAATTGGCAGCAAATTGAGGCATAGGGTTCACCAGCGGGCGCCAAAGGTCTGGCGCAGTTC
>NZ_JADMJK010000003.1 GCF_018780625.1 Polaromonas sp. | reverse complement strand
GCTGCCATCCGTTTGGCAATGCCAAGGCGCGTGCGGTGGTGTGGAATTTCCCGGATGCGATTCCCCAGCACCGCGAGCCGCTCTACGGAACCCGACCCGACCTGATGGCCAAGTACCCGACGCACGACGACAAGAAAACTTTCTGGCGCTTGCCGACGCTGTACAAGACCGTGCAGGACAAAAACATCGCCGACAAGGTGCATGAGAAGTTCCCGCTGATCATGACCTCTGGCCGCCTGGTCGAATACGAAGGCGGCGGCGAAGAAACCCGCTCCAACCCCTGGCTGGCCGAGTTGCAGCAGGAAATGTTCATTGAGATCAACCCCAAGGTGGCGGCCGAAAAAGGCATTCGCAATGGCGAGCGCGCCTGGGTCAGCACCCCGACGGGCGCACGCCTGAATGTTCAGGCCCTGGTGACCGAGCGCGTGGCTGCCGACACGGTGTTCATGCCCTTCCACTTTTCGGGACGCTGGCAGGGCGCTGACATGCTGGCTTACTACCCCAAAGGCGCCGCGCCCATCGTGCGCGGCGAAGCCATCAACACCGCGACGACCTACGGCTACGACGCGGTGACGATGATGCAGGAAACCAAGACGACGGTTTGCAACGTCGAACGAGCATGACCCCCACGCTTGCCACTTCGTGTGCTGCGCTGCCCCCCGAGGGGGCCCGCCCGCCTGCGGCCTGGCAAAGCCAGTTCCGCGGCCGGTGCTTGCACGGGCGGGGAAGGGGAAATGCCCCTGCGCTGCGTATCTTTTTTATGACGACTTTTCAGGATTCACCATGGCACGCATGAAATTTGTTTGTGATGCGGAGCGCTGCATTGAATGCAACGGCTGCGTCACCGCCTGCAAGAACGAAAACGAGGTGCCGTGGGGCGTGAACCGCCGCCGCGTGGTCACGCTCAACGATGGCGTTGCGGGCGAGAAGTCCATTTCGGTCGCCTGCATGCATTGCAGCGACGCGCCCTGCATGGCTGTTTGTCCCGTCAACTGCTTTTACCGCACCGACGAAGGCGTGGTGCTGCACGACAAGGACATCTGCATCGGCTGCGGTTATTGCTCCTACGCCTGCCCCTTTGGCGCGCCGCAGTTTCCGTCGTCCGGAACCTTCGGGGTGCGCGGAAAAATGGACAAATGCACCTTCTGCGCGGGTGGCCCTGAAGTCAACGGCAGCCAGGCTGAATTTGAAAAATATGGCCGCAACCGCCTGGCCGAAGGCAAGCTGCCCGCCTGTGCCGAGATGTGTTCCACCAAGGCGCTGCTGGCTGGTGACGGCGATGTGGTCGCCGACATTTTCCGCAACCGGGTGGTGCAGCGCGGCAAGGGCGCCGAAGTCTGGGGCTGGGGAACCGCCTATGGTTCCCGTCAAGCGGGCCAGCCGCCCGCAGGAGCGAAATCATGATGCGCCTGGTACTGACCATTTCCACCGCCATGCTGCTGGCCGCTTGCGGTGACAAGCCGCAAACCAGCGCAGGCGTTAAAAGCGACGTACCCGCATTTCAGGGGGCGCAGAACAGCTTTGTCGAACCGGGCTGGAAGCCGGGCGACAAGACCAGCTGGGAGCAGGGGCTCAAGGCCCGTTTGCAGAACACCCAGAACGAATATTCCAAGACAAAGTGACCGGAGCCCTTATGGAACGAGCACGATTAGCTATATTTGTAATAGCGCTTGGCGTGACCGGGCTGGCGGGTGCGCAGGCCCCGGCGGCCCCGCAAGCGCAGGCCTCGGGTGCGCTTGCGCCAGCGCCTGCCACGCCCGTGGCGCCGGCTGCAGCGGGCGGCATTCAGGGCCAGAATATTTTTGAGGTCAAGCCGGAGGCCAGCGCTGACCCCAACTATGCCCAGCAGACCAATGGTGAGCGCGCCAGGGTTCAGCCTGGCAACAATGCGCCCATGTGGCGCCAGGTCGGCCAGGGTGTCACGGGCTACAGCAGCCTGCCCAAAAGCCAGGCGCCTGAAGCCGGCAACCTGATTCAGCCTTTTGTCCAGTACCCGGGCTCGCGCCTGACCAACGCCGGGGAAGCCTGGCGCCAGGTACGCAACAATTGGCTGATCCCCTACGGCGGGGCGCTGCTGCTGATCGTGCTGGGTGCGATTGCGCTGTTTTATCTGGGCAAAGGCACGCTCAAGACCCATGGCGTCGACACGGGCCGCAAGATTGAGCGTTTCACGCCGTTTGAGCGGTCGGCGCACTGGTCCAATGCCATTGCGTTTTGCATTCTGGGCATTTCAGGCGTCGTCATGGCGTTTGGCAAGTTCTTTTTGCTGCCCGTGATGGGGGCGACGCTGTTTGGCTGGCTCACCTACCTGTTGAAGAACCTGCACAACTTCGCGGGGCCGGTGTTTGCGGTGTCCCTGGTGATCATATTTTTCACCTTTGTGCGTGACAACCTGCCCAAGCGCGGCGACCTGGGCTGGCTGCTCAAGGGTGGTGGCCTGATGTCCGAGCATGAGGTGCCTTCACACCGCTTCAATGCGGGCGAAAAACTGGTGTTCTGGGGCGGCGTGTTCTTTTTGGGCATCATCGTCGTGGCTTCGGGGTTTGTGCTCGACATGCTGTTGCCGGGCCTGGTGTACGAGCGCAGCACCATGCAGATTGCGCACATGGTGCATGCCGTGGCCACCGTGCTGATGATGGCCATGTTCCTGGGCCACATCTACATTGGCACCATCGGCATGCAGGGCGCTTACCAGGGCATGAAAACCGGCTATGTCGACGAGACTTGGGCCAAAGAGCATCACGAATTTTGGTATGACGACGTGAAGGCCGGTCATATTCCGTCCCAGCGCAGTGGCAAGCCCACGCCATCGAGTCAGACCATCCAGGCATGAAGAATGAGGCTGTTATGAAAAAACTTTTGATCGTGAGTCTGCTGGCCAGCGCGTCTGCGATGGCGCTGGCCAAACTGCCACCACCCACCGAGGAAGCCAAGGCCAAGGCGGCCGAGGCCGCAGCCAAGGCCGCCTGGGCGGGCAAGGTAGATATTTACCAGCTGTGCAAGTCACAGGACAAAGTGGCGGCCAGCTACTACCAGTCGGCCAAGGCGGCCGGCAAGGAAACCAGGCCGGCCATGGTGCTGCCGCCTTGCGCGGATCCGGGGGCTTTTTCTTATGCGCCGCCTGTCGTGGCCAAGCCTATCGAGGCCGCGGGCGCGCATTCTCCGACGACCAATGCCGCCAGCCCACCGAGCACCAAGCAACCTGACGCCGTGGTGAATCCTGTCAAGTAATCCCTTGTCCGCCATCCTGTAAAAGGCCGGGCCGCTCAGCGCCGGCCTTTTTTGTTGTAGCCTCAGATCATGCCTTTGACATCCCCCGCATCCCAGGGCGCCTGCTTGCCCCGCCTGACCCACGCCCGGGCGCCCTTGACCTGTGAAATTGACGCCGTCAACGAATACGGCGAGCACCACAAGGTCTCCATTCCTGCGGAACGCGCGCTGACCGTTTATGTCGACAAGCGCGAGCTGGTCACGCTGATGACGCTGGGCGCGCATCCCGAACTGCTGGTACTGGGCTTTCTGCGCAACCAGCGGCTGCTCAAGTCGGTACACGAGATCGAGTCCATCACGGTCGATTGGGAGGTCGGCGCCGCCGCCGTCAAGACCCGCCACGGGATTGAAGACATCGAAGAAAAAACCGCCCGGCGCGTGGTGACCACCGGCTGCGGGCAGGGCAGCGTGTTTGGCGGCCTGATGGACGAGGTGGACAAGATCGCGCTGCCGCCGGGCGCCGGCATCACGCAAAGCCAGCTCTACAGCCTGGTCAACACCATCCGCCTGAAAGAAACCACGTACAAGTCGGCCGGCTCTGTGCATGCCTGCGCCCTGTTTGACACCTCCTTGCCCGAGCCGGAAATGCTGCTTTTTGTTGAAGACGTCGGGCGGCATAACGCCATGGACACCATTGCCGGCTGGATCTGGATGCAGCACGTGGCCCCCACGCTCCCCACTTCGTGTGGTTCGCTGCCCCCCGAGGGGGCGCTGCGCCTGCGGCCCGGCGAAGCCGGTTCCGCGGCCCCGGCTAGCGAAGACGGTACCTCCTCGCTGGTCGCTTCGCCGACCGATCTCGGCATGGAAGGTCTGGTGTTCTACACCACCGGCCGCATGACCAGCGAAATGGTGATCAAGTCGGCGCAGATGGGCGTGCCTGTCGTGGTGTCGCGCAGCGGCATTACCCAGATGGGGCACCAGGTCGCGCAAATGGTGGGCCTGTGCGCGATTGGCCGTGCGACCAACAAGCGTTTTGTCTGCTACAGCGGCGCGCAGCGCCTGACGCTGCAGCCGGGGGTGGTCAAGCCGGACGGGGCGCTTGATGCAGCCCGGCAGCGGGCTTCTCTGGCGCTTGAGTAAGCTTGTGGCCCGTGCCCGTGCCGCAAGTCCTTGCGGCCTCCTGTTTACCCCTTCTGCGCTAAGGTTAGGCCCATGAACTCCCTTTTTTTGAAACTTGGCTGGCGCACACTGCTGCGCGACTTGCGCGCGGGTGAATTGCGCCTGCTGATCGTGGCCGTGACGCTGGCGGTGGCGGCCCTCACGGCGGTGGGCTTTTTTGCGGACCGGCTCAAGGGCGGCTTGCAACGCGACGCCCAGCAACTGCTGGGCGGCGATGCCGTGCTGCGCAGCGATGGCCAGACCCCGGCCGCCTTTATCGCCAAGGCCCAGGCGCTGGGTCTGAAAGCGGTCACGACCGTGACCTTTCCCACCATGGGCCGCGCGCCCGATGAAAACGGCGGCGCCAGCAAGCTGGTGGCCTTCAAGGGCGTGCCCGACGGCTACCCGCTGCGCGGCAGCATGAAAGTGGCCGACAGCCTGGACGGCGCGGGCCAGATGACGCGCGACATTCCGGCGCCGGGCACGGCCTGGGCCGACGCGTCGCTGCTCGATGCCTTGGGGCTCAAGCTGGGCCAGACCCTGCTGATGGGCGAGAGCCGCTTCACGCTGACACGCGTCATCGTGCAGGAGCCCGATCGGGGCGCGGGCTTCATCAGCTTTTCGCCGCGCGTCATGGTCAACCAGGCCGACGTGGCTGCCACCGGCCTGATCCAGCCCGCCAGCCGCACCAACTACCGTTTTGCCGTGGCCGGCGACGCCGCAGCGGTCAAGGCCTATGTGAAGTGGGCCACTGACGAGATCAAAAAGCCGGGCGCCGAATCCGGCATTCGGGGCGTGCGGCTGGAGTCGCTGGAAAGCGGCAGCCCCGAGATGCAGCAGACGCTGCAGCGCGCCGAAAAATTCCTGAATCTGGTGGCCCTGCTGGCCGCGCTGCTCAGCGCCGTGGCGGTCGCCATCGTGGCGCGCAGCTTTGCCACCAAGCACCTGGACGACTGCGCCATGCTGCGGGTGCTGGGCCAGCCGCAGCGCACCATAGCGCTGGCGTACGCGTTTGAGTTCGTGGTGGCGGGGCTGTTTGCCAGCGCGCTGGGCGTGGCGCTGGGCTATGCCGTGCATTACGGTTTTGTGCTGCTGCTGGCCGGGCTGGTTGAAACGGCGCTGCCGGCGGCCACGCTCTGGCCCGTCGCGTTTGGCATGGGCATGGGCCTGACGCTGCTGCTGGCCTTTGGCCTGCCGCCGGTGTTGCAGCTGGCCCAGGTGCCGCCGCTGCGCGTGATTCGCCGCGATGTCGGCAACCTCAAGCCCGCGTCGATGGCCGTGCTGGGGCTGGGCATGCTGGGCTTTGCCGCCTTGCTGGTGGCTGCCAG
>NZ_JADMJK010000035.1 GCF_018780625.1 Polaromonas sp. | reverse complement strand
AGCCGCAGGCCGACCACCAGCAGCACCGGCAGGCCCAGTGCTTCGGCCAGGTCGGCGCCGGTTTCGGTGGCGGACAGCGGCACCATGAAGCCGCCCGCGCCTTCAACCACCACGGCCTCGGCCCGCAGCGCCAGCGCGCGCTGGCAGGCCACCAGGTGGTCGATGTCGATGCGCACGCCGGCGCGCGCGGCGGCGATGTGCGGCGACAGCGGGTCTGGCAGCAGCACCGGGTTGTCCAGTTCGGGCGGCACGCGGCAGTTGGAGGCGGCGCGCAGGGCGAGCACATCCTCGTTGGCGTCCACGCCGTTGATCCGTTCAGTGCCCGCCGCCACCGGCTTCATGCCGACCACGCGCGGGTGGTAGCGCGCCAGCGCGTGGAGCAGTCCGGCGCTAACCAGCGTCTTGCCCACGCCGGTGTCGGTGCCGGTGACAAACAGCGACAGCGCCGGGCCTGCGTGCTCAGCCATGCGCCGGGCCTTCGTCGGCCAGCGTGGCCTCAAGCGCAGCCAGCGCGCCGCGCGCCAGGTGGTCGGCCGACGCGGCATCCATCACGTAAGGCGGCATGGCGTAGACCGTGTTGCCAATCGGCCGCAGCAGCACGCCATGCGCCATCGCGTGACTGGCGTAGCGCCGGGCAAAGTGGGGCAGCAGCGGTTTTTCGCCCGCTGTCCCGTCAATGTCCCAGGCCCAGATCATGCCGAGCCGGCGCGCATGGCGCACCGACGGGTGCTGCGTCAGCGGCGCAAAGGCCTGGTCCAGCAGCAGCGCCTGTTCGGCGTTGCGGGCCAGCACGTCGGTTTGCTCAAACAGTTCGAGCGTGGCCAGCGCGGCGCGGCAGGCCAGCGGGTTGCCGGTGTAGGAATGCGAATGCAAAAAGCCCCGCGCCATCTCGTCGTCGTAAAACGCGTCGTAGACCGTGTCGGTGGTCAGTACCGCCGACAGCGGCAGCGTGCCGCCGGTCAGGCCTTTGGACAGGCAGATGAAGTCGGGCTGGATGCCGGCCTGCTGGTGCGCAAACATGGTGCCGGTGCGGCCAAAGCCGGTGGCAATTTCGTCGGCGATCAGGTGCACCTCGTAGCGGTCGCACAGCGCGCGCGCCTCGCGCAGGTAGGCGGCGTTGTACATTGCCATGCCGGCGGCGCACTGCACCATCGGCTCCAGGATCAGCGCGGCGGTCTGCGCATGGTGCTGCGCCAGCCAGCTTTGCAGGCCGGCCGCGGCGCGCCTGGCCACGTCGGCGGCGCTTTCGCCCGGCTGGGCGTTTCGCGCATCGGGGCTGGGCACGGTGGCGGCCAGCCGCACCAGCGGCGCGTAGGCTTCCCTGAAAATCGCAATGTCGGTGACGGCCAGCGCGCCCACGGTTTCACCGTGGTAGCCGCCCGCCAGGCCGATGAAGCGGCACTTCTCGGGCCGGCCGGTGTTGCGCCAGTAATGCGCGCTCATCTTCAGCGCAATCTCGGTGGCGCTGGCGCCGTCGCTGCCGTAGAAGGCATGGCCCAGGCCGGTCAGCGCGGCCAGCCGTTCCGACAATTCGACCACCGGCTGGTGCGTGAAGCCGGCCAGCATCACATGGTCCAGCCGGTCAAGTTGGTCGCGCAGCGCCGCCTTGATGTGCGGGTGGCCGTGGCCAAACAGGTTGACCCACCAGGAACTGATGCCGTCCAGGTAGCGCCGGCCTTCAAAGTCGTGCAGCCACACGCCCTCGGCGCGGGCAATGGGCACCAGCGGGACTGCTGCCGGGGCCTGGTGCAACTTCATCTGCGTGCAGGGGTGCCACACATGGCGCAGGCTGCGCGCCATCATGGCTGCGTTGTCCATCGGGGCTGCCAAAGCGGGCGGCGTCTTCAGGGCTGCTGCACCGGAATGGTCGAGCGCTCTTCCTGAATGCGGTTGTCGGGGTTGACAAACACCAGCTTGGGGCTAAAGCCCGCCACCTGGTCTTCATGGACCTGGGCAAAGGCCGCAATGATGACTAGATCACCCACCGCCGCACGGCGCGCCGCCGAGCCATTGACCGAAATGATGCGGCTGCCGCGTTCGGCGCGGATCGCGTAGGTGATGAAGCGCTCGCCGTTGTTGATGTTCCAGATGTGGATCTGCTCGTTTTCGCCCAGGTTGGCGGCGTCCAGCAGGTCTTCGTCAATGGCGCAGGAGCCTTCGTAGTTGAGCTCGCAGTGGGTCACTGCGGCACGGTGGATTTTGGATTTGAGCAGGGTTCTGAACATGGCAAGAAGAGGTTGAAGTCAGTTGCGGGAAGGTCGCAAGGCCAGCGGGCCGGCCCCGATGGATGTGGCGTTTTTCACACGGCGGTAACATTTGCGACCGCCGCTGCGGGTTTGCCCGTAGTTTAGGGCACTGTACAGTGCGCTTTTCGCACGGTTCTTTATTCGGATTTCTTATGACAAAGTCATTTAATTTTTCTACCGAGGCCTTGGGCCAACTGGCCCAGAGCGACGTTGCGCGTGCGCTGGCCGAGGATGTGGGCACTGGCGATCTGACCGCAGCGCTGATTGACCCCGCCGCCCAAGCCAGGGCGCAGGTGCTGGCCCGGGAGAGCGCCGTGGTGTGCGGCAGCGCTTGGGTCGAGGCGGCATTCAAGCAGCTTGACCCGCAGGCCCGGCTGGTCTGGCATGTCAGGGACGGCGCGCGTTGCGCAGCCGACCAGGTGGTGTTTGAAGTCCAGGGCCAGGCCCGGGCGCTGCTGACAGCCGAGCGCACGGCGCTTAATTTTTTACAATTTTTAAGCGCCGTCGCCACCAAGACAGCGGCTTATGTCGCCCTCGTTGCCGGCACCCCGGCGCAGATTGTGGACACCCGCAAGACCCTGCCCGGCTTGCGCATGGCGCAAAAATATGCCGTGCGCTGCGGCGGCGGCACCAACCACCGGGTCGGCTTGTACGACGCCATCCTGATCAAGGAAAACCACATTGCCGCTGCCGGCGGCATCGCGCAGGTGCTGCAGCGCGCCGCGCCCATCGCGGCCCAGGCTGACTTCGTGGAAATCGAAGTTGAAACGCTGGCCGAACTGGCCCAGGCGCTGGACGCCGGCGCCCGCATGGTGTTGCTTGACAACATGGACCTGGCCATGCTGAAAGAAGCGGTGCGCATCAACGCCGGGCGGGCCGTTCTGGAAATTTCAGGCGGCGTGACGCTGGCCGGGCTGCGCGCGCTGGCCGACACCGGCGTGGACCGCATTTCGATTGGCACCTTGACCAAGGACGTTCAGGCCATAGATTATTCGATGCGCTTTGACGCGCCACAAGGAGGCCCGCAATGAGTTCAGTCCTGTCCCGCATCAACGTTGACTACGAGCAGCCCGAAATGGCGGGCAGCTGCTCCACCCACCACGCCTGGGCCCGCGTGCCCCCCGAGCCGTCGCAGCCCGAGCGCGCCGCGCTGAAAGAGCGCATCCGCAGCCTGCTCAAAGCTAAAAATGCGGTGATGGTGTCGCACTACTACGTGCATCCCGACTTGCAGGACCTGGCCGAAGAAACCGGCGGCTTGGTGTCTGATTCGCTGGAGATGGCGCGTTTTGGCCGCGACCACGCCGCCCGGACGCTGGTGGTGTCGGGCGTGCGCTTCATGGGCGAAACCGCCAAGATCCTGTCGCCCGAAAAGCGCGTGCTGATGCCCGACCTGGACGCCACCTGCTCGCTCGACCTGGGCTGCCCGATTGACGCGTTCAGCGCCTTTTGCGATGCCCACCCCGACCGCACCGTGGTGGTCTACGCCAACACCAGCGCGGCCGTCAAGGCGCGGGCCGACTGGGTCGTCACGTCAAGCTGCGCGCTCGACATCGTGCGGGCGCTCAAAGCGCAGGGCCAGAAAATCCTCTGGGGGCCGGACCGGCACCTGGGCGGCTACATCGAGCGTGAAACCGGCGCCGACATGGTGATGTGGAACGGCGCCTGCATCGTGCACGACGAGTTCAAGGCCTTCGAGTTGCAGGCGCTGATGCAGCAGCACCCGCTGGCCAAGGTGCTGGTGCACCCGGAAGCGCCGGCCGACGTGGTGGCGCTGGCCGATGCCGTCGGCTCCACCTCGGGCATTCTGAAGGCCGCGCACGAGATGGATGCGACCGAATTCATCGTTGCCACCGACAACGGCATGATGCACAAGCTGCGCACGCTGAACCCCGGCAAAACCTTCATTGAAGCCCCGACGGCGGGCAACAGCGCCACCTGCAAAAGCTGCGCGCACTGCCCCTGGATGGCCATGAACAGCCTGGCCGGCGTGGCGCAAGTGCTGGAAACCGGCGCCAACGAAGTGCAGGTCGACCCGGCGCTGGGCCTGCGCGCCCGCCTGCCGATTGACCGCATGCTGGCTTTTACCGCTGCACTGAAAAACGGCCAGCCTGTGGCCGGGCTGGTGCCGCATATCGGCGCGGCATGAGGCTGACTTGAGCATCATTTCTTCGCGTATCGACTTCTCCGATCCGCACGACAGCGCCGCGCCGCGCCTGCGCCATGCCTTTGGCACGCCGCGCACCGTGCTGGTCGCGCATGAACTGGCCGAGGTGCGCCCCGTGCTCGACGCCGTGCAGGCCGCTGCGCGAGAGGGATTTTGGTGCGTGGGTTATGTACGCTATGAAGCGGCACCCGCGTTTGACGCCGCCCTGGCCGTGCACGCGCCCGACGGCCCGCTGGCCTGGTTTGCCGTTTATGACCAAGCCTTGCCCTGGCCCGAGGATGCCCACACTGGCGCCGCCCAGGTGCAGTGGACCGAGACCTGCCCGCGGCCCGTGTTTGGCGTAGCCATGGACCAGCTCCAGCGCGCGATTGCCGCCGGCGAGTTGTACCAGGTCAACTTCACCGCGCCGCTGTTGGGCCAATGGGTGGGCCAGCCGCCAGAGGACGCCGACCTGGTCCTGTTTGCCGCACTGCAGCGTGCCCAGCCGGGCGGCTATGCGGCCTGCATAGACACCGGAAGCACGGGTGACGGCCGGGTGCTGTCGGTCTCGCCCGAGTTGTTTTTTGACTGGAACGACGCAAGCGAGGGCGGCCAGATTCTGGCCCGGCCCATGAAAGGCACGGCCGCGCGCGGTGCCACGCCCGAGATGGATGCCGCCCAGGCCGAAGCCCTGCGCGCCTCGCCCAAGGAGCGCGCTGAAAACGTCATGATCGTGGACCTGCTGCGCAACGATATCTCGCGCATCGCCGAGCCCTTCAGCGTGCGGGTGCCGGCCTTGTTCCACACCCAAGCCCTGCCCACCGTGTGGCAAATGACCTCCGACGTGCAGGCCAGAACCCGACCCGGCACCACGCTGGCCGGCGTGTTTGCCGCGCTGTTCCCTTGCGGCTCCGTGACCGGCGCGCCCAAGGTGCGCGCCATGCAGATGATCCGCACGCTGGAGCCCCAGCTGCGCGGCGTTTACTGCGGCGCCATCGGTGTGGTGCGGCCCGGCGCGCAGGGCCATGGAATCAGAGCCACCTTCAACGTGCCGATCCGCACCGTCACCGTGCAGGCCGGTCGGCTGCGCTGCGGCATTGGCAGCGGCATCACCTCGGGCGCCGTGCCGGATGCCGAATGGCAGGAATGGCGCAACAAGCGCCAGTTTCTGGACCGTGCCAGCCAGCCGTTTGACCTGCTTGAAACCCTGGCGCTGCAAGATGGCCAGCTGCGCCACGCCGCCGAACACCTGCTGCGCCTGGCCAGCGCCGCCGCGCATTTCGGCACGCCGTGGGACGCGGCCCAGGTCCAGC
>NZ_JADMJK010000041.1 GCF_018780625.1 Polaromonas sp. | reverse complement strand
CCATCAGGATGCCCTGCGAGCCGATGCCGATATTGGTGCCGAACACCGAGCGGAACGCCGCCGCGGTGCGGCCCAGCTCATAGTTGACCTGGACTTCCTGGCTGACCGACAGGCCGATGCCGCCGAATTCCTCGGGGACGGTCAGGCCGAACAGGCCCATTTCTTTCATGTCCTCGACAATGTCGGCGGGCACCTCGTCGTGCTCTTCCAGGTAATTTTCGGCGGGCACCAGGCGTTCCTTGACGAAGCGCTGGACGGCGGCGAGCAAGAGCTCAAAGGATTCAGTGTCGAGGGCCATGATGGGGTTCGGTTCCTGGTTGCTGGGAGAAAGTGGGAGCCGGGGTGGCGCTCAGTCGGCAACGATCTTGCGTTCCTTGATCAAGGCCGAAAGCGTCTTGCCTTCTTCGGCCAGCAGTTTGCGAAAAGCTGCTGTTTCAAGAGGCGCGGGCTCAACGCCCAGGTTGCCGAAGCGTTCCTTGGTCGCTGGGGCCGACAAGGCTTTGTTCACCTCACGGGACAAACGATCGGTGATGTCGGCCGGAACGTTGTGAGGCGCCCAAAGGCCAAACCAGATGTCCAGACTGGCATTTTTAATGCCCAGGTCGGCGTAAGTGGGCGCATCCGGGAAGAAGGGCGATTTCCTGTCGCTGGCCACGGCCAGCAGCTTGACCTTGCCAGCCTTGATGTGCGGAAAAGCAATGCCCGGATCGAAGACAAAATCGGCCTGGCTGGCCATCACGTCCTGCAGGGCAGGCGCGGATCCACGGTAGGGGACGTGGGTGATGTTGGTGCCGGTGCTTTGATTGAACAACTCTCCCGCCAAATGAGGTGGCGTGCCGGCCCCGGAGGACGCGTAGTTCAATTTTCCCGGCTGGGCCTTGGCCATGGCAATCAGCTGCTTGACATCCTTGGCCTCCATCGTCGGACGCGCGACCACATACATCTGCATGCGACCCACCCCCATCACCGGCGTGAGATCGCGGGAGGGCAGCAGGTTGGACTTGAACAGGGATGGATTGACCGTCTCCACCGAGGTCGGTGCGATGAGAAAGGTGTAGCCGTCGGCTGCTGCTTTCACCACCTCGCTCGCGCCCAGGTTGCCGCTGGCGCCGGGCTTGTTCTCAACGATAAAGGTCTGCCCCAACGCCTCGGTCAGCGATTGGGCAAGGGTGCGGGCCATCACGTCAGTGCCGCCGCCAGGGGCAAAGCCCACCACCAGGCGCACAGGTTTGGATGGCCACGCCGCCGTCTGGCCGGCCGCTGGAAGCACTGCCGCGGCCAGCATGGCAGCCGTGCCCATCGTCAGCCAACGGCGTGACATGGGGCGCGTGGAATGGGTAGTCAATCGAATCATGGATGTCTCCTCAGGGGGTGGGGTTGAAATGCCGACAATCGCGCTGTGTTTCACTCGCCTGTCGGAGTAGGCGAGCCAGCAGATGGAGTAAGCGCAGCGCCAATCGCCTGCACCGATTCCGGGTTGACCAGCGTGCTCAGGTCGCCCGGGTCTTCACCAAGCCAGGTGGCGCGGACAACGCGGCGCATTACTTTCATGTTGCGTGTGCGCGGCAGGTCGGCAACAAAAACCACCTGGGCGGGCTTGAATGCACCACCCAGTCCGGCAACCACCGCGCTGGAGAGACTTTTGGCTGCGGTGTCCATCTCGATGCCGGGGCGCGGGACGCAAACACAAAGCACCGCAGTGCCTTTGACGGGATCGGGCACGCCGATCGCGGCCGCGTCGAGCAGCAGTCCGGTGGCCATCAGCAGCGCCTCGATTTCGGACGGCCCTGTGCGCTTGCCCGCAATCTTCAATGTGTCGTCGGAGCGGCCGTGCACGTACCACATGCCGTCCGCGTCGCGGCTGACGAAGTCGCCATGCACCCACACGTTCGGCAGGCGCGACCAATAGCTTTCGAGGTAGCGCGCACGGTCATGCCACAGCCCGCGCGTGAGCCCGATGCTGGGGCTGCGCATCACCAGCTCGCCCGTGACGCCCGGGCCGACGCTGCGTCCCTCGGCATCGACCACATCAGCGCCGGTTCCAGGAACGGGTCCGGCAAAGGCGCAAGGCTTGAGCGGATGAATCACCGTGCCCGTCAGGATGCCGCCAATCTCGGTTCCTCCGGAATAGTTGAGCAGCGGGACTCTGCGCTTGCCCACCTGCTCGAATGTCCACTGCCAGGCCTCGGGCGTCCAGGGCTCGCCGGTGGATACGATGACGCGCAAGGAGGTGAGATCGAGTGCGGCAAAGGCGTCGTCCTCAATCGACATCGACAAACGTGCCACTGTGGGTGCGAGACCCAGGTAGGTGACACGGTGACGCTCGATGAGGCGCCACAGGCGGTCTGGTTGCGGGAAGTTGGGCGCACCTTCTGCCAGCACCACCGTGGCACCAACCTGCAGGCCGCCGAACACCAGAATCGGACCCACCAGCCAACCCATGTCCGACATCCACAGGAAGCGGTCTTCGGGCTTGAGGTCCATGCAGATCGACAGGTCCAGCGCCGTCTTGACCGGGAAACCGCAATGCGAGTGCACCACGCCCTTGGGCTTGCCGGTGGTGCCCGATGTGAACATCAGCAGGAACGGGTCGTCGGCCGGCATGGCTTCGGTCGGCACGGCCGTGTAGTCGTCAGGCGCGCCGGCGGCGAGCGCATGCCACCAGTGATCGCGCCCCTCTTTCCATCCGTGTTCGGTGGCCAGATGACTCAGAACCACGACGTGACGCACGTCCGGGCAGTGCAGGAGCGCCTCGTCGGCAACAATCTTGGCGCCTACGCACTTGCCACGCCGCAAGGAGCCGTCGACCGTGATCAGCGCCTTGGCCTGTCCATCGTTCAGACGCTGCGCGATGGCGTCGGCGCCGAAGCCCGAAAACATGGGCAGCACAATACCGCCGATCTTTGCCACAGCCAGCATGGCGGCGGCCGCCTGCAGCAGGTTGGGCAGGTACATGCCCACCACGTCACCACGGCCCAACCCCAGGCTGCGCAGGCCCCAGCTGAGGCGGCAAGTCTCGCGGTCCAGGTCGGCAAAGGTCCAGGTGGTCACCGTGCCGTCTTCACCTTCCCAGACCAGCGCGGGTTGCATGTAGCGCGCCGTATCGCGTCGCCGGTCGATGCAGTTCAGGACCACATTGGTCTTGCCGCCCACACACCAATGCGCAAAGGGCAGCCCCTCGGAAAGGTCCAGCACCTGCGTGTAGGGTTCCTGGAATCGATAGTCGAGAAAGTGGATCAGCGCGTCATGAAACCATGCGGGATCGGCATTGGCGCTTTCATTGAGCGCCTCAAAACTGTCGACGCCGAGCGTGCGCATGAAGCGCGTGAGGTTGGCGTTTTCCAGCGTGTTGCGGTCGGGCCACCACACAGCACCAGACGGATTCAGGGCGTCGACTTGCATGATTCGGGTTCCGATCTAAAAATTACTTGGCGTACTTGCGGAATTCGGGCTTGCGCTTTTCCTTCAGCGCATTGACGCCTTCACGCGACTCTTCGGTGTCGTAATAGAGCTTGAGCGCGTACATGCCCAGCCCGGCAATGCCGGCCTGGTGGGCGGTGTCGGCGTTGAAGCTGCGCTTGGCAATGGCCAGCGCGGTGGGGCTGCGCTCGCAGATTTCCTCACCCCACTTCTGGACGGTGGCGTCGAGTTCCTCGTGCGGCACGCAGATATTGGCCAGGCCCATGGCGACGGCCTCGGCGCCGGAGTAGCGGCGGTTCAGATACCAGATCTCGCGCGCCTTCTTTTCGCCGACCACGCGTGCCAGGAAAGCCGTGCCGTAGCCGGGATCGACGGAACCCATCTTGGGGCCGACCTGGCCAAAAACGGCCTTGTCGGAGCAGATCGTCAGGTCGCAGATCGTGCACAGCACGTTGCCGCCGCCAATGGCAAAACCCTGCACGCGGGCAATCACCGGCTTGGGCACGTCGCGCAGGGCGGTGTGCAGTTCTTCCATCGGCAGGCCGATGGTGCCGCGCCCGTCATAGTTGCCGTTGTGGGCAGACTGGTCGCCGCCGGTGCAAAACGCCCGGTCGCCGGCGCCGGCCAGCACGATGGCGCCGACGCCCTTGTCATAGCCCGCCTTGTTCAGCGCCTTGATGATCTCGTCGCAGGTCTGGCCGCGAAACGAGTTCATCTTGTCAGGGCGGTTGATGGTGATCCAGGCCACGCCGTTGCGTACTTCGTAAAGGATGTCTTCGAAAGTCATGGTGATTTCCTGTGGGTTGGAGTAAGTTAAAAATTCAGCGAAGCGACAAGCGTGGGGGTGGCGTCATACCAGCAGGGGCCGCAGGCGCAGCGCCCCCTCGGGGGGCAGCGAACCACACGAAGTGGGGAGCGTGGGGGCTCATCCGTGCATGGTCAGGCCGCCCGACACGCTGATGACCTGGCCGGTGATGAAGCTGGCGTCGTCGCTGCCGAAGAAAACGATGGCGCTGGCCAGGTCGTCGGGCTGGCCCAGGCGGCCCAGCGGAATGGCGCTTCTGAACGCTTCGATCAGCTTGGCCGGGTCACGGGCGCCTTCGGCCACGCCGGCGAGCAGGGCGGTGTCGGTCGGGCCGGGGCACACCACATTGACGGTGATGCCCTGGCGGGCGTGTTCACGCGCCAGCGTCTTGGACAGAGCCACCAGGCCGCCCTTGCAGGCGGCGTACACCGCCTCGCCGGAAGAGCCGCCCCGCGCCGCGTCAGACGCCACGTTCACGATGTGGCCGTACTTGCGCTCGACCATGCCCGGCAGCACCGCGTGGTGCATGTGCAGCGCGCCGGTCAGGTTGATGGCAATCAGCTTGTCCCACTCGGCCGGCACGGTCTTGAGGAAGGGTTTGAAAACATCCCAGCCGGCGTTGTTCACCAGCACGGCGATGGGGCCCAGCGCCGCTTCGGCGGCCGCCACGGCGGCATCGACTTCGGCGCGGTCGGTGATGTTGCACTTGAAGGCCTGGGCGGTGCCGCCGGCGGCCTTGATCTCGTTGGCCACGCGCTCGGCAGCTTCGACGTTCATGTCAAACACGGCGACCTTGGCGCCTTCCGCTGCAAAACGATGGCAGGTTGCGCCGCCAATGCCGCCGCCGCCGCCAGTCACGATGACCGTCTTGTTTTCCAGTTTCTTCATGCTTCTCTCCATCAGTCGTTCAGGTTGGTATGCTTGCTGCACTGGCCTGGATATTTAGGTCAATACATTGACGTATATTAGGCTGAAGAATTTTTTAGAGCAAGCGTATTTTGGATGAAAGTTATATGGTTTACCCTAATGAAAGCGGTATTTCTGTACGAATGGAACTGGCCAACAGGTTGTTCTTTCGTTTGTATCAATGTACCAATATGTTGCATAAAACAGGGACACGCGCGGTAGAGGCCGAAGGCCTGACGACCCAGCAGTGGGCGGTGCTGGGCGCCTTGTCGCGACCGGAAGCGGAGGGCGGCATGAGCGTGGGCGACCTGGCCCGCTACCTGATGGTGAGCCGCCAGAATCTGGCGGGGCTGATCAGCCGGATGGAACGCGACGGCCATATTGGCACGGCCCCCGACGGGCGCGACCGCCGTTCGCGGCTGGTGACGATGACGGCGTCAGGCCGGGAGGTCTGGACGCTGAAGGCGCAACCCAAGATCCATCACTATTACGAGCAGGCACTGGAAGGGTTTTCCACCAGCGACCTCACGCATACGCTGCATTACCTGCTCAAGCTGCTGGACAACATGAAGCGGCTGGATGGGGAGGAGGCGGGGGAGGTGGTGCAAGGGGACTGATGTCCCGGTGGGTTGTT
>NZ_JADMJK010000166.1:18114-29035 GCF_018780625.1 Polaromonas sp. | reverse complement strand
TCGTTGACCATGGCGGCCAGGTAGCGGCGCATGATCTCCTCGTTGCTGAAGGGGCGCGGCGTGGTGCCGGCGCGCTGGCGCTCGGCGTCGATGATGGCCAGCACCTCGTCGTCCGGCGTGCCGGCGCGCGCTCCTTCGGGGTACAGGTAATAGCCCCGGCCGGTCTTCTGGCCGAACCAGCCGCGCTCGCAGAGGCGGTCGGCAATCTGCACGTAGCGCGCCTCGGGGTTGCGCGTGGCGGCCTTGCGCTTGCGCGTGGCCCAGCCGATGTCGCCACCGGCCAGGTCCGCCACCTGGAACGGGCCCATGGGGTAGCCGAATTCGCGCGCGGCGGCGTCGACCTGGTAGGGCGAGGCGCCGTCTTCCAGCAGGTGGTCGGCGGTGGCGCGGTACACGGCCAGCATGCGGTTGCCGATGAAGCCGTCGCACACGCCGGCGCGCACGGGCACTTTCTTGAGCTTTTTGGCCAGGTCAAACGCGGTCGCCACGACATCGGCGCTGACCTGGGCGGGCACCACGATCTCCAGCAGCTTCATGATGTTGGCCGGCGAAAAGAAGTGCAGGCCCACCACATCTTGCGGGCGCGACACGCTGGCCGCAATTTCATCGATGTCCAGGTAGGAGGTGTTGGTGGCCAGCACGGCGCCGGGCTTGCACACCCGGTCCAGCTCGGCGAACACCGCCTTCTTGACGCCCATTTCCTCGAATACGGCCTCGATCACCAGGTCGGCCTGGGCCAGCGCGTCATACGAGGTGCTGCCGCTGAAGCGGGCCATCACGGCGGCCTTGGCGTCGGGCGTCATGCGGCCCTTGGCCACAAGACCGTCGTACACCTTCTCGACGTTGGCACGGCCACGGGCAATGGAGGCGTCGTCGCGCTCGACCATGGTCACGGGCAGGCCTGCATTGAGCACGGCCACGGCAATGCCGGCGCCCATGGTGCCGCCGCCGATCACGCCCACGCTGTCTATGGCGCGCGGCTTGGCGTTGCGCGTCTCGGGCGACTTGGCCACTTCGCGTTCGGCAAAGAAGGCATGGACCAGGCCGGCACGCTGCGGGCTGTCCAGGCACTGCAGGAACAGCTGGCGCTCCAGCGCCACGGCCTCGTCAAAAGGCAGGTCCAGGGCGCCCTGCACGGCTTCGATGATCTTGAGCGGCGAGAACAGGCCGGGCGTCTTTTTGGCCGTGTCGGCCTTCAGCGCCTCCAGCGCGGCCTGGCTGGCGGCCTTGTCTGCCAGGGCCGCGTCTGCCGCACGGGTGGGGCGCACACCGGCGCCGCTCGCGACCAGCGCGTTGGCATAGGCCAGGCCTGCCGCCAGCACGTCGGTGCCTTCGCCCAGCCGGTCGATCAGCCCGAGGGCCAGGGCTTCCCCGGCGCCCAAGTGGCGGCCGCTGAGCATCATTTCCAGCGCAGGCTTGACACCCATCAGGCGCGGTGCGCGCTGGGTGCCGCCGGCGCCGGGCAGCAAGCCCAGCAGCACTTCGGGCAGGCCCAGCCTGGCATCCGGCATGGCCAGGCGGTAGTGGGCCGACAGGGCCACTTCCAGCCCGCCGCCCAGCGCCGGGCCGTGGATCGCCACCACCACGGGCTTGCTGCAGGCTTCGATGCGGCTGCACAGCTCGGGCAGCGAGGGCGCCATGGGCGGTTTGCCGAATTCACGGATGTCGGCCCCGGCGATGAAGGCCCGGCCCGCGCCCACGATCAGCACCGCGGCCACGCCGGCATCGGCATCGGCCTCTTGCACTGCCGCCAGCAGGCCACGGCGCACGTCGACGCTGAGCGCGTTGACAGGGGGGTGGTCAATGCTCACCAGCAGCACGCTGCCCAGGCGTGAGGTGTTGACGACGGACGTGGTGGCTTCAGTGTGCATGCGCGTGTCTCCAGTTTCGTTGGATGGAAATTTATTCAACGCATTGTCACTGTGTAAAACTATCTTGACAATTGCATAAACAATTGACAGACTGTCAAATATTTTTATACAAAATCCATGGATCTCGCCTCGCTAACCCTGTTGGTCGACATCATCGACGCCGGCAACCTGAGCCAGGCCGCACGCAAGCTCAAGATGACGCGCGCCAACGTCAGCTACCACCTCAAGCAGCTCGAAAAGTCCGTGGGCGTGCAGCTGGTGCGCCGCACCACGCGCCGCGTCGAGCCCACCGAGGTCGGCCTGCGCCTGTACGCGCATGGCCGCAGCATCCAGAATGAAATGCAGGCCGCCCGCGAAACCATCACCACGCTGGGCCAGGGCCTGCAGGGCCGCGTGGGCTTGAGCGTGCCCAGCGGCTATGGGCAGATGGTGATGTCCGACTGGCTGATCGAGTTCAAGCGCCAGTACCCCGGCATCGTGCTGGACGTGTTGTTTGAAAACCGGGCCGACAACCTGCGGGACGAGGTGGACATTTCCATCCGCGTGATGCCCGAGCCGCCGCCCGCCCTGATTGCGCGTGAGCTGGGCAGCGTGCGTTACCTGGCCTGCGCCTCGCGCGCGTTTGCGCAGCAGCACGGCCTGCCCACCGCGCTCGACCAGCTGCGCACCACGCCGCTGATCACCTCGGGCGTGGTCGGCCAGCAGCTGCGCCTGCGCGCCTACCGGGGCGACGAACGCCACGAGGTCACGCTGGAGCCCACGCTGATTTCCGAGCACTTCCCGTTCCTGCGCCAGGGGATTCTGGCGGGCCTGGGACTGGGCCTGGTGCCCGACTATGTGGTGATGGACGCGATTGAATCCGGCGAGGTTCTGACCACCCTGGACGACTACCGCCTGAGCATTTTTGGCACCCGCATGTATCTGCTGTACATGCCCAACCGGCACCAGACACGGGCCGTGCGCACCTGCATTGAGTTTTTGCTGGACAAGGCACGCACCGACCAACATGACCATGAGGGCGCCCCGACGGTCCTGTAGCAGACGGGCCTGGCATTCCGTGTGCCCAGTCTGAAATGACCTGCGCCGGCCAGCGGTCGTGCTTGAGAAATCGCAAGCCGCCTTTTTTCCTGGCGTCCTACATTGGGTTTGTGCTGAAACCACTGCGGCGCGTAGCAGAACCACATATTTTCAGAAAGCCGACCATGCTGAACTCCTTGACGCAGACCGGAAGGAATATGGGCCATGAGATCCGTCTGGCCTGGAAAAACCTGTCTGAAGGCTGGTGCGAATGGCTCGGCCGGCGCAGCGAATCCCTTGCGAGTTTTTCCCGCCGCAAGGAAGAAGGCCAGGGTGACGTCAGTGCGCTGGCCACTTTGCCGCGCTGGAGCCTGCTGGCCGGGGAAGTGGAAGAAACGCCAACGGCTATCGTCGTGCGCATCGACGTGCCGGGCATGAACAAGGATGACTGCAGCATCACCCTGCAGGGCAACGTGCTGCAGTTGCGCGGCGAAAAGCTTTTTGAATGCGAAACGCATGACAGCGCTTGCCATGTCAGGGAGCGCGCCTATGGGGCATTCCAGCGTGACATTGCCTTGCCGTGCAAGGTCAATATCGACAAGGCCGTGGCGCGCTGCAAAAACGGCGTGCTCACGGTGCGCCTGCCCAAGGAGGGCAGCGGCGATGCCAAAGCCATTGCGGTGTCCTGAGCCGCGCCCTGTACCCGCGCAGGCGCCAGCCTTGAAACCCTGAACCGGATTCAGCGTTTTCAGAATTCAAAATTGGAGCGGTGATGACAAAACTACAGGTGGCGGTGATCGGTCTGGGGCGCTTGGGGCTGGCGTGCGCCGATGCCCTGCTTGACGATAGCGAACTGGCCCTGGCCGGTGTGGTGCGCCAGCCCGGGGCGCCCGCTGCCTTGCCCGGCCGCCTGCGGCGTTTTTCCGTCGCTTCGCATGTACGGGAACTGGAGGGCGTTCGTGCCGCACTGGTGTGCGTGCCCGCCTACGCCGTGTTGGGCGTGGCCCGCGAACTCCTGCAGGGCCGCATTCCCGTCGTGGAATGCGCATGTTTCGAGGGCCAGGCGCTGCAGGCCCACCACGCCGCGCTGGGCGAAGCGGCCGACCACCACCGCGTGGCGGCGGTGGTCGGTGCTGGCTGGGACCCGGGCGTTTTGCCGCTGCTGCGCAATGCCTTCGAGATGCTGATACCCCGTGGACACACCGTGTTTCATCGCCACCCCGGACTGCACCTGCATCACAGCGCGGCCGTGGCGGGGATTCGGGGCGTCAAGGGGGCGCTGACCGGGAAGTACCGCAGCGACAACGGCGCATCGCATTACGTGTATGTGGAGCTTGAGCATGGCGCCGAACTGGCGCAGGTGCAGGCGGCCATCGCGGCCGACCCGCTGTTTGCTGGTGAAGCCACGCAGGTGTTCCAGGTGGCGGATCTTTCAGAAATGGAAGATGACGACGGGCTGGGCGTGGTGCTGGACCGCCGCGGCCATGCCGCTCATGGTCCGCACCAGAGCTTGCTGCTTGAAGCGCGCTTTGACCCCACCGCCTTTTCGGCGCGCGTCATGCTGGATGCGGTGCGCAAGCTTCCCGGCTTGCACCGGGGCGCGCACCGCTATGCCCTGGGGCTTTGACCGGGCCGCCAGGGTTTCAGTTTTCAGCTGTAGGCCCGCACGACCTGGTACGCGCCGCCCCGCGCCGCCTGCGATTCCACCAGCACATAGCCGCTGACGGGCCAGTGCAGAGGTGGCCCCTTGGTCGACGGCAGGGGCGCCGTGGCGCGTCGCGCCAGCGTGAGGTGCGGCCGAAACGGGCGCTCCTCCACCGGCAGGCCCAGGCCTTGCAGCGCCTGGCCCAGCGCTGCGTGCAAGCGGATCAGTGGCGGCACAGCCGTGTCGGGCACCGCCACGCGCAGACCATGCGGCCATTGCTCGCAGTGGCTGAAGCGCAGTTCAAACGGTTGAAACGGCACGCGCAGCGCGCACGCCAGCGCGGGCCGTGTCTGGCGCGGCACAGAGCCCAAAAAATGCAGCGTCAGGTGCACCCTTTGCGGCGCCACCACACGGGCGCCCGGGTCGGTGGCGCAGACGCCGCATTGCGCGTGCAGCGCGCCGGCCAGATCAGGCTCCGGCCACAGCGCGATGAACAGGCGAGCGGTCTCGGCGCGGTCGTCCAGGCCTGGTTCGGTCTGGTTCGCTGGTGGCACCATAGCCATGAAAATTCCTGTATTTCAGTCAGCCCATTGGACCTGATGGGGGCTGTCTGGCGACTTGACTTTTCTCAAGATGAGCTGCATGACTTTCGCGGCATGAACGCCCGCACGCCCTGCTGACGCCGGCTTCCCCGGGTCCAACCCTGCGTGGGTTGATCTTTCGCAAGCCAGGACGCGCGTGAACAGGTTCAATCGTGGCACGGAACCGCAGCGCCCCAGGTGTGCACCAGATGGGCAGGCACGAAGCGCATGCACCCCCAAGAAGGACGCCGCATGCTGTTACCCATGCAAAACATAGTCGACGCACTGCAGGCACGCACCGGCGTGCCGTTTGCCATCGGGCTGCCCGACGGCAGCGACTACCGTGCCGGCCCGGGCGATCCGGCATTTACCGTCCTGTTCCGTTCTGACGCCGCGCTGTTGCAGTCCTTCACGCGCGGGCAGATGGGGCTGCTGGAGTCGTACTTTGACCAGAGCGTTGACGTCGAGGGCGATTTTGGCGCGGCACTGGCCGCCGGCATGCTCAGCGGCCTCGATACGCACGGCAAGGCCCTGACCAGCGTTGAGAACGGTTTCCATGAACTGCGCTACTCCAATCAAAGCCTGGCACAAGCCAAAGCCAACGCCCGCGCGCACTACGGCCTGGGGGACGCGTTTTACCGCCTGTGGCTCGACGATCCGCTGATGATGTACACCTGCGGCTACTGGCCCGAAGGCACGCAGACGCTGGAGCAGGCGCAGCAGCGCAAGATCGACCACGTCTGCCGAAAAATACAGCTTGGGCGCGGCGAGCGCTTTGTGGACGTCGGCTGCGGCTTTGGCGGTTTCATGTTCCGTGCCTGGGAAACGCTGGGCGCGATCGGCACCGGCATCAACACCACCACCGAGCAGGTGGACTGGTTGCGCGCGGAAGTCGCGCGTCGGGGACTGGACGGCAAGCTCAGCGTGCGCGAGGCAGATTTCCGCGTGGCCGATGGCCCCTACGACAAGGTGGTGTCGATTGGCGTTCTGGAACATGCGGGACGTGACCAGTTGGCCGCAGTGGTCCAGGCGCATGCCGACCTGCTCAAGCCCGGCGGGCTGGGCATGCTGCATTTCATTGGCCACATCGGTCCGCGCGAGACTGACCTGTTCATCCGCAAGCATGTCTTTCCCGGCGGCTGGATTCCCGGCTTGTCCGACGTCATCGTCGAGATGGAACGCTGCGGGCTGGAGGTGCTCGACATCGAGAACCTGCGCCGCCATTACGCCCTGACGCTGGACGAGTGGGCGCGGCGGTTTGAGCTGCAATGGAGCGCCATCCAGGCCCTCAACCCGCAGCGCTTTGACGAGCGCTTTCACCGGGTCTGGCGCACTTACCTGGTGGGCTGCGCCGAGATGTTTCGCTCGCCGGCGGGCTACACGCATTTGTTCCAGATTGTCTTTGGCAAGGGCAACGTAACCCGCACCAGCTACCCCATGAGCCGGGCGCACCTGTATGACGCCTGATGGCTTTGCCCATGCCAGGCGACGGGCCGAACTGGCCGCCGCCCTGCATGCCGGCGCGGCCGGCAGCGCGGCGCCGCTTGGTCTGGGCAAGCGCAGTTCCAACCTGTTTCGCGACCGCCACGAGGGCGCCAAACACCGGCTGGACCTGAGCGGCTTTTGCCATGTGCTGGACATTGACACCGCCGCCGGATGGGTCGATGTGGAAGGCCTGACCACCTATGAGCAACTCGTTGCGCAAACGCTGCCGCGCGGCGTCATGCCGGCGGTGGTGCCGCAACTCAAAACCATCACCGTGGGCGGTGCGGCGGCGGGCGTCGGCATCGAGGCCACGTCGTTTCGCCACGGCCTGGTGCATGACACCCTGCTGGAACTCGACGTGCTGCTGCCGGATGGCGAGGTGTTGCACTGCACGCCCGACAACGCGCACCGCGACCTGTTTTTCGGGTTTCCCAACTCCTACGGCACGCTGGGCTACGCGCTGCGCCTGCGCCTGCGCACCTTGCCGGTCAAACCCTACGTGCGGGTGGAGCATGTGCGGCACGAATTGTCCGGCCGATTTTTTGGCGATCTGGTCACGCAAAGCCAGGGCAGCGCCGACTTTGTCGATGGCGTGGTGTTCGGGCCGCAGCAGCAGGTCATCAACCGGGCCAGTTTCGTGGATGCCGCCCCCTGGCTCAGCGACTACAGCTTCAAGCATATTTACTACCGTTCCCTGCTGGACAAGCCGGTGGACTACCTGACGGTGCACGACTATATCTGGCGCTGGGACACCGACTGGTTCTGGTGCTCCAAAAACCTGTATGCGCAGCATCCGCTGGTGCGCCGACTGCTGGGAAAAGACAGGCTCAATTCCCGCACCTACACCCGTGTCATGCGCTGGAACGCCCGCTGGGGCCTGACGCGCCGCCTGGCCCGCTTGCGCGGCCGCTTTACCGAATCGGTGATCCAGGACGTGGACATCCCGATCGCCAGCGCGCCCGCCTTTCTGGAGTTTTTGATGCGCGAAATTGGCATCCTGCCGATCTGGATTTGCCCGGTGCGCGGGCCTGCGCCGGGCGCGGAGTTCACGCTGTATCCGCTGGCGCCCGGCAGCCTGTATGTCAACTTCGGCTTCTGGGATGTGGTGGAGACTGCCGTTGCGCATGAACCGGGTCATTTCAACCGGCTGGTCGAGCGCGAAGTGATGCGCCTGGGCGGCATCAAGTCGCTTTATTCGGACAGCTTTTTTACCCCGGATGCGTTTGCGCAGACCTATGCCATGGCGCGTTACCAGGCGCTGAAAGCCAAGTATGACCCGGCCGGGCGAATGCTCGGGCTGTATGAAAAATGTGTTTTGCGCGCCTGATCCGGGGAAGCCGTTGAAAAGAGGTGTCGCGCGATGACGAAGAAAAGCTTTCCCCTGTCCAGGGTCTATGGCCTGCTGGAGCCCGGGCCGGTGGTGATGGTCACCACCGCTGGCAAGGAGCGGGCCAACGTCATGACCCTGTCGTGGCACACCATGCTCGAATTCGAGCCGCCGCTGGTGGGCTGCGTGATCAGCAACCGGAACTACACCTTTGGCATCCTGACGGCGACCAAAGAGTGTGTGATCAACATCCCGACGGCCGAATTGGCGGAAAAAATGGTGGCCTGCGGGAACCACTCGGGCCGCACGGTGGACAAGTTCGAGGCCCTCGGCCTGACACCCGTGGCCGCGCAGTGCGTCAAGGCGCCCCTCATCGGCGAGTGCTACGCGAATCTTGAATGCCGGCTGGCTGATGACCAGCTGGTGGCCCCATACAACTTCTTCATTCTCGAGGTGCTCAAGGCGTGGGTGGACCCGGCGCAACAGCAGCCGCAGACCCTGCACCACCAGGGCAAGGGCGTGTTCATGGTTGCCGGCGAGACGATCCGGTTGCCTTCAAAAATGAAATAAGCCGCTTTTGCAGTCCCATCGGCCTGACGCCGGCCCCCTGGCACGGCGCGGGGCTTGAGAAATATCAAGCGGCCAGGACGCCTGCGTCTTAGAGTTGAAGTGTTCACCGGCTGCAGTCCGCTGGATGCCTCCGGTCCATTTCGGGAACTTGCGTCAGAAGGCCGCCCGCCTGCCAGCGACCTTCGGAGCAGACCCGTGGCAACCTCAACACAGGGGCACAGCAGCCTTGCAACATGACAGTGCCCGAACCGCTTTCGCTTGCTCCTTCAATTCCACTTGCGCCGCAGCAGCTTCACCATGCGTGTGACCCTGAACAATTCGGATTCCAGACCACGGCTGAGCTCGACAGCCTGACCGAGCTGATTGGCCAGGGACGTGCCATGGACGCCGTGCGTTTTGGTACTGGCATCGGCCATGACGGGTACAACATTTATGTGCTGGGCCCCTCCGGCATGGGCAAACGCAGCCTGGTCCAGCAGTTCCTCTCAAAAAAAGTGGAGGCCGAGCCCGAGCCGGCCGACTGGTGCTACCTCAACAACTTCACCCAGCCCCATAAACCCCAGGCGATCAGGCTGCCGTCGGGCAAGGGGGCAGAACTGTGCCACCACATGGCGCAACTGGTCGACTATTTGCGTACCGCCATCCCGGCGCTGTTCGAGAGCGATGAATACCGCGCCAAGGCAGGTGCCATCCAGGACGAGTTCAGCAAGCGGCAGGAAGACGCGTTCAAGGCCTTGGGCGCTGACGCCGGGAAGCAGGGAGTCGTCCTGCTGCGCACGCCGAGCGGCTTCGCCTTTGCCCCGACCCGCAATCAGGAAGTGATTCCACCGGACGAATTCGCCAAGTTGCCGGAGGAGGAAAAAGCAAAGATAGCCAACGCCATTGCCGGTTTGCAGGAACGGCTGGAGAAAATCCTGGGCCATTTGCCGCAGTGGTGGAAAGAGCGCAGCGAACGGGTCAAGCAGCTCAACCGGGACACCACGCTGTCGTCGGTCAGGAGCGTGATGGACGAGATGCGCACACGGTTTTCCGACCTGCCTGCGATCCGGAAATACCTCGACATCGTGCAGCAGGACATGGTCGAACATGCGGACGACTTTCTCAAGCAGGAGGAGTCCACCAGCCTCTCCGGCCTGACGATCGTCACCCGCGAGACCTTTCACCGCTACCAGGTGAACGTGCTGGTGACCAACGGCAAGCAGGTCGGCGCGCCCATCGTCAGCGAGGACAACCCCACCTACAGCAACCTGATCGGGCGGGTCGAGCACATTGCCCAGCTGGGCGCGCTGGTCACGGACTTCACCCTGATCAAGCCGGGCGCACTGCACCGGGCCAACGGTGGCTACCTGCTGCTGGATGTGCGCAAGGTACTGGTGCAGCCCTTTGCCTGGGACGGCCTGAAGCGCGCTTTGCAGTCGCGCGAGATTCGCATCGAGTCGCCGGGCCAGATGTACAGCCTGGTGAGCACCGTGTCGCTGGAGCCGGAACCGATTCCCCTGCGCGCCAAGGTCATTCTGTTCGGCGACCGTCTGGTCTATTACCTGCTGCAGCAGTACGACCCGGATTTTGGCGAGCTGTTCAAGGTGGCGGCGGATTTCGAGGATCGCATTGAACGCAATGCCGACACGCATCTGCTCTATGCCCGCCTGATTGGAACGCTGACCCGCAAGGAAAATTTGCTGCCCTTCGACCGCAGTGCGGTGGCCAGGGTGATCGACCACAGCGCGCGGCTGGTCGGCGATGCGCAAAGACTGTCCACGCACATGGCCAGCGTGTCCGACCTGCTCCAGGAGGCCGACTACTGGGCGCGCGAAACCGGCTATGCAGTGGTGGCTGCCCGCCATGTGCAGCAGGCGATCGACACCCAGGTTCACCGGCAGGACCGCTTGAAAGGCCAGTTGCACGAAGCCATTTTGCGCGGCACCTTGCTGATCGACACACAAGGGGCGGTGGCGGGGCAGGTCAACGGTCTTTCCGTGATCGAACTGGGCAGTTTCGCCTTCGCCCAGCCGACCCGGATCACGGCCACCAGCCGGCTGGGCGACGGGGAAATGCTCAACATCGAGCGCGAGGTGAAGCTCTCCGGCGCCATTCACTCCAAGGGCGTGCTGATCCTGTCCTCTTTTCTGGCCGCACGCTATGCGAGAAACCAGCCGCTGGCGCTTTCCGCCAGCCTGGTGTTCGAGCAGTCCTATGGCCAGGTCGAGGGCGACAGCGCTTCGCTGGCGGAGTTGTGCGCCCTGCTGTCGAACTTGTCGGATGTGCCTGTCAAGCAGTCGCTGGCGGTCACTGGCTCGGTGAATCAGCTGGGCCAGGTGCAGGCGATTGGGGCCGTCAATGAAAAAATCGAGGGTTTCTTCGACATCTGCCTGGCGCGCGGACTGAGCGGGGAGCAGGGCGTGTTGATTCCTGCCTCCAATGTCAA
>NZ_JADMJK010000166.1:0-18014 GCF_018780625.1 Polaromonas sp. | reverse complement strand
GTGGACCATGTGGATCAGGCCATCAGCTTGCTCACCGGCGTGCCTGCGGGCCAGGCCGATGCCAGCGGCCAATATCCGGACGGAAGCATCAATCACAAGGTCGCCGCGCGGGTGGCGGAGCTGACCGAGATCCAGAAAAAATTCATGCGGCCGCCCGACAGAAAGCCCGAAGCGCAGCAGGAGGCGGACTAGGGTTGCCATGCCGATTCAACGCGATCTTGCACGGTCCTGCACGCCCCCGGGCGTCCTCTGAACGGCCATGAACATCGACGTATGCAATGGGGATGCCGACGGCCTGTGCGCCGTCGTGCAGTGGCGCCTGCATGATCCGCAGGCTACCCGTTTGGTCACGGGGCTAAAACGCGACATTGAGCTGCTCGGCCGTGTCCAGGCCGTTCGCGGTGACAGCGTGCTGGTGTGCGATGTGTCGATGCGGCGCAACCGCCAGCCGCTGATGCGCCTGCTGGCCGCTGGCGTGTCGGTGCGCTACTTCGACCACCACGAGGCTGGCGAGATCCCGGTGCATCCGCTGCTAGAGGCGCATATCGACCTGGCCAGCGACACCTGCACCAGCTTGCTGGTGGACCGCCATCTGGGCGGCAGGTTTCGGGCCTGGGCGGTGGTCGGGGCTTTCGGCGACAACCTGGCGGAGGCGGCCGAGCGCCTGGCCGTGGGCCTGGGCCTGGGGTTCGAGGACCGCAGGCGCTTGCAGTCGCTGGGGGAGGCGATCAACTACAACGCCTATGGCGACAGTGCGCAGGATGTGTACATCGGCCCCGCGCAGCTGTATGAAAAACTGGTTCGCTACCCGGACCCACTGGGTTTTCTGGCCTGCGAGGCGCTGGGCCAGGAACTGGACGCGCTGCGGCAGCAGGACCTGCGGCGGGCACAAGCGCTGCAGCCGCATTTTCAGGATGGCCGGGTGGGCGTTTACCTCTTGCCCGATGCGCCCTGGAGCCGGCGCGTGTCCGGCAGCCTGGGCAATCGCCTGGCGTTGGCGGAGCCCCTGCGCGCGCACGCCGTGCTGACGCCCACGGCCCAAGGCGACTTGTCGGTCAGCGTGCGTGCGCCGCTGCGTTCCCCCCGCGGGGCGGCGGCGTTTTGCCGGTGTTTTGGTGGCGACGGCCGGGCCGGCGCAGCGGGCATAGACCATCTGCCGGTGCACCAGCTGGCGCGCTTCGTCGATGCGTTTTCCCGCGCACGGTGGGGGAGTTTTTGAAGGGCTTGCCCATCAGGGCGTTTCAGGGGCCCAATCCAGCACAGCGTTCGGGACGGGCGATATCAGCCCGGCTCCACGGGCACAAAGACCTGCTCGCCATGGCGCAGGATCAGCAGCTCCACGCCGTCGTGCTTTTTGTTCATCGCGTTCGCCGCCTGTTCCACCGACTTGACGGCCACACCGTTGATGGCCAGCAGGACCTCGCCCGGCACCAGTCCGGCGCGTGCCGCAGCGCCGGTCACGCCCTGGATGAGCAGGCCGCCCTGTAGTGCGGCCCTGGCTTTCTCGCTCTGGGTGAGGTGGCGCAGCGTGAGGCCCAGGGGCCGGGGTTTTGCAACAGGGGCGGCGCTGGTGGATGTGCTGGCCGGGTCGTTCCAGCCCAGCCTGAAGGAGGGGTAAATGGTGAGCGCGACAGACGTTGCCGCCACCACCAGACCTGCTGCGATCAGCGACAGGATCAGTTTTTTGCGTGTCATGGGACGTCCTTTCGAAAAAGGGGCGCAAGGCCAAGGCCTCCAGACACGATGCTAAGGTGACAGGCGACGAACGGCTTGATCTTTGTCATGGGCGCAGGGTTTGCCGCAGGCTGTCAAGCCAGCGGCCGCGCCTGCGCCTACATCAGCGCATCAGTGACGCCCAGGACCTGAATCGCAATCATCGTCAGCAGGCCGGCCATGATCAGGTAGTAGGTGGTTGGAATAATGGTCATGCGAAGCACCTGGCCCTCGCGCCCGAGCAGCCCGACCGTGGCCGAGGCGGCCACCACGTTGTGAATGGCGATCATGTTGCCTGCCGCCGCGCCCACCGCCTGGGCCGCCACCAGCATCGCGCCCGACACGCCGATCAGCTGCGCCGTGTCAAACTGGAACTGCGCCATCATCAGGTTGGACACCGTGTTGGAGCCGGCAATGAACGCGCCCAGCGCGCCAACCGCCGGCGCGAAAAACGGGAAAACGCCGCCCACGCTGCTGGCGACCAGTTCAGCCATGGCCCGGGGCATGGACGGCAGGCCAGCCAGGTTGACCCCGGAGTTGATCAGGATGCGGACCATGGGAATCGTGAAAATCAGCACAAAGCCCGCGCCCAGCAAGGTGCGCGACGATTCGCTGACGGCGGCCTTGAGCTCTGAAAACTTCATGCGCTGCAGCACAAAGGTGGCCAGCACCACCATCACCATGATGCCGCCCGGCAGGTAGAGAAACTCGATGCTGCCGGACAAACCGGTTTCGCCCAGGATGTTCTTCCAGCCCAGCACCAGGTTGTTCAGGAAGAAAGCCTTGACATCGGCATTGACGCGCGATAGCACCAGCAGGCCCGCCAGCAGCAGATAGGGCAGCCAGGCCAGGCCCACCGACATGGGCGCTTTGGCGGTCAGTTCGTCGAGCTTGATTTCGATACTGCCCATCCATTGGACCGGCCAGTCCCTGGCATCGGCAAAGTCCCATGATGTTTTAGGCAGCAGGAAGCCCGCTTTGGCAGCCGGCACCACAATGACCAGTCCCACCAGCGCGCCAATCATGGACGGAAATTCAGGGCCCAGGAAGACACCTGCGGCGGCATACGGCAGCACGAAAGCCAGACCGGCAAACAGCGCGAACGGGGCAATCGCCAGGCCTTCGCTCCAGGATTTGTTGCGGCCAAAAAAACGCGTCAGCATCACGCACATGAACAGCGGCATCAGGACGCCGATCATGGCATGCGTGATCGCCACCTCCGACGTGATCAGCCGGTAAAAAGTCTCCCAGTCAGAGCCTTTGGCGATCAACTGCCCGGAAATTCCGGCCTTGTCGAGTCCACCCGAGACGCCCACCACAATCGGCGTGCCCACCGCGCCGAACGACACCGGCGTGGACTGAACCATCATGCCCAGCATCACGGCGCCCATCGCCGGAAAGCCCAGCGCCACCAGCAACGGTGCGGCGACGGCGGCCGGTGTGCCAAAGCCTGATGCGCCCTCGATGAAGCAGCCAAACAGCCACGCCACGATGACGACCTGCACCCGGCGATCCGGGCTGATGTTGGAAAAGCCGCCGCGTATGGCCTTGATGGCCCCGGAATGTTTCAGGGTGTTGAGCAGCAAGATCGCGCCGAAGATGATCCACAGGATGGCCCCGGTCAATATCAAGCCCTGAAGGCCGGAGGCCACGACGCGGTTGACCGACATGTCCCAGGCCATCAGGGCAATCAGGATGGTCACCAGCAACACCACCGGCATCGCGCGTTTTGCCGGCCAGTTAAGACCGACCAGCAGCACGGCCGCCAGTACCAGTGGCGCAAAGGCCAATAGAGAAAGTACAGTCTGGTTCATGCCGAATTCCTTCAGGTAACTATTTTTTTGATGAAGGCATCTGTGTTGCTGCCTTTTTCCCGAATGGATCGCGCCATTGCAAGGTGGTCAGTCCCCAGGTTCACGAACGGTCGTGAATGGGTGAACGGTGCGTCAAACGGCCAGCCCTTGGTGCTGTTTGACGGGTCGTCGTCGCGGCAAGTGTAATCTGCGCGATTTTGCCGCTGCCTGCCCGGTGTCGTCAATAATCGGTGCGATGAGTTTGTCCGCCATGCCACCCGTACTTCTGCCGCTGTCGCCAGCGGTTTCCCCCGGCGCCCCGGCCGCCGCCGTGCCCGCCTACGCGTCCGAGCGCGGCATTGACCCCGAACTGCTGGAGGCGGCCCGCATCCGCCTGGAGCTTTTGTATGGCGAAGTCGCGGCTTCGTGGCCCGGCTTTATTGCGCGCCCCGGCCAGTACCAGATGATGCAGGCCTCGCTGCTGACGTTTTTGTCGGCCAAGGCGCCCGACGACGAGGACCGCAGCGGCAACAACCTGGCGCAGCTGGAAGCCGGCACCGGCACCGGCAAGACCGTGGCCTACTGCCTGGCGGCGATCGTGGCGGCCGAGGTGCTGAAGAAGACCGTGATTGTGTCGACCGCCACCGTGGCCCTGCAGGAGCAGCTGTTCCAGAAGGACTTGCCGCGTCTGGCTGAAATCATTCCCGAACTGCGCTACGACATCCTCAAGGGCCGGGCCCGCTATGTCTGTGAAAGCCGGCTGGACGGCGTGATCAACGACGAGGCGCAGGACGGCCTGCTGACCGGCGAATTCCAGGACGCCTTTGCCGACGCGCGGAATCAGGCCAAAGGCATTCCGCGCGACCGCGCCGAGGCCATGCGCTGGTTCAAGAACACCGCCAAAAAGCTGCACACCGGCAGCTGGGACGGCGACATAGACAGCCTGGCCCAGCCGCCCGAGCCTGAAGACTGGCGCCAGGTGCAGGCCAATGCCCATGCCTGCAACGGCGGGCGCTGCGAGCATTTCAAAAGCTGTGCCTTTTTCAGGGCCCGCCGCCAGGCCGCCAGCGCCACGCTGCAGGTCGCCAACCACGCGCTGATTCTGGCCACCCTGCAGACTGACAGCACGCTGATCGACCCCGGCAACACGCTGTTTGTGTTTGACGAGGCCCACCACCTGCCTGGCATTGCAGCCGACCAGTTCTCGTACCGCGCCCGGCTGGGCACCAGCATCAAGCTGCTGGCCAGCCTGCGCACCGTGGCGCTGCGCCATGGCCGCGTGCTCCCGGCTTCGACCCGGCCCGACCCGGTGGCGTTTGCGCAGCTCATTACCGGCTGCACCGACAAGCTGGCGCTGATTGAAAACTACTGGATCGAAGCCCGCCTGGTCAGCGCCGACAAGGCCGTTCACCGCTTTGCCCAGGGCCAGATTCCCGAAGCCCTGATTCCCGAGTGCGAGCAGCTTGCCACGCTGCTGCGCGCCATCACGTCGGTGGTGTCCAGCATTGCGTCGGCGCTGATGGAGCCCGATGAGTCGCAGTCGCCGTCCGAGCGTGACGAGCAGGCCCGTGCCGGTGTCGAGCTGGGCGTGTTTCTGTCGCGGCTGGACACGCTTGAAAAACTCTTCAGCGCCTGGGCCACCCACGACAAGGTGCCGTGGGCCAAGTGGCTGGAATGGGTCGAGGACGCGGGCGGCACGTCCGTCGACGCCTGGCTGTGCGCCAGCCCCATGACGGCGGCCCAGGTGCTGTCCAAAAGCCTGTGGAAAAACGTCAGCGCCGCCGTCTGCACCTCGGCCACGCTGACCGCCTGCGGCAGCTTTGACTTTTTTGACCGACTGAGCGGCATGAACCGCTTCCCGGACCGCCGCGCGCTGGTCGTAGCTTCGCCGTTTGACTACGCCGTACAGGGCGAGCTGCGCATCGCCCCCATGAAGCATTCACCCAAAAGCCCGGGCTTTTCAGACGAGCTGTGCCTGAAGCTGCCCGACTTGCTGCGCGAGCACCTGCATGGCCAGCTGGTGCTGTTCACGTCCAAACGCCAGATGCAGGCCTGCCATGCTGCGCTGCCCAGCGATTTGCTGGCCCAGGTGCAGGTGCAGGGCGCGCGCTCGCGCACCGAACTGCTCAAGGAGCATGGCCGACGCGTGATCGCGGGCGAGCGCAGCATCATTTTTGGGCTGCAGTCCTTCGGCGAAGGCATCGACCTGCCGGGCCAGCTGTGCGAGCATGTGGTGATTGACAAACTGCCGTTCACGCCGCCGAATTCGCCGGTCGAGGAAGCGTTGGCCGAGTGGCTGAACGCCCAGGGGCGCGACCCTTTCACGGAGTTGTCGGTGCCCCGCGCCGGCATGAAGCTGGCGCAGTGGGCCGGGCGCGGCGTGCGTACCGTGACCGACCGGGCCGTGATCACCGTGTGCGACACCCGCCTGGCCACCATGCGTTACGGGCCGGCTATTTTGGCGGGCTTGCCACCGTTTCCGTTGGTGCGGCCGAGCAGCCCGGCGGGGTAGCGGTAATACACGGTGTTCAGGTAGCGTGCCACGTCCGCAATGTCTTGCGGGTTCCAGCCGAGGCCTGACAGGACTTGCCAGCGGTCCACTTCGGACTGCAGACTGCGCCAGTCGGTCACGAGTTTGTTGTCGCGCCAATGCACCTGGTCGCCGTGGCAGGTGATGCAGTGCGTGGCATAGAGCAGTTCACCGCGCGCAGCATCCCCGGTGCGGGGCGCTTCGGCCCGGGCCAGGCCGGCCAGTGAAGCCAGAGACACCAGCAGGACGGCGGAAATCGGTTTTGCAAGCATGTTCTTCTCCTGAAGAGGGGCTGACCCAAATCAGTATAGGTCGCGTTCCTGCCATGTGGAAGTCGCTTGAAATGGCATAAGCTTGGGCGCTTATGCACCACATCACCTCGGCCGAACAACTTGAAGCACTGAAACAGCACAAGACGGCGCCCGCCTTGCTGGTTTTGTTTGGCGGCGCGCACTGCGGCGTCTGCCAGGCCATCAAACCCAGGCTCGAAGGCCTGATGGCGCAGCAGTTTCCGGACATCGCGCTGGCCTATGTGGACTGCGCGCTGTTGCCCGGCTGTTGCGCGCAGCACGGCGTTTTCACGCTGCCGGTGGTGCAGCTGTTCATTGAAGGTCAGCTGTGCCTGGAGCGGGCGCGCAGCTTCAGCCTGCAAGAACTGGCCGCGCAGATTGAGCGTGTTTACCGGCTGTGGCAGGACGCCAGCCGGTAACGGCGCTCAGGGGGCGCTCAGGTCTTGTTTTTCATGGAACAGGTGCTCCAGCCAAGCAGCGCGTAGGGCGGGCACCAGCCAATCAGGCCGGTGGCCAGCGGCACAATGCCGATCCAGCCCCACACGCCCACGGTGTTGGTGGCGGCCAGGCCGATCAGCACCAGGCCCAGCGCGATGCGCAACATGCGGTCAATGCCGCCGACGTTTTTTTTCATGGCTGTTTCCCTTTGAAAGAAATGGTTGAAAGCTGTATTGGACGCGTTGGCGCGCTCCTTGTCTGTGATTTGCATCACCCGGTAGCGCGTTTTGGGCGCGAACCTGCAAAAATCCGCTGATGGCGCCATACTTCGCTGGAAATGATGCCACGCCCTGTTTGCCCATGACGCCCATCCACGCGTTGCTGGCCCGTGTCCGGTGGGATCCCGAATTCGGGGCAGCGCGGTTCGTGATTGGCTACTATGACCGCATCACCCGGGCGCAGGTCCAGGTGCCGCTGGAGCACATCCGGTTCCCGCCGGGGGAAGGGTTTGGATTCGGGGTGCAGGCTGAAGACGGCACGGCCCACACCGTCCCCTACCACCGCGTGCGGAGCGTGTGGCGCAACGACGTGCTGATCTGGCACCGCCACGCGCCGCCCGCATGACCAAGGCTGCCCCGCCATGCGCCCAACGTTCAGCCCCGAACTTGTCAACGAGCCCTTCGGCGACCCGGGGCTCTATGTCGATTTCATGTTCGAGAAACGGGCGCTGCTGTTCGATCTTGGCGATCTCACGGCGCTGCCGCCTAAAAAGATACTGCGGATTTCGGATGTCTTTGTGTCGCACACCCACATGGACCATTTTTTCGGGTTTGACCGGCTGCTGCGCATTTGCCTGGGCCGCAACAAGGCCATGCGCTTTTACGGCCCGCCCGGCTTTGCAGCCCAGGTCGGGCACAAGCTGGCCGCCTACACCTGGAATCTGGTCGAGAACTACCCCGGCGACTTCGTGATCGATGTCTGGGAGGTCGATGCCGGGTGGCAAGCCCACGGCACGCGGCTGCGCTGCCGCAATCGTTTTCAGGGCGAGCCGCTGGCACCGCGGCAACTGAAGGACGGCGTGCTGCTCGATGCGCCGGCGTTCCGCGTTCGCGCCGCATTTCTGGACCACGGAACGCCTTGCCTCAGCTTTGCGGTCGAGGAAAAGCTGCACGTCAACGTCTGGAAGAACCGGCTGGCCGAACGCGGGCTTCCCGTCGGGCCGTGGCTGAAGGCTGTCAAGGACGCGGTGATGCGAGGCGCCCCTGACGACACGCCGGTGCGCGCCTGCTGGAGTGACCCGGGCGGCGCGCACGAACGCGTTCTGGCGCTGGGCGCGCTCAAGGCCGAGGTGCTGCAATTGGTGCCGGGCGAGAAGATCTGCTATGTGACCGACGTCGGGTTTAACCCGGGCAACGTGCAGCGCATCACGGCACTGGCGGCCGACGCCACCCAGTTGTTCATCGAATGCGTGTTTCTTGCGCAGGACGCCGACCATGCCGCCCGAAAGCACCACCTCACCGCCCGCCAGGCCGGTCACATCGCGCGGGAGGCCGGCGCCAAACTTGTCATCCCCTTCCATTTTTCGCCGCGCTACGCCGGCCGCGAGGCCGAACTGCGCGCAGAGATCAAGGCGGCATGGGCCGGCTTGCCGTAGCAGACCTCTGTTTTTTAGCGTTGCCGGCGCCCGTCAAACGATTGTGTAGCATTGGCACGCGCAAGCTTTGTTCACTTTTACCCACTTCACATGCACACCTCGGCACTCGTTCTCTTTTCCGGCGGTCAGGATTCCACCACCTGCCTGGCGCAGGCGCTTTCCAAATACGAGCGCGTCGAAACCATCGCCTTTGACTACGGCCAGCGCCACAAGGTGGAGCTCGACGCCCGGCTCAATGTGCTGCGCGAATTCAAGACCCAATTTCCGCAATGGGCCCCCAGGATGGGCGAAGACCACCTGCTCGACCTGGCGGTGCTGGGCCAGGTCAGTGAATGCTCGCTGACGCGCGACGTGGCCTTCAAGATGGAAAGCTCCGGCCTGCCCAACACCTTTGTGCCGGGCCGCAACCTGCTTTTTCTGACCCTGGCCGCCGCGCTGGCCTACCGGCGCGACCTGCAGGTGCTGGTCACCGGCGTGTGCGAAACCGACTTTTCAGGTTACCCCGACTGCCGCGACGACACCATGAAGGCGATGCAGCTGGCGCTGTCGCTGGGCATGGACAAGCGCTTCCTGATTGAAACCCCGTTGATGTGGATCGACAAGGCCGACACCTGGGCGCTGGCGCATGCGCTGGGCGGGCAGCCGCTGGTGGACCTGATCGTGGAGCACACCCACACCTGCTACCTGGGCGACCGCGTGCACCGGCACGCTTGGGGCTACGGCTGCGGCACTTGTCCGGCCTGCGAGTTGCGGGCACGCGGTTTTGAGCGCTATTCCGAACGCTCCTGAACGCGACCCGGGCCTTCCACCACGCTGCGGCTGACCTGCGGCGGCGCGTCGCCGATGTGAAAGGCCAGCTTGCGCTCGCGCAGCGCCACGTCGCTGGCCGTGACGCGGCCAAAGCGGCGCAGGTGCTCGGTCCAGGACTCGTCCACGATCTGCTCTGTAAAGTGTCCCGGCTGGTTGACGTCGCGCAGCAGCGCCCACTCCAGCGCGCCCTGGCGCAGGCGGCTGCGGCGGCTTTCCTGCATCAGCGCGCGAAAGTCGTCGGCCCGCGCCGGGTCGATCTGGTAGTCAATGCGCACCACCAGATTGCCGGCGCCGGGCGGCACGTCGGCCACTGGCGTCTTGAATTCGCTGGACGGCGTCAGGTCCTCCTCCATGTTGCGGTCGGTGACCCAGCGCAGCGCCATCAGCATGCTCACGCTGCCGCTCACGGAGGCCACCGCCAGGCCGGTCTGCACGCTGGTCAGCGTGGCCACCTGGCCCCACAGCGCCGCGCCCAGCGCGCTGGCGCCCATGATGGCCATCTGGTACATCGACATGCCGCGCGCCCGCACCCAGTCGGGCAGCGACAACTGGGCCGACACGCTGAGCGAGTTGGCACAGGTGATCCAGGCCGCGCCGTTGAGCAGCATGGCCGGCACCGCCACCCAGGTGTTGGGGGCAAATGCCATCATGGCCATGGACACCGACTGCAGCACTGTGGAACGCATCACCAGCGTGTCGCGCGTCATCATCTGGCGCAGGCGCGGCAAAAACAGCGCCGCCCCGATCGCGCCCGCACCCATAGACGCCAGCAGCAGCGTGAAGGTGCCGGCGTCACCGCCGTGCAGGCCGCGCGCCACCAGCGGCAGCATGGCCAGCAGCGCCGTGGAATGCAGAAAAAACAGCGCCACGCGCAGCAGCACCGCGCGCAGCCGGGCCGACTGGCGCACGTACTGCAGGCCCACGCGCATGGCGCTGCCCAGGCGTTCGCGGCCCAGCGGGCTGGGCACATGGGTGCGGCGCCAGCGCATGATGGCAAAGCCCGACACCACCGACAGCACGGCGTTGAGCACAAACACATATTCGGTGCCGGCGCTGGCAATCAGCGCGCCGGCCACCAGCGGCCCGATGATGCGCGAGGCGTTCATCGAAATGCCGTTCAGGGCCAGCGCCGCCGGCAGCTGGGGGCGCGTGACCAGCTCCGGCATGATGGCGGCAAACACCGGCCAGCGCATGGCCAGGCCGATGCCGTTGGCAAAGGTCAGCACCAGCAGCAGCGCTGGCGTCATGACGCCCGAGAGCACGGCGATGCACAGCAGCGTGGCCACGCCGGCCACCCAGAACTGCGTCATGATGAAGTAGCGCCGGCGGTCCAGGATGTCGGCCAGCGCGCCGCTGGGCAGCCCCAGCAAAAACACCGGCAAGGTGGAAGCCGACTGCACCAGCGCCACCCAGAGCGGCGAGGTGGTCATGGAGGTCATCATCCAGGCGGCCGCCACATCGTTCATCCACATGCAGATATTGGCCACCAGCCAGGTGCTCCAGAGCAGCCGGAACACCGGCACCTTCAGCGGCTCCCAGGGCGAGAGGGACGGCGTGGCAGTGATCTTGGCGGCTTCTTCAGGCATACAGGGCTCGTTTCATGGCTGGGCTGGCAGCGGGCTGTTGATCTGCTGGTGCTGGCGCATCCGGTACAGCGCTGGCGCGCCTTCGGGCAGCTTTTCAAGTTCCCACAGCGTGCGGTGAAACGCGGCCACGCTGGGGCGGTGGGCAATCGACACGATGCTGCCCTGGGCCGCCTTGACGTGCGCCAGCAGCTTGTCGTAGAGCTGGGTTTCGGCCCCTTCGTCCAGCGCGCTGGTGGCTTCGTCGGCAAAGATCCAGCGTGGCTTTTTCAGCAGCACGCGGGCAATCGCCAGCCGCTGCTGTTCGCCGCCCGACAGTTTCTGGCTCCAGGCGTCCTGGTCGTCCAGCCGGCTGGCCAGCTTGGGCAGCAGGGCGTCGTTCAGCGCCTGCTGCAGCGCCGCGTCGCTGTACTGCGCGGCCGGCAGCGGGTAGGCCAGCGCATCGCGCAGCGTGCCGTCGGGGAAGTAGGGGCGCTGCGGAATGAACATCGCGTCTTGCGGCAGCTGCGCCTGGCCGGTGGCAAACGGCCAGATGCCCGCCAGCGCCCGGAACAGCGTTGATTTTCCGCTGCCCGAAGGACCCTTGACCAGCACGCTTTCACCGGGGCCGGCCTGCAGCGACAGGCCGCTCAGCAGCGTGGCGCCTGTGGGCAGGGCCAGGTTTAGTCCGCTGACGGCCAGCGTGTCGGCGCCCGCCAGCGGGTGTTGCTGGTTTGCTATCGTATTAGTAGCTGCTTGTTCTCGTGCCTGCTGGGCCAGGGCGGCAATATTGTCTTCAAAACTGGTCAGGCGGTCGGTGGTGGCGCGCCAGGCCGCCAGGCTGCTGTAGTTGTCGACCAGCCAGCTCAGCGAGTCTTGCACGCGCCCAAAAGCCGACGCAATCTGCATCAGTTGCCCGAGCTGGATCGCGCCGCTGAAAAAGCGTGGCGCCGCCACGATGAACGGAAACACCACGGCTGCCTGGCCAAAAAAATTGGTGAACCAGACCAGGTTTTTCTGCTTCTTGATCAGCTTGAGGTAGTTGGCCAGCACGGCCGCAAAACGGGTGTCCAGGTGGCTGCGTTCCACTGCTTCGCCCTTGTCCAGCGCAATCGACTCGCTGTATTCGCGCACCCGCACCATGTGGTGGCGAAAGTCGGCTTCAACGCGCTGCTGCTGGAAGTTGAGCTTGATCTGCGGCCGGCCGATGTAGTGCGTGATGATGCTACCCACGGTGCAGTACAGTACCGCCATCCAGACCATGAAGCCCGGAATGCTGTAGCTGGCGCCGCCCAGCGTGAAGGCAAACGCGCCCGACAGCGTCCACAGGATGCCGACAAAACTCAGCAGCGTGACCACGGCATTGAGCAGCCCCATGCTTAGCGAAATGCTGTAGGTGGTGAACTGGTTGATGTCCTCCTGAATCCGCTGGTCCGGGTTGTCCGGCGTCTTGCTGGTGTTCAGGGTGTTGGCGGCGGCCAGGTCGCCGCCGGTAAAGCGCGCCAGTTCCAGCTTGTAGAACGCATGGTCGGCCAGCCAGCGCTGCAGGTAGTGCGTGGTCATCCAGGCGCGCCAGCGCACCTCCAGCAGCTGGGTCAGGTAAAAGCGGTAGACGGCAATCAGGATGAAGGCGAACGCCAGGTAGGTAAAGCGCGCCAGCTGGGTCCAGAACACCGCCTCGTCCTTGTTTTGCAGCGCGTCGTAAAACACCCGGTTCCACTCATTGAGCAGCACCAGCATGTAGACCGCGGCCAGGTTGAGCAGCACGATGGCGGCCAGCAGGCCGCGCGCCTTCCATTTTTCTTCACTCCTGAAGTAGGGCGCCGAAAGGGCCCAGACACGGGCGGCAAACACCCTGAAGGCGCTGAGTTTGAGGCGTAGGCGGGCAAGCAGGTGCATGGATGAAAACCGGGTTTGCGCTGTCAGGGCAGCGGGTTGGAAACGCCGCTGGCCACGTGGCCCGAGGGCACATGCTGGGCCGCCGAGTGGACATGGCCGCTCTGGTCGTCAAAGAAAAAGTCGGGCTCGAATTCGCGCAGAAACTCGCCCTTGGCCAGGCCGCCCAGAAACATCGCTTCATCGACCTCGATGTTCCAGTCCATCAGCGTGCGGATGGCGCGCTCGTGCGCCGGGGCGCTGCGCGCGGTGACCAGCGCGGTGCGTATGCGCATGTGGGGCGTGCCGGCCTGCTGCAGCCGGTGCAGGGCCTGCAGCAGCGGCTTGAACGGGCCGGCCAGCAGCGGCTGCCCCGCCTTGTCGCGCTCGTGCTGCTGAAATGCCGACAGGCCCTGGGCCTGGAACACGCGCTCGGCCTCGTCTGAAAACAGCACCGCATCGCCGTCAAAGGCAATGCGCACCTCATTGGGGTAGGTGCTTTTGGCGTGCACCGAATGCATGGCCACGGTGGCCGCCGCAAAGCCGGCGTCCAGCGCGGCCCGCACGTCTTCGGGGTTGGCTGACAAAAAGAGGTTGGCCTTCAGGGGCCGCAGGTAGTTGTAGGGCGCGCGGCCCTTGGTGAACACGCCGCGCTCCAGTTTGAGCTTGTTGGCGTCGGCCGAGCGGAATACCCGCATGCCCGAAACCGGGTCGTTGCGCGACAAGATCACGACTTCCACGCGCTGGCTGGCGGGCTCGTCCGGGCTCTCGGGGGCTTCGTTGAAAGCCAGCAGCTTTTTGACCAGCGAAAACGCCACGCCCGGCCTGGCCGGCAGGTCCAGCCGCGCCAGCTGCAGCTGCATGTAGGCGCCGTCTTTTTTCTCGCCCTGCACCGGATCCTGGTCCAGGCCGGCTTCAAACACGAGGTTTTCTTCTTCAAAGTCAAACAGGGCGCGCGATGAAATCGCCACCACCAGTTGCCCGTCCAGATTTGCCGCCATGGGAATGCCTTGTTTTATGTACTGTTTGTCTGCGCCTGGCCGATGGGCAGCACCAGTGTGCGCCATTGTCCATAGTTTGGCGCGTCCAGGGGCCACTGGCTGGCCTGCTCAGGGTGGCGCACGCCCTGGGCCAGCAGGTCAACTGCCCGGATCACGCCCGCGTGGGTGATCCACAGCGTGTCGGAGGGGCCCTGCAGGCTGTCGATCACCGCGCCCACCCGCGCCATGAAGCCGCGCACGCACTCGCCGCTGTGGCCCACCGCATGGTCGGCAAAATCATCGGTCCAGGCTGCGAGTTCGGCGGGGGCAATGCCCAGCCAGGCCCGGCCTTCCCATTGGCCAAAATCCATTTCCTGCAGGCGCGGCTCGATTTTATAAGCCAGATCGGGCCTTAGCCCATACAGTGCGGATGCCAGCTGCTCACATCTTTGTAGCGGCGAGCTGCGCACGCGGGTGCCGGGCGGCAGCAGCCCAGCCAGGGCATGGGCGCATTGCGCGGTGGCCGGCGCATCGGCCGCCACATCAAGCCGGCCATAGCAAATGCCGCTGGCCACCAGCGGCTGTGCGTGGCGGACCAGCCAGAGCTTCATGGTGAAACTGCCAGCCCCAGATAAAAAGCGACCTCGCAGACCTGCTGCGTAGCGCCCAGGCAGTCGCCGGTAAAGCCCTGCAGCCGGCGCCTGAACAGCCGCGCCATCCACAGCAGCGCCAGCCCTGCGGCGGCGCAGGCTACTAGCAAATCAATAGCAGGAAGCGAAATATTGGCGAGCGCCAGCGCACCAAAAGACCATAGAAAGGCGATCAGCAGGCGGCCCGGCGTGATCTGGTCGGCCAGCGGCTTGGACTTGGACTGTGCGGTGTCGCCCACATGCGGCAGGCTGTAAACCAGCAGCAGCGGCACAAAGCGCGACACCACATGGCCGGCCAGCAGGGCGGCGCAGATGTAGCCGATGCCCAAACCCTGCGAACCCAGCAACGCCAGCAGCGCGACCTTGCACAGCAGCACCAGCACCAGCGCCAGCGCGCCAAAGGCGCCCACGCGCGAATCCTTCATGATCTCCAGCGCGCGTTCGCGGTTGTAGCTGCCGCCCAGGCCATCGGCGACATCGGCCAGGCCGTCTTCATGAAAGCCGCCGGTCAGCATCACCGTCGCCACGGTGGACAGGGCCGCCGCCACCAGCGGGGCAAAAAGCGTGTCAGGCAGCGCGGCCTGCAGCAGCGCAAACACGGCGGCTGCCACCGTGCCCACCACCACGCCAACGCCCGGAAAGTGGGCCGCGCTGGCGCGCAGCATCTCGGGGCTGAAGCCGACCCAGCCCGCCAGCCGGCCGGTGACCGGGATGCGGGTGAAGAACTGCACCGCCAGCAGGTATTCGCGGACGAACTGGCGCATCAGGAGGGCGGGCCGGTTCAGGCGGCGTCCTGGCCGCTTACGCCAGCCGACTCGAAGCTCGCCATTTCATGGAGGAAGCGGGCCGCCGACTGCACCAGCGGCCAGGCCAGCAGCGCGCCCGTGCCTTCGCCCAGCCGCAAGTCGAGCTCCAGCAAGGGCCGGGCACCCAGGTGCGCCAGCAGCAGGCGGTGGCCGGGTTCGGCCGAGCGGTGGCAAAACACCATGTAGTCCTGCGCTTGCGGTGCCAGGCGCTGCGCCACCAGCGCGGCCACGCCGGCAATGAAACCGTCGACCAGCACCACCCGGCGCTCGCTGGCCGCCTGCAGCATGGCGCCGGCCATCATGGCAATTTCAAAGCCGCCCAGCGCGGCCAGTTCAGCCACCGCGTCGGGCGCCGCGCTGGCCGGGTGGCGCAGCAGCGCGCGCGCCAGCACGGCCTGCTTGGCCAGCAGCTGCGCGTCGTTCAGGCCGGTGCCGCGTCCGGTGGCGTCTTCCAGGCGGGCGCCGGTCAGCCGCACCAGCAGCAGCGCGGCGGGCGAGGTGTTGGCAATGCCCATTTCGCCAAACGCCACCACATTGCCCGGCAAGGCCTGCACCACGGCCATACCCGCGTGCAGTGCTTCTTGGGCCTGGGTTGGTGTCATGGCGGGCTCGAGGCACAGGTTTTGGGTGCCCATCGCGATCTTGCGCGCCAGCAGTTGCGGGTGCGCGGGCAGCTCGGCCGCCACGCCGGCATCGACCACCTGCAGCGCAAAGCCGTGCTGGCGGGCAAACACATTGATGGCCGCGCCGCCGGCCAGCATGTTGGCCACCATTTGCACCGTGACCGCCTGCGGGTAGGCCGACACGCCTTCGGCCGCAATGCCGTGGTCGGCGGCAAACACCACCATTTGCGGCGTGTGCAAGGCAATGGTGTCGCTGCGCTGGATCAGGCCCAGTTGCAGCGCCAGCGTTTCAAGCTGGCCCAGCGCGCCCAGCGGCTTGGTCTTGTGGTCAATCTTGTGCTGCAGCCGGGCCGCCAAGGGCCCGTCGGCGGTAGGCTCAATCGGGGGCAGTTGCAGGCGGGAGTGTGGAAGCGCGGAGTCGGTCATTGGTGATGTGTGTCAAACAGGCAGGGCAGTAGCATGAAGCGGCGCTGCCTGCGGGGGTGGAGGGTGGCACCGGCATGACCAGGGGGAGCTGGGTGCACCAGCATTCGGCATCCCCGGCCACCATGCCGCAGCGCAAGCCGGCGCCGCAGCGCGGGCAGCGCGAGGTGTTGGGACGGTCAGCCGTGTTGGCGGTCATGGCGGCTTTCGGGTGTGGAGGTCACCACAATACCGTCGTCATCGCGCGCTTTCTGTATCTGTACCGATACCGCGCACGGAACTTGAACCGTCCACCGATTCGTCATCGCGAGGCCGCAGGCCGTGGCGATCCATCGTCGAAAAAGCGGGGGCATGGATTGCCGCACTTCGTTCGCAATGACAAAGATAGATTGCGCCGGTTCAGGGTTGGTGTGCGATTCTGGAACGGAACAAAACGGGTGGCTCGCAATGACGAAAGTGAATGAAGGGTATTTTTGCAATTTCCCGCTTCCTTATTTGGCGAGCTGGTTGAGCTGGATGATGGGCAGCAGCACGGCCAGCACGATCAGCATCACGACCACCCCCATCGCCACGATCAGCAGCGGCTCCAGCAGCGTGGCCAGTTGCAGGGCGCGGCGCTGCACTTCGGTGCTGAGCTGGCGCGCGGCGCGGTCCAGCATCACCGGCAGCTGGCCGGTCTGCTCGCCCAGCCGGGCAAACATGCTGAGCAGGCCCGGAAAGCGCTTTTTCTGCGCCAGCGCCGAGGCCAGCGGCGCGCCTTCGCGCACCATGATCAGGGCGTCCATCGCATCGGTGCGCATGGCGCGGTTGGACAGCGTTTCGGCTGCGGCCTGCAGCGCCTTCAAAATCGGCACGCCCGCCGCCGCCAGCATGGCCAGCGTGCCGGCAAAACGCGCGGCGTTGTAGCCGCGTGCGAGCTTTCCTAAAATCGGCAGCGTCAGCCACGCGGCATCAAATTTTTCACGAAAAGAGGCGCGAGTCCAAGCGATACGGGCGCCAATAGCTATCAAAATAATAACAAGCAGAATCAGCCAGCCCTGGGTTTTTACAAAGTTTCCCAGTCCCAGCATGATGATGGTCAGCATCGGCAGCGCGCGTTTGCTGCCGGCAAACACCTCTGCCACCTGCGGCACCACGTAGCCGAGCAAAAACATCACGATCACCACCGCCACCAGCGTCACGATGGCCGGGTAGAGCGCCGCGCCCACCAGCTGGGCCTTGAGCTCCTGGCTTTGCTCCAGGTCGTCGGCCAGGCGTTCGAGCACCAGCCCGAGGTTGCCGCTGTGCTCGCCCGCGCCGACCACGGCGCAGTAGGTGCCGGGAAATTCGCGCGGGTACTGCGCCAGCGCCGTGGCAAAGGTGGCCCCGCCGTTGACTTCGGCGCGCAGCGCGGCCACCAGATTGCGCTGGTTTTCCTTGTCGGCCTCGTCGGCCAGGGCGGTCAGCGCCCGCTCCAGCGGTAGGCCTGATGTCACCAGTCCGGCGATCTGGCGCGTCCAGATCGCCAGTGCCGCGCTGCTGAACACGCGCGCGCTCCAGACATTGGTGGACCAGCCCCTGGGCTTGGCGCCCGCGCCGCCGCCCGCCGCACCCACCGGCTCGACCGCCAGCGGCACCAGCGCCTGCGTCCGCAGCAGGCCGCGCGCGGCCCGGGCGTTGTCGGCCTCGATCACCCCCTTGCGGGTGGCACCCTCGGCGGTCAGTGCTTCAAAGGAATAGGCAGGCATAGTGCTTAGCGGTTCGAGTCAATTGACGCGGTGTCTGTTGTGCCAAGCGTGCAGGCGAACGAAGCGCCGGGCCGCCCCAAGCGAAGTTCAGCCCCCTCGGGGGGCAGCGCAGTACACGAAGTGACAAGCGTGGGGGCCAT
>NZ_JADMJK010000080.1 GCF_018780625.1 Polaromonas sp. | reverse complement strand
CAAAAGATCGGCTTATCATTTCAAGCATTCTTCTGTAATTGAATGATTTGGGAAAATCGCCAATCTTTTTTCACTTTTTTGATCACGATGCTTAAACCTTTATTGAAAATCCTCCTTGCGACGTTCACTGCAGCCAGTCTCTTGCTGTCGGGCTGTGACAACACATCGAGCACAGCGCAGAATACCTCAACCAAAGCGGTCTCCGCTCAGGTTTCGATGGCGGTCATTGCGGCGGAAGCAGAAGGCTTTGCGGTCGGCCCAGCCATGAGCGTAAGGACTATTTATGTTTTCTTCGATGCACAGTGCCCCCATTGCGCTGCCTTGTGGAAAAGCGCTGAGCCCCTGAGGTCGCAGGCTAAATTTGTATGGATTCCCGTGGGCTTGATCAATGCATCCAGTACAGCACAGGGTGCAACCTTATTGGCTGCTCAAGATCCGGTGTCTGCGATGGATGAGCACGAGGCTTCCTTGCAAGCTCGGCGAGGCGGTATCAGTGCGGGGGGCAATCTGGATACAAAAAAGGCTGCAGTCGCAAAAAATACCGAATTGTTCAACCGGTTTGGCTTTGCTTCTGTCCCGACGATTGTCGGTACGCATGCCCAGACAGGTGACTTGGTCACACAGGAAGGCGCTCTGCCTACCGCGTCCCTCGCTGCATTTCTCGGACTTCAGGCGCCTGCAAAATAGCGTTACTTGTTGCCTGAAGATCCCATTTTTAATATCTACGTGCGCCTGCCCTGCTGGAACCGCTTAAAAAAGAACCCGGCTACGAATGGTTCCCGGTACGTCGGCCAGCTTGGCCAGCGCCATGTCCGAGTATTCGGCATCAACGTCGATCACCACATATCCGATGGCTTCATTCGTTTGCAGATACTGCGAGGCGATGTTGATGTGATTGTCGGAAAAAACCTTGTTGACGTCTGACAGCACGCCCGGCACATTGCGGTGAATGTGCAGAAGCCGATGTTTGCCTGGATGGGCGGGCAAGGCTACTTCGGGAAAGTTGACGGATGAGGTCGAGGTTCCGTTGTCGCTGTACTTCACGAGCTTTTCTGCTACTTCGATACCAATATTTTCTTGTGCCTCCATCGTTGATCCACCCACATGCGGCGTGAGGATCACGTTGTCCAAGCCGCGCAAGGGCGATTCAAACATGTCTTTGTTGCTGCGCGGCTCCACCGGAAACACGTCAATTGCCGCACCCAGCAGCTTTTTTTGTTGCAGGGCTTCGGCCAGCGGCTCAATCCTGACCACCGTGCCACGTGAAGCGTTAATCAATACGCTGCCCGGTTTCATGGCTGCAATCTCTGGCTCGTCGATCATCCATTGGGTGGCCTGAGTTTCAGGAACATGCAGCGAAACCACATCCGACTGGGCCAGCAACTCCTTCAAATTAGCCACCTGCCGGGCATTGCCCAGCGGCAGCTTGGTGACCACGTCGAAAAAAACCACTTTCATGCCAAGTGCTTCGGCCAGCACCGACAACTGGGTGCCAATAGAGCCGTAACCAATAATGCCCAAGGTTTTTCCGCGAATTTCATAGGCATTTTCAGCCGACTTGAGCCAGCCGCCGCGATGAGCCACCGCACTTTTTTCGGGAACGCCGCGCAGCAGCAAGATCGCCTCGGCCAACACCAGTTCTGCGACGGAGCGGGTGTTGGAATAGGGCGCATTGAAAACCGCGATGCCGCGCTCGCGTGCCGCATCCAAATCAACCTGGTTGGTGCCAATGCAAAAGCACCCGACGGCTGCAAGTTTCGTGGCATGGGCAAAAACGTCAGCTGTCAGCATGGTTCTGGAGCGGATACCGATGAAATGCACGTCTGCGATCTTGGCCTTGAGTTCATCCTCAGGCAGCGCGCCGGCCAGGCTTTCAATGTTCGTGTAGCCCGCTGCGTTCAGCACCTGGACGGCCGATGGGTGAATGCCTTCCAGGAAAAGAAACTTGATTTTGTTTTTGTCAGTAGATGTTTTGATCATGAGAGGCAAAGTCAGTAAGTTGTCCAGAACATAGTATGGATCAAAGCCAACTTGCCGCCCGGTACTCGGAACCTTGGCCTTGCAAGTTGCCGGTCTGCTTCTTGGTCTGTTGGAAATCTCCTCACATGGCGCGGTGAACCGGCCCCCTGTGGTCTCAGGTGCCTGTCATGGGCGCTGCGCGCTCCAATTTATCCTGCAACTGCCCTATGTATGCGGCTAGCGTGTTGTCGGATTGTTCAATCCGGGCCATCAGCGCTTGCTGCTGCCGTGCAAAGCTTTCTGCTAGCGCAGCGTCAACATCAGACTGCCGCTGCTGTTGGGTGGCCGCTTGCGTTGTCAGAAAATTCTGTAATTCGGTAAAGCGTGAGGCCTCGGCCTTGTCGGCGAGTTCGCGCTGTGAATTGAGTTCTTTGGTGTGCTTTCGCATTTCCAGCAGGTTGGTGCTTTGCATATAAAGTGCACTGGCCAGAAAAATAACGGTTGCTGCGGCAAGCGTGACCAGCATGACCAGACCCAGAGAAACCTGAACGGTGGCGAACCCCAGGCTGAGCGTGCTGATGCGGGTGAACTCTTCCATGTTCAGTGCGACAAAAGCCGCAACGATCAAGATGGCCAAGACTAAAAGAATGGTGCGGATACGCATGATGGGCTCTCTGAAGATGGTGTGATTTTGCTTGGCTTTCGCTGCCAAGTGTAGCGGTCTGTATCTGTTTTCGGCTGTGGGACAATGCCGTCGTTTATCGTCAGTTTGCGGGCGGAAACGCCTGTTTTTGTTCCTTCGCTGCCTGTCAAATACTTATCCCCATATGCACAAAATCATCCGTCAGATCGCCGCAGAAATCAAAGCCCAAGAGCACCAAGTCAAGGCGGCGGTGGAACTGCTTGATGGCGGCGCAACGGTGCCCTTTATTGCGCGCTATCGCAAGGAAGCCACTGGCGGGCTGGACGATATTCAACTGCGCGAACTGGATTACCGACTCGGCTACCTGCGGGAACTCGAAGACCGCCGTGAGTCGGTGCTCAAAAGCATCGCCGAGCAGGGCAAGCTCACGCCCGAACTGCGCGCCTCGATTGAATTCGCCGCCACCAAGCAGGATCTGGAGGACTTGTATCTGCCCTACAAGACCAAACGCCGGACCAAGGGCCAGATCGCCCGGGAGGCGGGCATTGAACCGCTGGCCGACGCGCTGTTTGCCGATCCAACGCGGGTCCCGGCCGACGAAGCGGCTGCCTATGTCAAAGCGGAAAAGAACGAGACAGGCGACGATTTCACCACCGTGCAGTCCGTGCTCGACGGCGTGCGCGACATCTTGAGTGAGCGTTGGGCCGAAGACGCTGGTCTGGTGCAGTCGCTGCGCGGCTGGCTCTGGAACGAGGGACTGTTCTCGTCCAAACTGGTGACCGGCAAGGATGAAAACAACGCCGACCATGCCAAGTTTCGCGATTATTTTGATTACGACGAGCCGATTGGCCGCGTGCCGTCGCACCGCGCGCTGGCCGTGTTCCGCGGCCGCGGGCTGGAAATCCTGGACGCCAAACTGGTGTTGCCGGTGCCGCCTGAAGCAGGCCAGCCCAGCATTGCCGAGGGAAAAATCGCCCTGCACCTGGGCTGGAGCCACAAGTCCCGCCCGGCTGACGACCTGCTGCGCAAATGCGTGGCCTGGACCTGGCGCGTCAAGCTCAGCCTGTCGCTTGAGCGCGACCTGTTCACCCGCCTGCGCGAAGACGCCGAAAAAGTCGCCATCAAGGTGTTTGCCGACAACCTGCGCGACCTGCTGCTGGCCGCGCCGGCCGGCCCGCGCGTGGTGATGGGTCTGGATCCCGGCATTCGAACCGGCGTGAAGGTGGCGGTGGTCGATGCCACCGGCAAGCTGGTCGAAACCGCCACCATTTACCCGCACGAGCCGCGCAAGGACTGGGATGGTTCGCTCCACACCCTGACCAAGCTCTGCGAAAAGCATGGCGTGAACCTGATCGCCATCGGCAACGGCACGGCCAGCCGTGAAACGGACAAGCTGGCCGCCGACCTGATGAAGCGCATCGACGGTATGCAGCGCGTGGTCGTCAGCGAAGCCGGCGCCTCGGTTTATTCAGCCAGCGAATTTGCCAGTCAGGAAATGCCAGACGTCGACGTGAGCCTGCGCGGCGCAGCCAGCATTGCGCGCCGGCTGCAGGATCCGCTGGCCGAACTGGTCAAGATTGACCCGAAATCGATCGGCGTGGGCCAGTACCAACATGACGTGAACCAGAGCGACCTGGCGCGCAGCCTGGACACGGTGGTCGAGGATTGCGTGAACAGCGTCGGCGTCGACCTGAACACCGCCAGCGTGCCGCTGCTGGCGCGCGTGTCCGGCCTGAGCCAGACCGTGGCCAAGTCCGTCGTGCGTTGGCGCGATGCCAACGGCGCGTTTGCCAGCCGTGCCGATTTGCTCAAGGTGACCGGCCTGGGCGCCAAGACCTTCGAGCAAAGCGCGGGATTTTTGCGCCTGCGCGCCAGCACCAATCCGCTGGACATGACCGGCGTGCATCCTGAAACCTATTCGGTCGTCGAAAAAATCATGCTGCATACCGGCAAGCCGGTGGCCGAACTGATGGGCCGGGCCGAGATGCTCAAGACGCTCAAACCCGAACTGTTCGCCAATGAGAAGTTTGGCGTCATCACCGTGAAAGACATCATCGCCGAGCTTGAAAAACCGGGCCGCGACCCGCGCCCTGACTTCAAGGTGGCCCGCTTCAACGACGGCGTGGAAGACATCAAGGACCTGAAAGAAGGCATGACGCTCGAAGGCACGGTCAGCAACGTTGCGGCCTTCGGCGCCTTCATCGACATCGGCGTGCACCAGGACGGCCTGGTGCATGTGAGCCAGCTGTCCAACAAGTTCGTGACCGATGCGCGCGAGGTCGTGAAAACCGGCGACATCGTCAAGGTCCGCGTGACCGAGGTGGATGTGGCGCGCAAGCGCATTGGCCTGACCATGAAGCTGGACGCTGCGCCACCGCGCCGCGACGGCCCGCGCGACAATCGCTTTGAAAGCGCCCGGCCGGGTCCGCAGAACCGGGGCGGCAGCTATGGTGGCAGTCGGCCCACTGCGCCGCAGCCTTCGGCCTCAACCGCCATGGAATCCGCGTTTAGCAAGCTGGCGGCGCTCAAGAAATAAGCGCTTGATCCTGCTGGACCAAGCATCATTATTTATAGTTAAATAGGGCTACAGCAAAATAGGTACGGTCGTTAGAGTAGCATGTCGCCCGTAACCTAAAGCGCCTGCGCCAGCATCTCGCGGTACTCGTCCACGGTTGCAATGCGCGGATTCGTCTTGTGGCAATGATCGGCCATCGCGCCGGCGATGATGGCGTCAAACTGGCTGGCTTGCACGCCCATGGCCGCCAAGCCAGTGGGCAGGCCGAGGCGGGCGTTCATGTCCCTGATCGCATCGGGAATGTCGCCGCCAGAAGCCAGGCCCATGGCGCGCGCCATGCGGTCCAGCCGGTTTTCTTTTTGAATCGATTCAGCGCTGGCGTTGAAACGCACCACGGCGGGCAAAAACATCGCGTTCAGCGTGCCGTGGTGCAGGCGCGGATCCACGCCGCCCAGGCTGTGGCTCAGCGAATGCACGCAGCCCAGGCCTTTCTGGAACGCCATCGCCCCCTGCATGGACGCGCTCATCATATTGAGCCGCGCCTCGCGGTCGCTGCCGTCCTGCGTGGCGCGTTCGATGTGCGCCCAGCCGCGCTCCAGGCCGTCCAGCGCAATGCCGTCGGCTGGCGGGTTGAAAAGCGGTGCCATGAAGGTTTCCATGCAATGCGCAATAGCATCCATGCCGGTGGCGGCCGTCAGGTGGGCGGGCAGGCCCAGCGTGAGTTCGGGGTCGCAGATCGCGGTTTT
>NZ_JADMJK010000050.1:1788-5938 GCF_018780625.1 Polaromonas sp. | reverse complement strand
CATGCAGCCGACGTAGGTGCGGCGGTAGCCGTAGCGCGCCAGCAGCCAGGGCGTGGTCAGCATGGAGACCGTCATGGCGACCATGAAGCCCGAGCTGACCCACTGTGCGCGTTCCTGCCCCAGCGCAAAGTGCTGGCTCATGTCGGGAATCGCCACGTTGACGATGGTCGCCGACATGATCGAGGCCATGGTGCCGATCATCACGGACAACAGCAGCAGCCAGCGGTACCGTGGGCCATGGCGCGCCTGCATGTCGGCAAGCGTGAACGCAGGGGGCGTGCGCAAAAGGGTGCTTGGGGTTAGCTTTGGGGTTCCGACCAGAGCTTGCCGCCGGTCGCCCAGTTCTCTCGCTTGATGTCGGTGATGATGATGTCGACCGAGTCGGGCTTGCCGCCAAGAATTTCAACGCTGACGCGGGTAATGGCTTCGGCCAGCTTTTTCTTTTGCTCGATGGTACGGCCTTCCAGCATTTCGACATGGTAGGTGGGCATGGTTTCCTTGGGCGTGAGTGGATGAATGTTCAAGGGTAGATGATAAAAGCAGATCGCGCGCAACTTGCCGGCCTGCCGGCCTCTCGACCTATAAATGCCGAAATGCCGGGCTTGTCAGTCTGCGCCGACAGGCAGACAAGCCCGGGCGCCGCTGCCATCGCTGCGGGCGCGTGGGACACTGGGCATTTCGCGTTTGGGCGCGCTTCGCCGCCCAACGCCGCAACCCCCGGTAAAGCCCTTGTTGCCCAACACCCCTTCCGGCCCCGCCGCGCCGCCCTTGCCCCTGCTGGCCGGGCGCAACTACCACTGCCAGTGCGGGCAGCCGGTTTTTTTCCGCAACAGCACCTGCCTGGCCTGCGGCACGCCGCTGGGCTACGACTGCGCGCGCGGCTTGCTGCTGGCGCTCAAGCCCGGGCCGCAGCCCGGCACCTGGCAGGAATGGGCAGCGCCTGCCGAGCCTGTTGAGGCTGGCGAGGGTGCGCCGCTCTACAAACGCTGCCCGCATCTTTCAAGCCCCGCGCGCTGCAACTGGCTGATCGCGCTGGACGACCCCCAAGGCATGTGCCGGGCCTGCCGGCTCAACCGCACCATTCCCGACCTGAACAACCCCGAGCAGCCGGACAACGGCGAACTGTGGGGCCGGGTCGAGCTGGCCAAGCGCCGCCTGGTCTCTGCCCTGATTCTGCTCAAGCTGCCGGTCGCGTCCCGCACCAGCGAAGACCCCCAGCGCGGGCTGATGTTTGATTTTTTGCGTTCTCCCACCTACGGCCCGCATGTCCTGACCGGCCACGACACCGGCCTGATCACGCTCGATATCGAAGAAGCCGATGACGCCAAGCGCGAAGCCGTGCGCCAGTCCCTGCGCGAGCCCTACCGCACCCTGCTGGGCCATTTTCGTCACGAGGTGGGGCACTACTACTGGGACCGCCTGGTCGCCGGCACCCCGTGGCTGGAGGGCTTTCATGCGCTGTTTGGCGACGAGTCCGTGGACTACGCGGCCAGCCTGCAGCGCAACTACCAGCAGGGGCCGCCCGCCGACTGGCCGCAGCATTTTGTCAGCGCCTATGCCAGCACCCATCCGTGGGAAGACTGGGCCGAGTGCTGGGCGCACTACCTGCACATGCGCGACGCGATCGACACTGCGCTGAGTTTCGGGCTCAGCGTGGACCGGTTCAACCTGGAGTTCATGCCCTTCACGCAGGACGCCCTGTTCCCGCCCGGGCACCCTGACGCCCAAGAATTCCTGGCCCTTCTGAATCACTGGACCCGGCTCACCACCTTGCTCAATGAAATGTCCCGCAGCATGGGGCAGCCCGACTTTTACCCTTTTGTGCTGCAACCGGACGTGGTCCGCAAGCTGCACTTCATTCACCGCGTGGTGACCTCGGCCGGCTGCACGCAGGGCGCGGGGCAACTGCCGCCCTTGCCGCCCCTGCCAGCGCAGACCCAGTCGCAATCCTGATTTCAGGTGTCGTAGATGGCTGCGCCGCCGGCTATTCCAGCGCGTCCACGCGCACGCCGTATTGCGCAGAGAAGGCCTTCAGGATGGCTTCGATCTGCGCGTCCTGCAGCGTCGTGGTCAGCTCCACGATCTTGTGGTTGCTGCCCTTGTGGCTGTCGCTGACCTGCACGCTGGCGGCGCTGTCGCCAGCGGCCAGCAGTTTTTGAAGCCGTGGCCCCAGGTCGCCCATGACCGCATCGCGCTCTGCCTGCGCGCTGTCCGATTGCGCAAGGTACTGGACTTCAAAAGAAAAGTTGGTTTTCATGGTCATGTGCTTCCCTGTATTTTTGGAGGTGCCCCGTGGGGCGGCCGGCCCTGAACTGTCAGGCGCAGTCCCCATCATCCAGGGTTTTCATCTGCCAGGCAATGCGCACCAGCTCAGACTTGAGCTGCAGGCGCCCCTCTTCATCCAGGCCCGACAGGCTTTTGGACAGGCTCATGCCGCGCGGCGAGATGGCCTGGCCTTTGGAGGCAAACACAATGCTGTTGCTTTGCTCCTCGGACAAGACCTCGACCGCGTTGCCGCTGAAGCTGCGGCTGATGCGGTCGGCCAGCACCGGGTAATCCGGGTGGTCGTAGTGCAGGTTGACCACCAGCACGCCGCCGCCGGGCAGCGCCGCAAAGCAGTCGTCGTAAAAGCGCTGCGTGCACAAGGCGGCGGGCTGCCCGTCCTGGTCAAAGCCGTCGACCAGCAGCACGTCAAAGCGCGGCGCCTCGGTCTGCATGAAAAGGGCGCCATCGGCCATGATCACCCGAAACCGCTCATCATCGTCCGGAATCTGAAACTCCCGGCGCAGCGCGATCACATGCGGGTTGATTTCAAGCACCGTCATCGGGCTGGCCGGCAGCTGCCGGTAGCAAAATTTGGCCAGCGAGCCCCCACCCAGCCCGATCATGCCGATGTGCAGCGGTGCAGGGTTGAACAGCAAAAAACCCATCATGGTCCGGGTGTAGTCCACCTCCAGCCGCCAGGGGCGGCGCATGACCATGCTGCTTTGCAGCTCGCCCAGGGTGAAATGCAGCGACCTGGTTCCGCCGTGTTCATGCACAAAGGGCTTGGCGTGCTGCGGCAACGCGCCATTTTCGGGCAAGGGCCGCGCAAGTTGGGGCAGCGTGGGCCAGGGGTCCAGCGCGGCGGCGCTGGCGCGCGCGCGTTGGGGGGCGGGCGGCGGGTGTGGTGGCTTTGGCATCGTGGAGCCGCCATTATCGGCCGCGCCCTGTGCAGCCAGCGCCTTACGCCACCAGCTTGAGCCCCGGCGGCAAGGACTCGCCCAGCAGCCGGCGCTCCACCGCTTCGTCCAGCTCCACGCGTTCACGCACCATGGCGGCCCAGATCGGCGGCGCGTTGATGGCCTGCAGCCGCGCCATGACCTGCGCGCGCAGCGCCAGCGGCAGGTCGCGCGCGCGGTCGTCGGTGACGCGGGCCAGGTGGGTGGCGGCAAAGGCGGCGGGCTCCAGCTTTTTCCAGTCCAGCGCCAGCAGCGCGTCCACCCAGGCGCTGGCGCTGTCCTCTGGCACCACGTCGTGCGGGCTGCCGTAAAACGGCTGGCGCGCACCAATGCGGCCCAGCGCCCACAGCGTCAGGCTGTCGCTGGCCAAGTCCTGGCCCTGGCCGGCGCCCGGAGCCGCCAGCGACTTGTGCAGCCGGGCCAGCAGCCAGTCGCCGATCTCGGCCTTGTAGGCGGCCGGAATGCGCTCCAGCGACGCGCCCAGGCGCAGCATGTCGTCGTCGCTGCCCTTGACTGGCTTGGTCGACTGGGCTGCTGTGGGCTCGTCCAGCCCTTCGGCGTTGATCTGCAGGTTGAAGGCAAAGTCCTCCAGCAGGCGCAGCTGCTCGGGCGCGGCCAGGCCGCCCGCCACGCGCCGCCACAGCGTCCACCATTCGGCGCAGACCTGCTTGTCGTGGACATGCTGCACGCCAGGCGCAAACAGCGTCCAGAGCTGCTGCACGCGCCACGCATCGAGCGCGTCGCCAAAGCCCGGCCGCAGGCAGTAGCCGGCCAGATTGAGCCAGCCGCGCTCGTGTCCGGCCGAGCGGCGGCGCCCGCGCGCGCGCTGCCACAGCGCATCGAACAACTGGCGCAGCAGCGGCGTGGTCCACTGCGCGCGCGCGCCCAGGCTCTTTTCCAGTTGCGCGCGCAGTTGCGTCACTTCCTTG
>NZ_JADMJK010000050.1:0-1688 GCF_018780625.1 Polaromonas sp. | reverse complement strand
CGCAGGTCAAACGCCAGCTGCCAGCGCTGGCCGGGGTCCAGCAGGCTGACGCAGTGCATCTCCAGCGTGCCGACTTCGGTCAGCACGGCGGCCAGCTGCACCGGCATGTCTTGCGGCTGGCCCGGGGCTGCGGGCAGCACCATCACGATGGGTGGCAGCGGCGCGAAGTCCGCGGTCAGAGCGGCCAGGTTGCCGGCCTGCTCGGGCCGCTGTGCGACCGATGTGACCAGGTGAAAGCGCACCGGCTGGCCCAGCCGCAGCGCAAAGGTGCGGCCCGCCAGCAGCACTTCCTGGCCGGTGTCGGTGCCGCGCGGCAGCAGGCAAATGCCGCGCGCCTGGAGGCTACCCTTTTGGGTGCCCTTGGCATCGTCGAGCCGCAAAAAGTAGCTGCGCGCCGCGCCGCCGCCAATCCTGGGCGCCAGCCCCTGCTGCGCCAGCGCATAGGCCACCGCGCCGCGCGCCACCGCCACGTCGGGGTTGTCGTTGTGCAGCAGCCGCAGCGGCGCGCCGCGCCAGGCGCCCAGCGTGTCCTGCAGCCGCTGCACCAGCGCGGGGGCGCGAAACACGCCGCCGTTGAGCAGCAGGGTGTCGGGCATGGCCTGCGCGTGCTGGCGCAGGAAGTCGGCAATGTGCCGCGTCACGGCCGGGTCGCGCGCGTAGGGCAGGCCAAACTCGACCAGCCCGCCGCGCGCCTGCCTCGTTTGCGCGCTGGCCTCGACCGCCGGGAAAAAGCCGTCGACGACCAGCTGCGCCACGTCGGCGCGCGTCAGCGTCACCGAGCGGGCGCCGCCCACCAGCCGGGCGCCGCCGCCCAGCAGCGTGACCTGCGTCTGCGCCGGCGCGTCGGCTGCCAGCAGCAGTTCCTTGGCGGCGCGGCAGCGTTCCACCAGCTGCGCCAGCTGGCTGGCCGACAGCGGCCGGGCCGATGCATCGGCAGCGCCGCCGGCCAGGCGGCTTTCCACCAGGCGGGCCAGCGCCAGGTCCATGTTGTCGCCGCCCAGCATCAGGTGGTTGCCCACGCCGATGCGGCGCAGCTGCGCCTCGCCCGCTGTGGGTTCCACCGCAATCAGGCTCAGGTCGGTGGTGCCGCCGCCCACGTCGCAGACCAGCACCAGCCGGGTCTGCGCCAACTCCTGGGCCAGCGTGCCGCGGTGGCGCAGCAGCCAGTCGTACAGCACCGCCTGCGGCTCCTCCAGCAGGCGCAGCGTGGGCAGCCCGGCCAGCCGCGCGGCGCTCAGCGTCAGCGCGCGCGCGGCTTCGTCAAACGACGCGGGCACGGTCAGCACGATGTCTTGCTCTGCCAGCGGGTGCTCGGGGTGCTGCGCGTTCCAGGCGTTGCGCACATAGCGCAAATAGCTGGCGCTGGCCTCGACCGGCGACACCCTGGCCACCTCGGGCGGCGCACCCCAGGGCAATATCGGCGCCAGGCGGTCCACCGCCGGGTGCGACAGCCAGCTCTTGGCGCTGGTCACGAGCCGGCCCGGCACCTGCGCGCCCAGCTGGCGCGCCCATTGGCCCATCACGACGGGCGCTGCGTTGTCTTCTTCCTCGGCGGGCCACGGCAGTTGCCGCGCGCTGGCGGGCAGCTCGCCTTCTGCCGCGTGGTAGCGCACCGAGGGCAGCAGCGGCCGTGCGGCGACTTGGCCGGGTGCCACCAGTTGCTCGATCTGCAGCAGTTTTATGGCTTG
>NZ_JADMJK010000105.1 GCF_018780625.1 Polaromonas sp. | reverse complement strand
GCCCCCACCCCGGCGCCTGCTGAAAAACCCACAGCAGCACGCTGATCGACATAAACGATGCCACGGTCGCCCCCAGCAGCGCCGCCGCCGCCAGCCCCTCCTGCCCATGCTTTTGCGCCAGGATGGGGTAAATGCCCAGCATCGGCATGGCCGCCGTCAGCACCACCCCCATGCGCAGCTGCGGCTCCAGCGGCAGCAGGCCGGCGGCCTCGCACAGCAGCAGCACGGCCAGCACCGCCAGCGGATGCAGCAGCAGCTTGCCCACCACGATCTGCGCCACCTGGCGCCGCAGGCCCTGGATCTGCAGCCCCACGAGCGCGCCGCCAATCACAAACAGCGACAACGCCCCGCTGGCCTGCGAAAACAGCGTGACCGTGCGCGCTACCGGCGACGGCAGCTGCCAGCCCATCAGCGACACCAGCAAGCCCGCCAGCAGCCCCAGCACCATGGGCGTGCGCAGCAAATTGACCAGCGACTGGCGCAGCGCGCGGTGCCAGGCGCCGCCGTGCCCGTCGCCGCGCTCGGCCAGCGCCAGCAGCAGCGGGATCAGCAGCAGGTTTTCAACCATCATGTTCAGCCCCAGCATCACACCCGCCACCGGCCCCAGCGTGAGCAGCGCGATCGGGTAGCCGACAAAGCCGCTGTTGGAGCAGGCCGTGCCCATGGCGTAGTAGGCGCTGGTGGTGCCGTCCTGCCCCGCCCCGCGGCGCGCCCACAGCCAGCCAAGCCCCAGCGCCAGCAGGGAACCGGCGGCATACACCAGCAGGTAGCGGCCATTGAGGATCTCGCCCAGCGAACGCTGCGCCAGCGCGTTGAACAGCAGCGCGGGCAACGCCAGGTTGACCACGAACTTGCCCAGCACCCGCATGTCGGACTTGCTGAACAGGCCCAGCCGCGTGGTGGCAAAGCCCAGGGCGATGGTGATGTAGATCGGGCCGGTGATCGCCAGTATGTCGAGCATCTGGCGTGGTCAGCAGCTCATGGTTTCGGCCGCGCCGCCAGCAGGCAGTCGGCGTAGTCCTGCCAGCGCGCGCCCTTGCCCACTTCGGCAAACACGCCGGCCCTGGCCTGGTCGGCCACCCACTGCTGCCTGGCCGCGATGGCGGCGGCCATCAGGGGCTCAAAGCCGGCCTCGCGCACGGTGTTGGCCGCCTCGCGCATTTCCTCGGCCCGGCGCTGGCCGTGCTGCACCACGCGGCTGAAAAAATACGCGCCCTGCGCGCTCCAGTCAATGCTCGGAAAGGTTTCCTGCAGCGTGGGCAGCACCTGGTCTTCGACGCCATAGGCGCGGGCCATGGTGTAGCTTTCAATCACCAGCGCTTCCAGACCCTTGATCATCACGCTGCGGCACATCTTGATGGCGCTGGCCACGCCCAGCCGCTCGCTCACGGCCCTGGCGTCCATGCCCCAGCCGGTCAGCAGCAGCGCCAGTTCGGCCGCTTTGGCACCGCCCAGCAACATGGGCACCCTGATGCCGTAAGGCGGCACCGAGGTCATGACCCCCGCTTCCACATAATGCGCGCCGGCCGCTTCAATCAGCGCTGCGCACTGCTGCTTGGTGCCGGGCGAGGCGGAATTGAGGTCCAGGAACAGCGCGCCAGGCCGGATGGTCTGCGCCGCTTCTTGCGCCACGGCCAGCGTGTTGGACGCGGTGACGGCTGAAATGACCAGGTCGCTGGCGTCGCACAGGGCCTGCATGGAGGGCTGGGCCGCCACGCCCGCCGCCTGCGCATGGGCGCGCTCGGCCGCCTGCGTGGCGGGATTGGCCAGCTTCAGGTCCCAGGCCGCCGTGGCGACCACGCCGGGCTGGCCTCGCAGGCCGGCGCTGAAAATCTTGCCGACTTCGCCATAGCCGATCAGGCCGATGCGTTCGATGTTCATGCGGAAATCCAATCAAAAAACAGGAACCAAGGACTACAGGCGCGGAATCCTGGCGCGCACGATCACGTCGCCCCAGCGCTTGATGTCGTTGTTGAGCAAGGCCGCCGCCTGCTCGGGCGTGCCGGGCTGCGGGTCCAGGTTCAGGGCTTCGAGCCGCTTTTTGACGTCCGGATCGTTGAGCGCCGCCGTGACCTCCCGGTTCAGGCGGGCAACCACCTCTTTCGGCGTGTTGGCGGGCACGGCCAGGCCGTTCCACGACGCCACCGCAAAGCCGGGCACCCCCGCCTCTTTGGCCGTAGGCACCTCGGGCAGCATGCGCGAGCGCTGGGCGCCGGTGATGGCCAGCGGGTGCAGCGCCTTGGCTTTGATCTGCGACAGCAGCGGGCTCAGAATGTCCAGCCCCACATCGATCTGGCCACCGCGCAGCGCGTTGATGACGGCCGGCGTGCCATTGAAGGGCACGATCTGCGCATCCAGCCCGGCAGCAGACTTGAACAGTTCCGCCGCCAGGTGCTGCGTGGTGCCGATGTTGGGTGTGCCGATGTTGAGCTTGCCCGGGTTGGCCTTGCCCCACGCCACCAGTTCCGACAGGGTCTTGAAGCGCCCACCCTCGGCCACCACGATCACCAGGTCAAACGACGCCAGCAGGGCCACCGGAATGAAGTCCTTCACGGTGTCGAACGGCAGCGACTTGAACAGCGACGCGCTCACTGCCGTGCCGCTGGAAATCAGCAGCAGCGTGTGGCCGTCTGGCGCGGCCTTGGCCACCATATCGCCCGCCGACACGCCGCCAGCGCCGGGCTTGTTGTCGATCACCACCGGCTGGCCCATCGCCTCGCCCATCTTCTGGCCCACCGCACGGGCCGTCAGGTCGGCAGCGCCGCCCGGCGCGTTGGGCACCACGATGCGCAGCGGCCTGGACGGAAAAGCCGTCTGGGCACTGGCGGCGAGCGGCAGGCTGAAGGCGGCGCCCAGCAGCAGGCTGTGGGCAACGAGATGGCGGCGGGACAACATGGGCAGATCCTTCAGTCAAAACACAGAAGACAGCCACACCCTGGTGCAGCCGCCACAACTACCCCCGATTGTGCGCAATATGCCGCCCGCCTGGCAGGCCCTGCCCGGTCTAGCTGCTAGATGGGAAATGGATAGCGGCCCGTCAACGTTGTCCCTGGGGCGGCAAGCCGAAAGCCGCCGCGAAACGCTGACCTGATGTAGGAGGCGGCCTCCAGCAGCATTCCCGGCAGGCACAGCCCCCTAGAATAAAAACTCAAGGCTGCAATTCGCAGCTTCATCCATTCACTAGAACGGGGTCATTTTTATGTTGATCAAGAAAACCATCATCGCCCTGGGCGTTGCCAGCGCTTTCATGCTGGGTGGCGCGCAAGCGTGGGCGCAGACGGGCACCAATACGGCGGGCGACAAACTGGCGGACAGCTACAGCACCATGGCGGGTTCAAAAACCAATGCCCAGTCGCTGGTCAGCGGGCTTCGCACCAGCTCCGACATTACGCTGAGTGCCAGCCCGTCCAACCCGAACGCACCGTCGGCCACTGTTTCACCGGCAACCGGCAAGATGGGTTACGGCAACATCAATATCGCACTCGCGCTGTCCCAGACTTCACTGAGCAAGCAAGGCATCACCAACCCAACACCCTCGCAACTGGCCAGCGCCCTGAGCGGCGTGCTGGGACAAAGGGCCGAGGGGCTGGGCTGGGGGCAGATCGCTCAAAGCATGGGTGTCAGGCTGGGGGATGTCGTGAGCGCGTCCAAAACCGATCAGAGCGGCAAGAAGGCCGACCGGACGGCAAAGGCTGAAAACGTGGCCAAGGCAGATCGCACCAGCAAGGCACAAAGCACTGACAAGGCCGCTGGCAAGTCTGCTGCCAGCAGCGGAAAAAGCGACACCGCCGGAAATGCCGGTAACAGTAACGGCGGCGGCGGAGGCAACGGTAACGGTGGTGGAAACGGCAGCGGCGGAAATGGCGGTGGTGGTGGCGGCGGCGGCGGTGGCGGTGGCGGTGGCGGCGGCGGCGGCGGCGGAAGCAAATAACGCCACTGGCTGAAGTCCTGGACGCGCCTTGTCGCGCGAACAGGCTTCCCATGCATCGTGGTGACTGCCCCAAAGTTACGTCTGACGGATCCATGCCGCCAGGTTAAGACAAGGCCCTTCGGGGCCTTGTCTATTTCCGGCGCAGAAGCTGCTTATTCAGTAGCACCCGCAACCCGCGCCAGCACGCTCCTGAGCGCCACGCCGGTGTGCGTGCCCAGCGCCACCACCGCCTCGGGCGGCGCGGCGGCCACCACCTGCCCGCCGGCATTGCCGCCGTCCGGCCCCAGGTCAATCACCCAGTCGGCTTCGGCGATCACGTCGAGGTCGTGCTCGATGACGATCACGCTGTGGCCACCGGCCACCAGCCGGTGCAGCACCTGGATCAGCTTTTCAACGTCGGCCATGTGCAGCCCCACCGTGGGCTCGTCCAGCACATACAGCGTGTGCGGCGCTTTCTGGCCGCGCCTTGTGATGTCGTCGCGCACCTTGGCTAGCTCCGTCACCAGCTTGATGCGCTGCGCTTCGCCGCCCGACAGCGTGGGCGACGGCTGGCCCAGCGTGAGGTAGCCCAGGCCCACATCCTTGAGCAACTGCAGCGGGTGGCCGATGGCGGGCATGGACGCAAAGAAGTCCACCGCCTCGTCGACTTCCATGCGCAGCACGTCGCCAATGCTTTTGCCGCGCCAGGTCACGGCCAGCGTTTCGGGGTTGAAGCGGGCGCCATGGCAGGTTTCGCACAGCACCTTCACGTCGGGCAGAAAGCTCATGGCGATGGTGCGCACGCCCGCGCCTTCGCAGGTCGGGCAGCGGCCTTCGCCGGTATTGAACGAAAAGCGCCCGGCCGCGTAGCCGCGCGCGCGGGCTTCCAGCGTGTCGGCGAACAGCTTGCGCACCGTGTCCCAGAAACCGATGTAGGTGGCCGGGCAGGAGCGCGGGGTCTTGCCAATCGGCGTCTGGTCGACTTCGAGCACGCGGTCGACGACGCGGTAGCCTGCTACGCGTTCGCAGCCAGTCCAGGCCGGGTGCTGGCCGGCGTCGTCGGCCTCGCGCCCGGCCTTGGTCGCGCGCAGCAGCACGCCGGCGTGGACATTGGCCAGCAGCACATCGCGCGCCAGCGTTGATTTGCCGGAGCCCGACACGCCGGTGACGGCGACCAGGCGGTGCAGCGGCACATCGACCGATACATTTTTGAGGTTGTGCAGCGTGGCACCAACCACGCCGAGCCATGAGGTGTACGGGCTGGCCGCTGCCGGGGCGGCGTTGTGCAGGGCGCTGGCGTCGGCGGCTGCGGCTTTCAGGGCCTGGGCTTTCAGCGCGGCCTGTTTGGCCTTGCTCAGGGGCCTGGAGGCGGCGGCCTCGGGCGAGACAGCCGCCTCCGGCGCCGCGCCCGCCATCGTTTCACGGCGCACCTGCAAAGGATGAATCAAGGGATGCGCCAGGTAGCGGCCGGTCAGCGACTCGGGCACGGCGGACAGCTGCGCGGCGGTGCCCTGCGCCACCAGCCGCCCGCCGCGCTTGCCGGCGCCGGGGCCAATGTCGATGATGTTGTCGGCGCGGCGAATCGTGTCTTCGTCGTGTTCCACCACCACCAGCGTGTTGCCCCGGTCGCTGAGCTTGCCCAAAGCGCTCAGCAAAATCTGGTTGTCGCGCGGGTGCAGGCCAATCGTGGGCTCGTCGAGCACGTAGCAGACGCCCTGCAGGTTCGAGCCCAGCTGCGCCGCCAGCCGGATGCGCTGCGCCTCGCCGCCCGACAGCGTGGGCGCGCCCCGGTCCAGCGTGAGGTAGCCCAGGCCCACGTCCTGCAAGAATTCAAGCCGGCTCCTGATCTCGGGAATCAGGTCGCGGGCAATGCCAGCTTCGCGCCCGGCCAGCGCCAGCTGGTCGACCCAGCGCTGCACGTCGGTCACCGACAGCGCGGCAATGTCGGCAATGCCGACGCCGGCAAACTTCACGGCCCGGGCCTGGCGGTTCAGGCGCGCGCCCTGGCAGCCCGGGCAGACCGTGCTGGCCACGTCCTCCACCTCGGGTTCGGCAAAGCTCTGCTCGCGGCCTTTCTGGTCGTCGTCCATCACCGAATCGTCAAACACCTTGCGCTGCTCCCGGGTCAGCGCCACGCCGGTGCCCACGCAGTCGGGGCACCAGCCGTGCTTGCTGTTGTAGCTGAACAGGCGCGGGTC
>NZ_JADMJK010000160.1:8187-30644 GCF_018780625.1 Polaromonas sp. | reverse complement strand
TCTGAATGGCGGCGCGCAACACGTTGCGGCCAATGCGGCCGAAGCCGTTAATACCTAGTCTCAGGGTCATGGCGGTGAAAATCTTTTAAGTGATGGATAAAAGTTGGCTTTAGCCCAATAAATACGGGGACTTCGAGCTATTAATTCAGGAGTTCCGAACAGTCTTCGATCACCCGGTCGGGCGCACAGGCCTGAATCGGCTGGCCCATGTTGTAGCCGTAGGGCAGCGCCCACACGGTCACGCCCGCATTGCGCGCGGTGGCCACGTCGATGCTGGAATCGCCCACAAACAAGGCCCGGTGGCTTGGCACATCAAACGCCGCCAGGCAGCTTTGTATGCCGGCTGGGTCGGGCTTTTTGGTGGGCATGGTGTCGCCGCTGACCACCCGATCGAACAGCGGCATCAACTGGTGGGCGTTGAGCACCGTGGCGGTGTAGCGGCCTTCCTTGTTGGTCACCACCGCCAGCTTGACGCCGCGCGCCCGCAGCGCCGTCAGCGCCTCCAGCACCTGCGGGTACAGGTGGCTGCGGGTGCCGCAGCGGCGCTGGTAGTGCTGGTCAAACTCGGCGGCGATCAGCGCCAGGCTGTCGCTGGCCCGCACGGCCGCCACGTCGGTCTGGCCGCTGTAGGCCAGGGCCTGGATCAGCAGTTCACGCGTGCCGTGGCCTATCCAGTCGTTGACTTGCTGCTGCGTCACCTCGGGCAGGTCAAAGCGGCGCAGGGTGTCGTTGACCGCGTCGCAGATTTCCGGGGCTGTTTCGATCAGCGTTCCGTCCAGGTCAAACATGACCAGATCAAAAGTTTGGCGCATGGGGGGAGTCCTCATTGGGTGGATAAAACGATCTGCTCGGGCAAGGGCAGCTCGCGCCGGTGCGCGGCACGGTGCGCCAGCACGCGCACCGCGTCCACCACGCGCTGGGCCGTGATGCCGAAGTGGGCGTACAAGTCCTTGGCCGGGGCCGACTCGCCAAAGCTGGCAATGCCCACCACAACGCCGGTGCGGCCCACGTACTTGCGCCAAAAATCGGGGTGCGCGGCCTCGATGGCCACCGTGGGCAGTGCCAGAGGCAACACGGAGTCCTGGTAGGCCTCGCTCTGGCGGTCAAAAATGGTGGTGCAAGGAATGGACACCACGCGGGTCGCAATGCCCTCCCCGGCCAGCCTGGCCTGCGCCTGCATGGCGAGTTCCAGCTCCGAGCCGGTGGAGACGATCACGGCTTGCGCGCCGGGCATGTCCGACAGCACATAGCCGCCCCGGCGAATCGCGGCGACGTGGCGCTGGTCGGTCAGGCGCGGCAGGTTCTGGCGCGACAGGCACAGCGCGCTGGGGCCATCCTTGCGCTCCAGCGCGCAGGCCCAGGCCACGGCCGTTTCCAGGCCATCGGCCGGCCGCCACACGTCCAGCCCCGGAATGATGCGCAGGCTGGGAATGTGCTCCACGCTTTGGTGCGTGGGGCCGTCTTCGCCCAGGCCAATGCTGTCGTGGGTGAACACATGAATCACACGCAGCTTCATGAGTGCCGCCATGCGGATGGCGTTGCGGCTGTAGTCGCTGAACGTCAGGAAGGTGCCGCCGTAGGGAATGTAGCCGCCGTGCAGCGCCATACCGTTCATGATGGCGGCCATGCCGAACTCGCGCACGCCGTAGCTGAGGTGGTTGCCCCAGTGGTCACGGCCCGCCTTGACGCAGCCCTTGAAGTTGGTGAGGTTGGAGCCGGTCAAATCCGCGCTGCCGCCAAAGAATTCGGGCAGCAGCGGCGCCAGCGCATCGAGCGCGTTCTGGCTGGACTTGCGGGTTGCCAGGGCATCGGGCCTGGCCGCGATGGTGGCCAGCAACACGGGCAGTTTGCTGGCAAAGTCCGGCAGCAAATCACCGGCCATGCGGCGCTCGAACTCGGCCGCCTCCAGCGGGTAGAGGGTGCGGTAGGCCTCAAAGCGCAGGCGCCAGGCTTTTTCTGCGCCTTGCCCGCGCGCCACGGCGTTCCAGGCTGCGGCGATGTCGTCCGGGATTTCAAACGGCGCGGCGGTCCAGCCCAGCGCCTCGCGGGTGGCGGCCACTTCGGCAGCGCCCAGCGCGGCGCCATGCACGTCGTGGGTACCAGCTTTGTTGGGCGAGCCCATGCCGATCACGGTCTTGCAGCAGATCAGCGTGGGTTTGCCGTGGGGCAAGACGGCCTGGGCCTTGGCGGCGCGAATGGCCGCGTCAATGGCGGCCGGGTTGTGCCCGTCCACCGCCGCAATCACGTTCCAGCCGTAGGCCTCAAAGCGCTTGGGGGTGTCGTCGGTGAACCAGCCTTCGACGTGGCCGTCAATGGAGATGCCGTTGTCGTCGTACAGGCCAATCAGTTTGGACAGGCGCAGCGTGCCAGCCAGCGAACAGGCCTCGTGGCTGATGCCCTCCATCAGGCAGCCGTCGCCCATGAAGGCATAGGTGAAGTGGTCGACGATGCAGTGCTCAACGCCGTCCTCCTCGCGGTTGAACTCATCTGCGAGCAGCTTTTCAGCCAGCGCCATGCCCACTGCATTGGCGAGGCCCTGGCCCAGCGGGCCGGTGGTGGTTTCCACGCCCGGCGTGACGCCGACTTCCGGGTGGCCGGCGGTTTTGCTGTGCAGCTGGCGGAAGTTCTTCAGCTCCGACATCGGCAGGTCATAGCCCGTCAAATGCAGCAGCGCGTAAATCAGCATGGAGCCGTGGCCGTTGCTCAGCACAAAGCGGTCGCGGTCGGGCCAGTGCGGATTGGCCGGGTTGTGGACCAGGTGGCGGTTCCACAATACTTCGGCAATGTCAGCCATGCCCATGGGGGCGCCGGGGTGACCGGACTTGGCTTTTTCGACCGCATCGACGGCAAGCATGCGGATGGCGTTGGCCATCTGGCGGGCGAATTCAGGCGCAGGGGTGTTCATGGGGCGATTTTCCAGCATGTCAGTTCGCTCCCAGCGCGCGCTTGCGGCGCTCCATCATTCGCCACACAAACGGCGTGAAGATCAGTTGCATGGCCAGTTCCATCTTGCCGCCCGGCACCACGATGGTGTTGGCGCGGCTCATGAAGCTGTCGTGGATCATGTTGAGCAAATACTGAAAGTCGATGCCCTTGGGCTGGGCAAAGCGGATCACCACCAGGCTCTCGTCGGGCGAGGGAATGTCGCGCGCGATGAAGGGGTTGGAGGTATCCACCATCGGCACGCGCTGGAAGTTGACATGGGTGTGCATGAACTGCGGGCAGATGTAGTTCACGTAGTCGGGCATGCGGCGCAGGATGGTGTCGGTCACGGCCTCGGTGCTGTAGCCGCGCTTGGACTTGTCGCGGTAGAGCTTTTGAATCCACTCCAGATTGATGACGGGCACCACGCCGACCAGCAGGTCGGGGTGCCGGGCGATGTTGATCTCGGGCGTGACCACCGCGCCATGCAGGCCTTCATAAAACAGCAAGTCGGTGTCCTGGGGTACATCTTCCCACGGGGTGAAGGTGCCAGGCTCCTGCTGGTACGGGGCGGCCTCTTCGGGGTCGTGCAGGTATTTGCGGCGCTTGCCGGTGCCGGTGGCCGCGTAGTCACGAAACAGGGCTTCCAGCTCGGCAAACATGTTGTTTTCCGGCCCAAAGTGGCTGAAGTTCTTGTTGCCAGCCTGCTCGGCCTCGCTGGCCTTGCGTTTCATGTCGTTGCGGTCGTGACGGTGAAAACTGTCGCCTTCAATGATGGCGGAGTTCACGCCCTCGCGGCGGAAGATGTTTTCAAAGGTGCGGGTGACCGATGTAGTCCCTGCGCCGGACGATCCGGTGATGGAGATGATGGGATGGCGTTCAGACATGGGTTTGTCCCCTGGAGTTGTAAATAATGATCAAAAAAGCCTCCAGCCCAATGGCTGCCTGCGCTGTAGGCTATTAAAAAACTGGCAAATCAGTCCCTGAACAGGCTGCGCTCGGCAAACAGCGGCGTTTCGGAATCCATCCTGACCGGCTCGGCGTGGTAGCGCTCTATGCGTTCCACCTCGTTTTTGGAGCCAAACACCAAGCCAATGCGCTGGTGCAGCGACGTGGGCTGCACGCCCAGCATGGGCTGGCGGCCGGTGCTGGCGCGGCCACCGGCCTGCTCCATGATGAAACCAATCGGATTGGCCTCGTACAGCAGGCGCAGGCGGCCGGGCTTGGACGCGTCCTTGTTGTCGCGCGGGTACAAGAACACGCCGCCCCGCATCAGGATGCGGTGCGCCTCGGCCACCATGGAGGCAATCCAGCGCATGTTGAAATCCTTGCCGCGCGGCCCGGTCTTGCCGGCCAGGCATTCGTCCACATAGCGCGTGACCGGCGCTTCCCAGAAACGGCTGTTGGACGCATTGATCGCAAACTCCTGCGTTTCGACGGGTATCTGCAAGTTGGGGTGCGTGAGCATGAACTCACCCAGGTTGGGGTCCAGCGTGAAGCCGGCCACGCCGTTGCCCACGCTGAGCACCAGCATGGTGGTGGGGCCGTACAGCGCATAGCCGGCCGCGGCCTGGCTGGCGCCGGGCTGAAAGAAGTCGGCTTCAAGCACGTCCCGACCGCTGTCCACCACCTCTTGTGGCGCCCGCAGGATGGAAAAGATGCTGCCCACCGACACATTGACGTCAATGTTGCTGGAGCCGTCCAGCGGGTCAAACACCAGCAGGTACTTGCCGCGCGGGTTGCCCGCAGGAATCTGGCTGGGATCTTCCATTTCCTCGGACGCCATGCCGGCCAGATGCCCGCCCCACTGGTTCAGGCGCACAAAGTACTCGTTGCTCAGCACGTCGAGCTTTTTCTGCGTTTCGCCCTGCACGTTGACCGAGCCACCCACATCCGCATCGTGGTTGCCCAGCACACCGCCTAGTTCGCCAAAGGCCACGGCGCGGGCAATCGCCTTGCAGGCCAGGGCCACATCGAGAATCAGCGCATTGAAGTCGCCGCTGGCATCCGGAAAGCGGCGGCGCTCCCCAATCAGGTACTGCGTCAGCGTGAAGCGTTTGGACAAGGGCATGGTGGTTTTCCTGGAAAGTTGAAAATTCTGGCGCTGGCTTGGGCAGTGGTTCAGGCGGCGCGCGCGGCGCGGCGCAGTTCGGCCATCACGTCGCGGTAGCCGCCCCCGGCGTCCGGCGCGCCAAACACGGCGCTACCGGCCACGCAGGTGTCCGCCCCGGCGGCCACGATCTCGCCGATGTTGTCGGTCTTGACGCCGCCGTCCACTTCCAGCCAGATCGGCTGGCCGCCCGCGGCGGTGTGGGCGTCAATGCGGCGGCGCGCCTCGCGCAGCTTGGCCAGAGTGGCAGGTATGAACTTTTGCCCGCCAAAGCCCGGGTTCACGCTCATGAGCAGCACGATGTCGAGCCGGTCCATCACATGGTCCATCCAGCTCAGCGGCGTGGCCGGGTTCAGCGCCAGGCCGGCCTTGCAGCCGTGGTCGCGAATGAGCTGCAGCGTGCGGTCCACATGGCGGCTGGCTTCGGGGTGAAAAGTGATGAGGTTGGCGCCGGCCTTGGCAAACAGCGGAATCAGTGCATCAACCGGCTCGACCATCAAATGCACGTCGATGGCGATCTTGACGTGCGGGCGAATCGCCTCGCACACCAGCGGGCCGATGGTCAGGTTGGGCACGTAGTGGTTGTCCATCACGTCAAAGTGCACCAGGTCGGCGCCGGCCGCCTCAATGGCGCGAACTTCTTCACCCAGGCGGGCAAAGTCGGCGGAAAGGATGGAAGGGGCAATGCGCAAAATGGGATTCATGACGGTCTCTCAGGCTTGAAAATTGGCGGGGGTGCGGGCGCGGGCGGCATGCCAGGCGCGCAAGTCCGCCACGGTGGTGCCCTGCAAGCTGGTCAAAATGCGCAACGCACCCGTGAAGTCGTGGTGGGCCGTGAAGCTGTTGGGCGTGACCACGGTGGCCAGGCCGGCCCCAAGGGCCGCCTTCAGGCCATTGGCCGAGTCTTCAAACGCCAGGCAGGCGGCGGCACGGAGCTTGAGCCGCTGCAAGGTTTGCTGGTAGACCTGCGGATGGGGCTTCTTGACGGGCGCGGTGGAGGCGTCTTCAATCACCGTGAAATACTGCCGCCAGTCGGGCCCGATGGACGCGCGCAGTAGCGCCATGATGTTGACCGGCGAGGTGGTGGTGGCAATCGCCAGCTGCAGCCCGTCCTGGCTGGCCGACTCAATCAGCCGCAGCACGCCGGGGCGCAGTTGCACCGCCCCGCCCTGCACGGCGCGCTCGTAGGCGGCGGTCTTGAGCGCATGCAGGCGCTCCACGGTGTCGCGCACACCGGCGCCATTGATGTCCTGCAGATCGGGCTGCACCTGGCGCCAGTAGTGCAGGATGCGTTCCTTGCCGCCGGACACTTCCAGCAGCCGGGTGTACAGCGCCTCGTCCCAGACCCAGGCTTTGCCCGTTTCGGCAAACGCCTCGTTAAAGGCCGCACGGTGCGCGCTTTCCGTGTCGGCCAGCGTGCCATCGACATCAAAAATAAGGGCTTGAAGGGCGGTTGCAGACATGGCTTCTTTCAACGGGTTGGCCGCAATGGTGTCATATATAAGTCACAATGGATTTACTTTAATGGCTTCAACTCATAAACTCTAATCACGTTTTATTAACATATCATCAGAAAAAACTGATTGATTGGAACTTGGCCATGCGACCCTACACCCTCAAGCAGATGCAGACCTTCATTGAAGTGGCACGCCAGCGCTCGGTGTCCAAGGCGGCCGAGCGCTTGTTTGTCACCCAGCCGGCCGTGTCCATGCAGATCCGCCAGCTGGAAGACGCGTTTGGCCTGCCGCTGATCGAGCCCTTGGGCCGCAACATCCAGCTGACGAACGCGGGCGAGGCCTTTCTGATTCACGCCATCGCCGCCCTGGGCCAGCTCAAAGACATGGAAGCCCTGATGGCCGAACATGTGGGCATGAAAAAAGGCCGCATCGACCTGGCCGTGGTCAGCACCGCCAAATACTTCATCCCCATGCTGCTGGTGCGCTTTGGCAAGCAGTTTCCGGGCATCAACATCCAGCTGCGCATCGACAACCGCGAAAACATACTGGGCATGATGGCCCGCAATGAGGCCGACCTGGTGGTCATGGGCCGCTCTCCTGGCAACCTGGACTGCGAAGCCACGGCCTTTGCCACCAACCCGCTGAGCATCGTGGCGGCACCCGATCACCCCCTGGTACGCCGCAAGAACTTGCCGTTTTCGGCACTCGGCGAACACCACTTTGTGGTGCGCGAACAAGGTTCAGGCACCCGTGCCGCCATGGAGCGGCTGTTTACCGAACACCAGACGCTCTTAAACGTGGTGATGGAAATGCCCAGCAATGAAACCATCAAGCAAGCGGTGATGGCAGGCATGGGCCTGAGCTTTTTATCGATGCGCACCGTGCGCCACGAACTGGCCAGCGGCCACATCGCGTTGGTGGACATTGAAGGCATGCCGATGATGGGCAACTGGTACATCACCCATCTGCGCCACAAAAAGCTCTCCCCCGCCGCCACGTCGTTCAAGGCCTTCCTGATTGAGCAGGGCGGCCCTTTGATCAACTCCTGGGCGTGAAGAGCACGGCACGCGGTGCCGCCTCAATCCGGTCAGTCGTCATCGCCGAGTTCAGGATCCCAGCCCAGGGTTCGGGCTTTTTGAATGGCAGCATCGTAAATCCGGTGATGCCGCTCGGCCAACTCAGTCGGAAGACGGCTGGGCAAATTACCATAGGGCTCCCAGGCTTTGGAAACGGCATCCAGCAACACTTGAAAGTCAGCGGCACTGCGCCCAATAAAGGTGTCATTTTCTGGAAGGATGTCGAATAGCCAGGCATCACGGATGGTTCGACCTATCATGGTCATCCCGCCATTTTCTTCATTGTCCAGACCGATATAGGTTTGCATGCGTAAGCTCTGTATAAAAAGTTGATGGGTCGATGATCGCAGGTTTACGGGCTTACCGCGTCAAGCCGGCATAAAGCAAGGGCAGCCTTTCCGGCAGGCGCTCCACTTTGTCCACCACCATGTAGTTTTGCGCGCCAAAAATGCGCGACACATACTGGTCAGCGCGGGGATCCAGGCTCATGCAATAGGTACTGATGCCGCTGCGCCCGGCCTCTTCCACCGCTTTTTTGGTGTCGTGGCGCAGGTACTGCGGGTCGCGAACATCCACGTCGGCTGGTTCGCCATCGGTGATGACGAGCAGCAACTTCCTGGCCGAACGCTGGGCTTTCAATGTGGCTGCGGCGTGGCGGATGGCCGCGCCCATGCGGGTCGAGAGCTGGCCGGTCATGCCTGCCAGCCGCGCCTTGACCAAGTCGTCATAAGGCTGCCCGAAGTCCTTGAAACGCCAGTAGTTCACATCGTGGCGGCCGTCGGAGCAAAAACCGTGAATGGCAAACGGGTCGCCCACCTTGCCAATGGCATCGGCCAGCAGCACGCAGGCCTGGCGCGTGAGTTCCAGCACGGTGTGCGCCTGCCCGGCCACGCGGTCATTGGTGGAATGCGACAGATCGAGCAGCACCATGACCGCGATGTCGCGGGTCTTGCGCACGCTGCGCATCATGATGCGCGGGTCGGGTTGCTGCCCCATGCGCATGTCGACCAGCGAGGCCAGCGCGGCGTTGATGTCAATTTCGTCGCCGTCTTCGAGCTTGCGGATGCGCTGCACGCCTTGCGGCTGCATGGCATCGAGCAAAAACTTCATGCGCGAGATGACGCGTTTGTGCTCGGCAGCAATGCTGTCAATCAGCGCCAGGTCGCCGGTTTTGGCACGCCGCTCCTGCACCGTGACCCAGGCCGGACGCTCCAGCTGGATCAGGTAATCCCACTCGGCGTAATGGCTGGGCGGCACCAGCGGCTCTTTGCCTTCGGACTCGTTATACGACACGCCCATGTCTTCGTAGGGGAAGAGCTCGGTGCCCAGCACCCAGATTTCCTGCGCGTCGTCGCCAGCGTTCTCCACCTCCACCTCGTTGGCCAGCTCCATGAGGTTGACGTACTTGCGCACCTGCTGGGGCTCCTGGTAACCGGCGGCGATGGACTGCCCGAAGTCAAACGTTTCAAAGGCCCAGAAGTAACGGTTGTCGTCGCGGTAGGGCGCACTCTGCACATCGGTGCGCGGATGGTAGGCCGGGCCGACATCCTTGAAGCTGTGCGCCAGCGTCACGCCGATGTCCCACGACACGGTATTGTCAAAGGGCCTCTCCAGCAAACCTGGTTGCGCCTGGGCAAACAGGGCTCGTCCCTCGGCAATCCAGGGATGGGCGTCGTGGTGTTCGGGGTCCAGCAGCGCCCGGGCCAGGCGGCTGAGGTAGTCACCCGCCGTGGCCGCCTGAAAAGGCGATGCAAGGTGCAGGCGGCACCAGAGCTGGCGCAAGCCGGGAAATTTGGCGCAGGCCAGCGCCTCCACCCGCGCATCCTCGATCACCCCAATCAGTGCCATCTGCCAGGGGTTCAGTGCCTCAGCCGGGATCGGCTGCCGGGTATAGACCAGGTGCGCAGCTGCATGGGCTGCGCTAGCCCGGTACAGCTCGGTGGCGCTGACCGTGCCTTGTGGTCCGTCCACCGCATCAAAGGCATCGGGCAGGTGAATCAGGTAATCTTCAATATAGGGCTTGTAGCCCTCGCGCGACTCGAAGTCGCCCGAGGTCGGGCGCATGAAAAAGTCGCGGCCCCACAGGGCACGCAGGTACATGTTGATGCGCCGCTGCACATCCACCAGCAAGGTGCCCTTGCGCTCTTTTTGCAGAATCGCCAGCGACTCTTTGGAGTTCAGGCCGAAGTACTTGACCTGCTCTTCGTAATTGGTGCGGTGTGCGTGCGCGCCCCAGTTGACCCAGCGGCGCAGACCACCGAGCGTGAGCTGGCCCAGCAACACATCAAGCTTGTCGAGCATCGGGCGCAGGCCACGTGGCGCCTGGTTGACCAGGGCGCTGACCACCTGCAGGTATTGAAGAAACAGCGTGCCATCAGCCAGCCGGGCGGCTGCCGTTGGCGAGGTCGCCAGCACCAGCTCGATGACCGCGCCCGAGGTCTTGGAGGCCAGCATCAGGGCCGAGGTGACCAACTCGGCCACCACGTCCTCGCCCACCTCTTTGGCGACCTGCGGCGCCGCATCGATCCAGGCATTGACCAGGCTTGCACCCTTGCCCAGCCCGCGCAGCGCCGATGCGCCCTTGACATAGCTGTCCAGCCCGCGGGCCGAGAACACGCGGGTGGCATCTGGCCAGGTCTGCACCAGCAGCGCGCGTGATTCGGGCTCGAGTTCGTCGAGCCGCTCCTGATAATCGTCAAGATGGACGGACATGGCGTCCTCCGTGTTCTATGCGGTGAACCGCGTGATCAGAAGAAGGTGGCGACGGCCGCGTCCAGGGCGTCGCGCATGTCGGGGTCGTCGGTAATGGGACGCACCAGCGCCACGCGGCAGGCCGCCTGCGCCGCCACACCCCGGGCAATCAGGCTGCCGGCGTAAATCAGCATGCGGGTCGAGATACCCTCGTCTAGGCCGTGGCCCTTCAGGTTGCGGGCGCGCTCGGCAATCGACACCAGCTTGCTGGCCACCTCGGCCGACACACCGGTTTCATGGGCCACGATTTCGGTCTCGATGTCGTGCGCGGGGTAGCTGAAATCAAGCGCGCCAAAGCGCTGCTTGGTGGACTGCTTCAAGTCCTTCATCAGGCTCTGGTAGCCCGGGTTGTAGGAAATGACCACCTGGAAATCAGGGTGCGCCTTGATCAGCTCGCCCTTTTTCTCCAGCGGCAATATACGGCGGTTGTCGGTCAGCGGGTGAATCACCACCGTGGTGTCCTGGCGGGCCTCGACCACTTCATCGAGGTAACAAATAGCGCCATGGCGTGCGGCCGTGGCCAGAGGCCCGTCCTGCCAGCGCGTGCCGTTGACGTCGAGCAAAAAGCGCCCCACCAGGTCAGAGGCGGTCATGTCCTCATTGCAGGCCACGGTGATCAGCGGCTTTTGCAGCTTCCAGGCCATGTATTCCACAAAGCGCGTCTTGCCGCAGCCGGTGGGACCCTTGAGCATCATGGGCATGCGCACTGAATAGGCGGCCTCGAACAGCTCCACCTCATCCGCCACGGGGCGGTAGTAGGGCTGCAGTGTGACGCGGTAGGGGTCGATGATGTCGTTCATGAAAGTCTCCACTCGAAAAATGCCGGGAACTTGACGGTGTTTGTGCAAGGGTGGCCAGCGGTCCGCACCACACCTCAAGGCGCCTGTAAAGGCAAGCACACCTTGAGGTGTGGCCCCGGCATGGATCACGCCGGAGCCTGGTTTGAACTGCCGTTTAGACAGTTTTACCGCGGTAAATCACCATCGACGCATCTTGCGATTGCGTGAAGTTGTTGTAGCCAATCAAACGCACATGATTGCCCGGGTTGGACTTATGGCAAGCCTCGCATTCAGCGAGAATTTTGTCCACATCGGTTTCGCCGAACATGGGCAGCTTCCACATGTACCAGTAGGAGTCCATCAGGTATTGCGGCTCGGTATGCTCAACCGCCGGGTTCAATCCCTTGCGCACGATGTAAGCCACTTGCTTGCGGATTTCATCCGTGGTCATGGCCGGCAGGTAAGAGAAGGTCTCGAACTTGCGGCTGGCCGGGTCGCTCACGCGGCTTTTGTAATCCATTACTTCAGACATTTGATTTCCTTTCAGGTGTTAAAGGCCAGAAACCGGAGCAGATTCGCAAAAATCCGCTCCGAGATTTCTGTTTACTTGTGGGCCACGTCGAGCTTGTCCACGGTGTCGAATTCGAACTTGATTTCTTTCCACGTTTCCATGGCGATCTTGAGTTCAGGCGAGTGCTTGGCCGCGTCCATCAGCACGGTTTTGCCTTCTTTCTCAACTTCCACACCTTCGTTGCGTGCTTTGACGCAGGCTTCAACCGCCACGCGGTTGGCCGCAGCGCCAGCCGCATTGCCCCAGGGGTGGCCGAGTGTGCCGCCGCCGAACTGCAGTACGGAGTCATCGCCGAAGATGTTGACCAGCGCCGGCATGTGCCAGACGTGAATACCGCCTGAAGCAACAGGGATCACGCCTGGCATAGAACCCCAGTCCTGATCAAAGAAGATGCCGCGCGAGCGGTCTTCCTTGATGAACTTGTCGCGCATGATGTCGATCCAGCCCAGGGTGGCTTCACGGTCGCCTTCGAGTTTGCCCACCACGGTGCCAGAGTGCAGGTGGTCGCCGCCGGACAGGCGCAGCACCTTGGTCAACACGCGGAAGTGGATGCCGTGGTGCGGGTTGCGGTCCAGCACAGCGTGCATGGCACGGTGAATGTGCAGCAACATGCCGTTGTCACGACACCAGTTAGCCAAGCCGGTGTTTGCCGTCAGGCCGCCGGTGAGGTAGTCGTGCATGATGATCGGCGAGCCGATTTCCTTGGCGTATTCGGCGCGCTTGTACATTTCCTCCGGTGTCGGTGCGGTGACGTTCAGGTAGTGACCCTTGCGCTCACCGGTTTCGCGCTCGGCTTTTTCAATCGCTTCCTGCACAAAATCAAACCGCTGCTTCCAACGCATGAAGGGCTGGCTGTTGACGTTCTCGTCATCCTTGGTGAAGTCCAGACCGCCACGCAGACCTTCATAGCAAGCGCGACCATAGTTCTTGGCCGACAGACCCAGCTTGGGCTTGATGGTGCAACCCAGCAACGGACGACCATATTTATTCATCATGTCGCGCTCGACCTGGATGCCGTGCGGCGGGCCACCACAGGTCTTGACGTAAGCGATTGGGAAGCGGATGTCTTCCAGGCGCAGGGCGCGCAATGCTTTAAAGCCGAAAACGTTACCGACCAAAGATGTCAGTACATTGACAACGGAGCCTTCTTCAAACAGGTCGATCGGGTAAGCCACGAAAGCGTAGAAACAGGTGTCGTCACCAGGTACGTCTTCAATGCGGTAAGCGCGGCCCTTGTAGTAGTCCAGGTCGGTCAACAAATCGGTCCAGACCGTGGTCCAGGTGCCGGTAGACGATTCGGCGGCCACGGCGGCAGCGACTTCCTCGCGGCTCACGCCCGCCTGGGGCGTGATCTTGAAGCAGGCCAAGATGTCCGTGTCGAGCGGCGTGTAGTCTGGGGTCCAGTAAGTCTGGCGGTAGTCTTTCACGCCAGCGTTGTAGGCTTTTGCCATGCTGTCTCCTTGTCAGGGTGGTAAAAATCATCACTTGGGTGCTCAAAGCGCACCAATTTGGGGTGGCTTTGCTCTGAACTGATGCGGATTGTTGCCCTGATATAAGATATATAAAAGTAAAATGTTATAACCATAACGATAGATTTTTATAAATCATTTATTTCTTATGCACTTACGTCACGCGACCCTGCACCAGTTGCGCATCTTTCTGGCTGTCGCCCGCCACAGCAGCTTTGCCCGGGCCGCCGAGGAGTTGCATTTGTCGCCGCCTACCCTGTCGCTGCAGGTCAAACAGCTGGCAGAAACCGTCGGGCAGCCGCTGTTTGAGCAACTGGGCAAAAAGATTTTTCTCACTGCTGCCGGGCGCGCACTGGCCGATGCCTGCCAGGACATCGAGAGCCGCATGGAGCGCCTGTCGCAAGACCTGGCAGCCCTGCGCGGCGTCGAAAAAGGCAGCCTGAAGATCGCCATTTTGACCACTGTGAAATACACCGTCCCCAAGCTGCTAGGGGGATTTTGCGCTGCACACCCGGGCATCGAGGTCGCCATGTTCGTTGGCAATCGCGAAACCCTGCTGCAGCGCCTGGCCAACAACCAGGACGACCTCTACATCATGGGTCAACCGCCCCAGCAACTGGACGTGGTGAGTGAGGACTTCGCAGAAAACCCGCTGGTACTGGTGGCCCCGCCAACGCACCCGCTGGTAGGGCAACCCAGCGTGGCGCCGCAACGCCTGGCGAACGAGTCCTTCATCTTGCGCGAGCCCGGTTCGGGCACGCGGCTCTCCGTCGAACGGTTTTTTGCAGAGCACGGTATCACGCTCAAGAACCGGCTGGAGGTCGGAAGCAACGAGGCCATCAAACAAACGGTGGCCGGCGGCTTGGGGCTGGCGGTACTGTCGGCCACCACCGTGGTGGCAGAACTGGCACTCAAGGAACTGGTGCTACTGGAGGCGCAAGGCTTCCCCTTGATCCGGCACTGGTATGTGGTTTACCCAAAGGGAAAGAAACTCTCGGCGGCGGCCACCGCGTTCAAGGCCTGGTTGTTCGAGCATCGTCCCTCCTCGACAGCGCCCACCTCCTGACCGTGCTCAGGCACTCCCCCCGACTTCCATGCATGGCGCACTGGCGGTGGCCCGGTCGTCAGCCTGCGCATCAATATCAACGCGCCAACACGCCATGCAAAGCCACAAATGCCTGCGTCAGCTTGTGCCCGGGATCCAGGTAAATCATGGGCAGTGACTGCTCATGGGATTCGCGGATCTTGATGGACGAAGGCAGATAAGGCTGCAGCACCGGCAGGCCTTCGGCGATCAGCTCGTTCACCATGCGCTGGGGCAGGTTGGCCCGGGGCTGGAACTGGTTGACCACGATGCCTTCGACCACCAGCTCGGCATTGTGGTCGGCCTGGATTTCCTGCACGTTTTCCAGCAGGGTGTAGAGCGCCTTGCGTGAAAAATCATCGCAGTCAAACGGAATCAGGCAGCCGCGCGCGGCAATCAGCGCCGAGCGGGTGTAGAAGTTCAGCGCGGGCGGCGTATCGATGTAAATGCGGTCGTAGTCCTGGGCCAGTTGCGCCAGGGCTTCGCGCAGCTTGTAGATTTTGTGACGCGATTCGAGCTTGGCCTGCATCTCGTCCAGCGCGGGGCTGGAATGCATCAGGTCCAGGCCTTCGTGCGGCGTGGCCACGATGAATTCGCTGGGCGCCACCGTGCGCAGGCTGTAGCTGAGCGTGTTTTCAAAAAACCCCGCCACCGTGGGCTGGCCTTCAGCGGCCTGCCCCCCCATCAAATACGCACTGGAGTTGCCCTGCGGGTCCAGGTCAATGACGAGGGTGCGCAGACCCTGGCTGGCACTGATGGCGGCCAGGTTGCAGGTGATGGTGGACTTGCCCACCCCCCCTTTTTGATTGAAAACAACACGCGGCATGATGAGCTTCCTTGGGTTGAGGGGCGAATGAAGAAATGGACGACCTGATTGTGACCGGTCTCAATTCATCAGAAAAACCGACTCCGAAGACAATTTATTTAAATTTTATTTATGAATAAGCTTGCCTATGGTTCAACCCATCGCTGGCTTCCCACCCCTAAAAAACCCGAGATTTCACATGGATCAATGCCCCCACCACCGATGAGTTCACCCGTATCTTTGGCCACCATGCCACCGTGGTAGAGCGGGTGGAGCAACTGCCCGAAAAGCTGACCGGCCTTTTTGCAAGCCTCACCAAATAATTAAGAAAAACAGGCGCTAGCCCTCTACAAAAATAAAGAAGAAGCTATTAATAAGTGAGCATTCAGGCGAAAGACTGGCAGCCGCAGTCGCGCAAGCTCCATGCACGACTGCGCTCTCGAAGCGTTCTGGATCAGGGGTTTTACTAATTATTGGGAGCACGCGCTATTCGAGTGCTCTCGCCAGAGGTCAGCGTTGTCATCCATCATTAACGGCGTGGCAACGACGCTGGCCCCGGCTTCGTCAGACCCACGGAGATGAACCAGCGACTCAGAAAAAGCCGAAATTCAAATCGCGGGCCTCAAGGCCTTACTTCAGGGGTACGGCACCGACCAACGGGCGCTTTTCCAGTGTCCACTGATGCAGCGAGCCGTCATACAGCCGGGCAGACTTGTTGCCCAGAATTTCGGAGGCTACAAACCATGGCCCGGACGACAGGTGACCGCTGTTGCAATAGGTGATAACCGGTGCTGCGGCATCAATGCCCTGGGCTGACATCAGCGCCTTATAGGTGTTGGGCGCCATGAACTTGACCGCCCCGCCCGAGGCGTTGAGCATCAGGTCAGACCCGTAGAGCTTGGCGCCTTCCAGATGACCGTAGGCATAGACATAGTCGCGTTTACCCAAGCCATTGAATTGCCTGGCATCACGCGAATCAATCAGCGAGGCGCTTTTATCCTTGATGGCTTTCGCAACGTCTTCCGAGCTTGCAAAATATTGCGCACTGCGATCGGCCTTGGCCAGCCAGGTGCCTGCACGGGCCGTTACAGCGGCGGTGCTGTGCTCACGGTTCTCAATCAGCCAGGTGGCCATGCCGCCATCGAGCACGGCCATGTCGTCTTCACCGTAGACCTTGAACTGCCAATAGACGCGCAAGGCATCGTCCACGTCCGTGGCATCCACACCCACGGGTACAAACACGATGGGTTTACCGGCATCAATGCCAGCGGCCTGAATGGTTTTCTCGAAGGCGGCCTTTTCGGGAATCATGTACTTGACTTTGAGGTCACCATAGCTGCGCTCGGTTCGCATGGTTTTCATGTCGATCAGCCGGGCGTTCGGAATGTGCCCCCCCACCTCTGCCAGCACCTTTTTACCGGATTTGGCATCGGTTTCAAACTCAGGCTTTTCAGTAAAGGACTTCACGTTGGACCGCACTTCGACGACCTGCACCTTGTCCAGGTTATCGGCCAGCCACTGGGCATTGACCAGCGGACCCGGAAGGACACCCGCATGCGCGCTGAGTAACCCGAACGCTGTCACGGCGGCAGCCGTCAGTTTTGCAAGCACTTGTCTCATCGTCTTCTCCTGGGTAGTTGGACTGCTTCAGCAGCCTAGTTGTTGAATTCGTTGGGTCAGCGAAATCCGGGATTCCGTCACCACGTCCAGCCGCCGGTCTTCGCACAGGGCCTCCCAGCCCTGGCGGGCGCTGCGCCTGGCCATGACGGCGTCACGGCGCCGCACCAGCTGCACCAGTTGCGGCAAAAACAGCCGCACCATGGCGGTGAGCCAGCGCGCCACCGGCGCCATCCGGCCTTGGGTTTGCACCGCAAAGCGGGCCAGGGCGAGTTCCACGTCAGCGGCCGGGCGCCAGGTTTCGCCCGTGACCCACCGGTTGGTGGTGAACAGGCGGATCGGCTGGCCCCGGGCATCCAGTGAAATGCCCGCCAAATGCGCGTAGTCGCCCGGCTGGCTACCCTGGGCAAACAGGTGAAAGTGGCCGTGTTCGTTGTCGGGACGGCGGCGCGAGGCATGGGCGTGGTAGTAAAACCGCGTGCCGTGGTGCGTGTCCACCACGTCCAGACGCGGATAATGCGCCAGTTCAATGCACTGCGCAGCCCCCGCCATGGCGGCAAGCGCCAGGCTGCTGCCCGCTTGCGCGTAACGCAGCGGGATGCCCAGGGCTTCATGCGCAGCGTGCAGCAGCGGCTCCGAAACAGTGGACATGGCGCGCGTGCGTCAACTAGTCAAATTACTTTTTTGGCGCGCAAGGGTTGCTCGGCGCGCACGGATTATCCGAGGTTTTTTTCTTCTTTTTCTTGGCCGGGCCACAGGGATTGCTTGGGCCGCAGGGGTTTTCGGCCTTCTTGCTGTCCTTGGCCGTGGTGGCCGGGGCGTCGGCCGCCAGCACGGCAGGCGCTGGGACCACCAGTGCCGTCGCCAGCATGAGGGCCGACAAGGTTTCGGTGAGTTTTCGGCGTGCAGGAGATTTTTTGTTCATCGCAGTACTTTCTGAATTCATGGATTAAAAGATCAAACCCCGGTTTGGGAACCCGCGCCTGCCACGGCTTGCTCGGCCGTGACGGGCCCGGCGGAACGCCGTTCGAACCAGGAGCCAAAATAAAACACAGCAACCAGCGCCACCATCAGCAGGGCCAGCATGGCCACTTCAGGAATGCCATAGGCCTCCGTGAAGGTATCCCCAGCTTGCACTTCACCCATTGCCATGATCGCCTCAATGGCCGGACCGTAAAGCCCTGCAAACACCACGGTCCCCAGCAGCAGCCCCAGCAGAAATACCAAGGCATCGAGCCGGCCCGAGAACAGCCCGACCACCGAGGTGCCGGGGCAATAGCCACCAATCGCAAAGCCCGCGCCCACAAAGGCACCGCCCACTGCAGCGGCCATCAGAAGTGCCGCGGGCACAAACACGGCATCCGCCTGCATCAGGCCTACAGCCCGCAAGCCGAATAAACCCAGCGCGGTGACCACAATGGCGGTGAACATCACCTTGAACACCGACCAGTCACGCAACTGGAACTGCGCGGTGAGCTTGCAGGGGCTACCGAAGCCCGCGTTTTCAAGCACGAAGCCAAACAGCACACCGCACAGGAGTCCTGAAATCACGCCGGCATCATTGAATGGAAACATCTCAGACTCCCTTGACCAGACGGCTGACGATCAGACCTGTTGCAAAGAACAGACCCAGAAACACGAACGCGGCTATCGCCAGCGTTGCGGCGCCCGACAGACCCAGACCACTGGTGCACCCTGCGGCCACACGGGCCCCAAACCCTGCGAGCAAGCCGCCACCCAGGGCCGCAAGCAGGCGGCGCGGCGCACCGATGCTGCGGGCACCATCGAGCTGAACCCGAAAACGCCCGCCCAAAAATGCCGCCGCCAGCGCGCCGATGGCCACACCGATCACCTGCCAGCTGATCCAGGAGGCCAGGGGATTTCCGCCTTGCACCATGGGGCCCAGGTAGCTGTTGGCCTGTGTCGCCGCAGGCGCCACCGCCAGGCCCAGCCAGGCCGTCATGCGGGTAGAAGCGCCGGTAGCGCCCAATCCGTGCCCCGTGAGCACAAACGTCAACAGCAACACGAGCCCCAAGGCCACGCCCGCCATCAGGGGCGACCAGAAAGGCCGGACGTTGCGCGCGGGAAATTCAGAAGAAAGCGACATGCGAACCATACTCCGTGGGTTGTATACCCCCTGTAGTATATGGAGGTGCGCATTTCGACGCAAGATATCTGCAGCCGGGCCGCTGTCAGGCTGCCAGCAAAGGGTTCAGGTTCAGGATGCGGTAGGCACGGCCTTGCTTGTCCAGCGGCGTGAGCGCCCCCTCCCGAACCAGGGCGCTGACCGCCCGGCTGACTGTTTCCAGCTTCAGGTTCAGCATCGAGCCCATGTCTTCCCGGGCAAACAGCGTGACCGCCTCGATATCGGTCGGGCTGCGCATCTTGAGGATGAGATTGCAGACGCGCTGACGGGCCGAGCCAAAGTTCAGATCTGCCAGCCAGTCGTCGGCGTCCTTCAGCGCGCGGTGCCATTTCTCCATCAGGCGCTGCTGCAGGCACGGGGAGTTCGCGCCCAGCGTATGGATCACCGTCAGGGGAATCCGGCATACCGTCACATCTGTCAGGGCCACCGCATCGGTGTTGTAGCGGGCAGCCACCAGCGCTTCCATGCCGGCCACGTCGCCTGGCCGCAACACGCGCACGATGCGCTGGCGACCATCCGAGGTGCTTCGCATCAGCTTGATCATGCCGCTGCGCAGCGTAAAAATACCCACGACCGACTCGCCTTCCTGAAACAACGCGCTGCCAGCGCCAAACGCCAGGTCATCAATGGGCGCATGAATCCGCCCGAAATCTGCTTCGTTGAGATCGGCAAACAGCACCAGATCCCGAATGGCGCAGTCGCGGCAATTGGAAGTCCCTTTCCATGCCGATTCAACCCTGACGGGAATCATGACTGCGACTTGCGCAGCCGAGACCAGCGCAGCACGCGCCACGCCAGCAGCAACAAAGGCGTGGTGTGCAGCAGCAGATCAAACATGTCGAGCGGCCGCACCAGCGTGCCCGCAAACAGCATGCGGAGTTTTTCAACCAGATGCGGCTCGGGCCAGATAGGCGCCACCGCCAGCCAGCCGGCGGCCAGGGCCAGCCAGAGCATGGGAATTCGATTCAGTACGTTCATCGGGTCTGTCTTTTTGTCTGTCGTTTGGTGGTGAAGCTGCGCCGCACATCAGGCCTTGATGGCAGCGCGCGCCTGCTGCAGCCGCTGCGTCAGATAGGCGCCATAAAAATCCTCGATGTAGCCGCCTTCAAGGCGCTCTGCCACTTCTTTTCCCCCGGGGCCAAAAAACAGCACCGTAGGGGCGACCTTGATCTTCCAGGCACGCACCAGCTGCGCGTGCGTCACGGCGCTACCGTCAAAGTCGCGCACCGCTGCGGCGCTGCGCCAGTCGATCTGAAACACCGGCACGCCTTCCTGCTGGCGCAAGGGCCCCAGGTAATTGTTTCGCGCAACGTGGCAAAACGGGCACCCGTCCAGGCTGACCATCACCACCAGCGGCTGGCCAATTTTCAGGGCTTGCGCCAATTCGTCCTGCAGCGATTGCGGGGCCAGCAGCACGGCGCCTGCGCCCCAGGCCGGCAGTGCCGCAGCGGCAGCCACACAGCCAGTGGCCAACAGTAACTGCCGACGGCCCAGTCCGTTAAGTGTCGTCATCAAGGCGCTTCCCTTTCCATCAGCAAATAAGTGTTGTAAGCATTCATGCGGTTGGCCACGCGAAACAGCGGAAGATGCTCAAACGCGGTCCAGTCGGCGGCCTGGTAGGCTTCCTCGAAAGGCGTCATGTTTTTCGCCGCCTGGCCCATGCTGGTGCGCAGGTAGACAAGGTAGTCGCGCGTCAGCTCCGTGTCCTTGCGTGCCTCATTCGACAGCGGCCCGTGGCCCGGCACGATCACCGAGGTGTCAAACGCCAGCAGGGTTTGCAGCGCCTTGATCCAGTGGCCGCTGTCGGCCTGGCCGACAAAGGGAATGCGGCTGCGAAAGACCAGGTCGCCCGCGAACAGCACCTTTTCGTGCGGCATATAAATCACCAAGTCCTCCGGCGTGTGGGACGGCCCGACCGGCTGCAGTTTGAAGCGCACGCCGCCAATGGTGAGTTCCGTGGGACCATCGATCCACTCGTCAGCCGGCACCAGCCGCGTCTTGTCATCAATCCAGGGCGCCAGATCCTTGCGCGACACATCAAGCCGCAGGCGAGCAGTTTCAGAACTCAGGTATTCCAGGGCCGCCCGGTGCGCCACGATGCGCGCCCCCTTCGCCTTGAAGGCCTGCAAGCCGTAAATGTGGTCTGCGTGGTAATGCGTGACGATCACATGCGTCACGGGAAGCGGCGTGACCTTGCGTATTTCAGCCATCAGGCGCTCGGCCAGCGCCGGCGAGCCCAGCGCGTCAATCACCACCACGCCATTGGCCGTGACCACAAAGGCCGCGTTCGAGATGAAGTTCTGGTTGGCGCCAGACCCCAGCGCCGAAAGCCCCTCGACGTACCAGGCAGAGGGCGATACCCGCTGCGCAACCATGTCCGGGGCCACCGCGCCAGCGCTTGCATTGGGCGGCGCAGGCACCTGTGCCAGCACCGGCGCAGCGAAACACGCAGCAGCAAGCCCGGCCAGGGCGCAGCCGCGCGCACGCCTGAAAAATGACGGACTCAAAAAGAAATTCATCCAGTCTCCTTGCGTCATCCGCGATGACTTGTTTTAAAAATGTCGTGCGTCACTGCAAAATTTGACAGGGATCAACATTTAATTTGCAGGTGGAGCCTACCATTAATATAAGCTCTTACTGAATTATTGGGGAATGCAGTGAATCTGGCAACTATTCTGGAACGCTATGGCGATGGCACAGTGCTGGCCGTAGGCGGTGCGCTCATCGGCGGCTTGTTTGGCTTTTTTGCGCAACGCTCGCGCTTTTGCCTGCGTGCGGCGGTCATCGAATTCTGGCACCGCACCTTCGGCGAAAAACTGTCCGTCTGGCTGCTTGCTTTCGCCACCGCCGTGGTCACGGTGCAGGTATTGCTGCTGACCGGCGCTCTGGACATCAGCACGGCGCGCCAGATTTCCACCAGGGGAAGCCTGTCCGGCGCGGTGGTGGGCGGGCTGCTGTTTGGCGCCGGCATGATCATGACGCGCGGCTGCGCCAGCCGCTTGCTGGTGCTGTCGGCCAACGGCAACCTGCGCGCCCTGCTGGCGGGCCTGATCTTTGCCGTCACGGCGCAGGCATCGCTGTCTGGCGTGCTGGCGCCGCTGCGCGCCACCATTAGCAGTTGGTGGACGGTGGACGGCGGGGCGTCCCGGGACTTGCTGGCCATCACCGGCGTGGGGCCATGGGGCGGGCTGACCGCCGGGTTGATCTGGCTGGGCGCGGCGCTTTATTTTTCGTGGCGCAGCCCCCAGCGCAATGGGTGGATGTGGGTGGGCGGCATCGGCACCGGCCTCATGGTGGCAGCGGCCTGGTGGTTCAGCTATGTGGTTTCGACCCAGTCGTTTCAGGACGTGCAGGTGCAGGGCCTGACCTTCAGCGGCCCGTCGGCGGAGTGGCTGATGCGCGTGTTGTCCTCGCCCGCGCCTGCCATCGGCTTTAACTTTGGTTTGCTGCCTGGCGTTTTTGCCGGATCATTTCTGGGCGCCTGGCTCGGGCGTGACCTGAAGCTGGAAGGCTTCAAGGACGGCTACAGCATGACGCGCTACATCGCCGGTGCCATTTTGATGGGCTTTGGCTCCATGCTGGCCGGCGGCTGCGCGGTGGGCGCGGGCATGACGGGCGGCGCCATCTTTGCGCTGACCGCGTGGGTCAGCCTGCTGGGCATGTGGGGCGG
>NZ_JADMJK010000160.1:3120-8087 GCF_018780625.1 Polaromonas sp. | reverse complement strand
TTTACTTGCCGCTGAGGTATTCGGCCACCGCCGCCATTTCCTGCGGCGTCATCTTGCTGGCGATCGAATGCATGACCGCGTTGTCGTTAGTGCGTTCGCGCTGGTTGAACTGCTTGAGCTGGCCTTCCGTGTAGCTGGCAAACTGGCCAGCCAGGCGCGGCAGGCTGACTGTGCCCAGCGCGGCCTCGCCATGGCAGCTGGCGCAGGCAGGCACCCCGCTGTGTTTGTTGCCGTTCAGGTAGATGTACTGGCCCATGGCCGCCAGCGCCGCGTCCTTGGGCGGCTCGGGCGTGACCTTCTGCTTTTCAAAATACTTGCCCAGCGCCACCATTTCATCAGGCGTCAGCTTGGCCGCCATGTCCGCCATGGCCGTGCTTTTGCGCTGGCCGGACTTGAAGTTCTCAAGCTGCTTGGCGATGTACTGCCAATGCTGGCCCGCCAGTCGGGGAAACACCTCGCTGCCCGACTCGCCCTGGGCGCCATGGCATAGAAAACACACCCCGGACACGATTTTCTGGGCGCGCGCCTCATCGGCTTGCGCCCAGGCGCCGCCGGCAGCAACCATCACGGCTATTACGGCATACCATCTGTTCGCTGTTTTCATTCATTTACCCCGCATTGAATCGACCCGCCAGCACGTTGGCCCTATTGCAGCGCCATGCAAAACGCCGCCCACCTCGCGGTCAGCGGCGCCTGCAAAAATCCCCGCTATCAAGCCAGCGTATCGGCCCAGATGTTGCGGGCCCACGCCATGGCGTAGCGCCCTTCGAGTTCGTTGGCTGCGCTGGACACGCCGCCGGCGCCGGGCACTGGCAGCATGGTCATTTTCTCGGCGTCGTAGCGGTGCACGCTGGCCACATGCACCACGTCCTCATCGCTGACAAAGCTGTAGCAGGTATTGGTATAGACCGGCATGGGGTTGGGCTGCTTGCCAGTCAGCAGCGCCACCACCGCCGCCGCGCAGGTCTTGCCATGCTGGTTGGCCATGTGGCCGGACTTGGGCATGGCGGGCGCAATCTGGATCGAATCGCCAAGCACATGGACGTTTTTGACCGCCTTGGACTCGAAGGTCAGGAAGTCGACGTCGCACCAGCGCTTGTTGGCCGTGGCCATGCCGGTTTTGACGGCAATGTCGCCGGCACGCATGTCTGGAATGACGTTCAGCACCGCCGCCTTGACGTCGTCGTTGAACTCAAACTTGAGCGTGTTGGTGGCGGCATCCACGTCAGCCAGCTTGTGTTTGCCGCGGTATTCGACCATGCCGGCGTAGCGGTCGGCCCAGGCCTTCTTGAACAGCGGCCCCTTGGAAGTCACGTCGTCATTGGCATCCAGGATCAAGACCTTGCTCTTGGGCTTGGCCTTGCTGAAATAGCTGGCGACCTGGCAGGCGCGCTCGTACGGGCCGGGCGGGCAGCGGTATGGTGCCAGCGGAATCGTCATGGCAAAGACGCCGCCATCGGGCATGGCTTGAAGCTGCTGGCGCAGGGCCAGCGTCTGGGCCCCTGCCTTCCAGCTGTGCAAAACCTTGTCCCTGGCGCCTTCTTTGCCCATGCCGGGCAGGTTCTCCCACATGAAGTCCACGCCGGGCGAGACGATCAGCCGGTCGTAGGGCAACTCGCCGCCCTTGGCCAGCATCACCACGCGTTTGTCGGGGTCGATGCGGGTGACCATGTCCTGAACCAGCCGCACGCCGTGGCGTTTGACCAGGTTGTCATAGGGCGTGGTGATGTCGGCCATGGTTTTGGAGCCACCAATGACCAGGTTGGAGATGGGGCAAGAGATGAAGGTGCTGTTGGGCTCCACCAGCGTGACATCAATGCCGTAGTCGGACCACATGCGCACATATTTGGCCGCCGTGGCACCGCCGTAGCCTCCGCCGACCACCACCACCCTCAGGCCGCTGCCGCGCCCTGTGCTGGCACAGCCCGGCAGCATGCCGATGGCACCGAACGAGCCCGCCGCACCGACGCCTTGTACAAATTGACGACGTTTGATCATGATCGTGCCTTTGTTATTTTTTCAGGGCTGAAAAGTACGCGGCCAGGGCCGCGAGCTGCTCGTCCGAGTAGCCCTTGGAGAGCTGGTGCATGATGGTGGCCGGTTTTTTGCCGGTCTTGAAGTCCAGCATTTTTTTCAGCAGCTCGTCCTTGTTGGCACCTGCAAGCGACTCATTGCCTGCCTGCGCCACGCCCTGCGTGCCGTGGCAGGTGGCGCACGTCGCTGCCATGCTGCGCACTCGCAGCGGATCCATTGCCTGCGCATAAGCCCCGCCGGAAAAAATGGCCAGCACACCGGCCAGCAACCAAGGATTCCAGTTCATTGCGTTGTCTCCCTTCGTTATTTTTAACAAAAGCACGCCGACCCAGCCGCACAGCCTCAAGGGCGCAAATACACATACTTTTCATTGGCCTGCAGCTTGGCCACTTCGGCCACGCCGGACGGGACAATCTTTGCCTCCATGGCAACCTTGTCCTTGGCAAGGTTACGGCTGACCAGGGTGTTGTTGCAAACCAGGAATTCAACGCCACGGCCGGCCAGCTCGCCAATGCCACCGACAAACGACTGGCCTTTCGGGTCGGTTGCGCCATCGAGCAGGAAGTCGATGCCGGCACCGTGCGTCACCACCACGATCTTGGCTGTCGGATCTGCCGCCAGATGGTTGCGGATGTTGCCAATAGCCCGCGAAGCCTGCGCAATTCCGTCGCTGAGATGGTAGACCACCTTGACTTCACCCCATGCCAAAGACACGGCAAGCAAACCGGCGGATAAAAAGGCCAAGCGTTTCATGAGAAATTCCTTATATTTAATTTCTTGAATACTATGGATGCATAGCACGCCGCCGTTACCGTAGAAACCCGAAGCAACCCGGATGCCCAGTTGTTTACTGGTCGGTGAACTCGCCCTCAATCGCGATTTGCGTGCAAACGGCGCGGCACAGGCTGGCCACTCGGTCGTCAATGATGCGGTAGTGAATCTGCACCCCCTCGCGTCGCTTGCCCAGAACGCCGGCTTGGTAGAGCGTGTTCAGATGCTGCGACATATTGGGCTGCGTGGTTTTGATTTCGCTCAGCAGCTCGCTCACGTTTTTTTCGCGGTTGCACAGGCTGCTGATGATCTTCAGGCGCATGGGCGCCGACATGACGCGAAAGACCTCGGCTGCCAGCTCAAAGACCTGATCGGGCTCAACCACCGCATCTGTGGTCTTCTGATTTGCGCGCTTGACCATTTATGAATTCCCCGTGTCGGCAATACGCCGAGTCTATATAGATAGTTCCGAATATACGCTGCCCGCAAGAAAATATCGCCACTCAGCGCCGGCTGGCGCCTACAGGGAAACTTCTTCAATGGCCATGGTGGTCTGCAGCGCGTGGTCGGCAATCTGCGCCGACATCAGCGCCAGCGAGGCCAGCGCATAGGTTCCGCTGATCACGTTCTTGTAGGCCACTTCCGCGGCCACCGCGTCACTGCCCAGGCCCTCGGTGGCGGCCACGATGCATTCCTCCATGCTGGACAGCCCCGCGTCGCCATAAAGCGCCTCGCCCTCGTAGCTGACACGGTATTCGTAGAGCCCTTGCTCGATCGGGTCAATGTGAAAGCGCACGATCATGGCTGGCTCCTGGTCACTGCTTCGGTTATTACTGTTTTCATAGCGTCTCTTGCCCGTTGTCATTGGGCTGGAGGTCAAAATGACTGATCACGCCGTGCCCGGCCGCGCGGCCGGTGGCCAGGCAGGCCGTCAGCAGGTAGCCGCCGGTGGGGGCTTCCCAATCGAGCATTTCACCGGCACAAAACACCGGCTGTCCGGGCAGGTTCAGGCGCAGGTGCGCGTCCAGCGCCTCAAACATCACGCCGCCCGCGCTGCTGATGGCTTCGTCGATCGGCCGGGCGGCCAGCAGGCGCACCGGCAAGGCCTTGATGCCGGCGGCCAGCTTCACCGGATCGGCAATCGCGTCCTTGTCCAGCAGCTCGTACAGTATCGCGGCCTTGATGCCGTCCAGGTTCAGCCGGCTCTTGAGGTGACTCGACAGCGAGCGCGAGCCGCGCGGGTGGCGCACTTCCACCAGCACCTGCTCGGGCGACTTGTCGGGCAGCAGGTCCAGCAAAAAGGTGGCGCTGCCGTGGGCCGCGATCTCGTCGCGCAGCAAGCCGGAAGCAGCATAGATCAAGCTGCCCTCGACGCCGGTGGCGGTGGCCACGAACTCGCCCCTGCGGCTGAAGCTGCGCCCCTGCGAATCGGTGAAATGAAGGGCGACCGACTTGAAGGGCTGGCCCGCAAAGCGGCTGGCAAAGTGCTCGGTCCAGCCGACCTGCGGCAGCGGGCTTTTGCCCAGCAGCTCCATCAGGAACTCGCGGCGCGTCTCGCCGGGCTCGGCCACGGCGGCGGCCACCTGGGCCGGGCTGTCGGGCCGCGCGGCCACGTCAAAACCGCAGTTGGACGGCTGCAGCGGCGCCACCGCCACGCCGCGTTCGGCCAGCAGCGGCACCCAGGCGCCGTCAGAGCCCAGGCGCGCCCAGCTGCCGCCGCCCAGCGCCAGCACCACGGCGTCCACCTCCACCTGCACCGGTCCGGCAGGCGTGTCAAATTTCAGCGCACCTGCCTCGTTCCAGCCCAGCCAGCGGTGCCGCATGAAAAACTGAACGCCCGACTGGCGCAACCGGTGCAGCCAGGCGCGCAGCAGCGGCGCCGCCTTCATGTCGGTGGGAAACACCAGGCCAGAGCTGCCGACAAAGGTTTCCACGCCCAGCGATGCGGCCCAGGCGCGCAGTTCGGTCGGGCCGAAGGCGCTGATCAGCTGCTGCAGCGGCGCGCTGTGCGGGCCGTAGCGTCGCAAAAAAACCTCGGGGGGTTCGGAATGGGTCAGGTTCAGACCGCCCCGACCGGCCAGCAAAAACTTGCGGCCCACCGACGGCATGGCGTCGTAGACCTGCACGGTCACGGCAGGGCCGACGCTGGCCAGCACTTCAGC
>NZ_JADMJK010000160.1:0-3020 GCF_018780625.1 Polaromonas sp. | reverse complement strand
CCCTGGTACACCAGGTCCACCTCGTCGCCCTGCCAGGCCACCACGTCCGGCTGCCAGGCCCAGGCGCCGTCGCCGGCCCGGATGCGGCGCGCCAGTTCGGCCGCTTCTGCGGCCTGCGCCGGATTCAGGCGAAACTCGCGCGCCGCCGCCGTGACCTGCTCGGCCGACAGGTCGCCGCCCCATTCCAGCAGCCGGTGCATGGCCTTGCCGATGCGGGCGCTGGCGGCGTCTTCGCGTTCAACGGCCAGTGCAGCGGGTGCGGGAAAAGCGGGCAGCGCGGGCAACTCCTGCAGCTGGAAAACATCGGTGGCCGGACGCGCTGCAACCTGGATTGAAGGCACATCCGCCACCGGCGCCATCAGCCCCTGCAGCCGCTGCCACCAGCTGTCGGTGGTGACCCGGTGCGGCTCGATCGACGAGATCACCAGCGTATGGCGCGCGCGCGTCATGGCCACATAGAGCGCGTTGAGTTCCTCCCGCTTGCGCGCGGCCTGCTCGCTGGCCAGGGCGTCTTGCGCGCAGGCGGGCGGGCGGGACTCGCTGACCAGGAACACAAACTTGCGCGGCGCGGCCGCCTCGCCGGGCCAGTCGATCAGCACGCTCATGCTGTCGGCGTTGCGCTCGACGGTGTCGGTGTCCAGCAGCAGCACGGCCTCGGCTTCCAGGCCTTTGGCGCCGTGGATGGTCAGCAGGCGAACCGCCTCGCCGTTAACGGCGACCGGCGCCAGCGTGCCGCCGGCCTTGAGCGCGCGAACAAAACCGTAGGGCGTGGCGTAGCGCCCGCCCTCGAGCGCCAGCGAGACCCCGAGCAGCGCGCGCAAATTGGCCAGCACGTTGCCACGCCGCGCGGCCGGCGCGGCTGCCACAAAGCGGGCCAGCACATCACCGTCGGAATAAATGCGCTGCAGCGCGTCGTGTGGCGGCAGCCCGTCGAGCCAGCCTTTCCAGCGCATCAAAATAGCCGAAAGCCCCTGCAGCTCGGGCGCTAACAGCTCTGTTTTTTGCAGCAACTCGTACCACGGCGCCTTGCATTCGCGTTGCAGCAAGGCCAGCTGCACCAGGCTGGCATCAAGCACGCCAAACAGCGGCGAGCGCAGCGCCCGCGCCAGCGACAGGTCGTGCTGCGGCGACACCAGCACATCAAGCAGCGCCACCATGTCAAGCACCTCGCAGCAGTCGATCAGGTCGGTTTTTTCGCCAATCTGCGCCGCAATGTTCAGCGCCCCTAGTTCGTCCTGCAACGGCAGCAAGCCGGCCCGCTTGCGCGACAGCACCATCACGTCCTGCGGCTTGAGGCCGCTGGCGATCTGCGCGGCAATCCAGGCCGCGGCCTGGCGCGCTTCGCGGGTGCGCAGGGTTTCCTCGGGCAGTTCGCGCGGCGTGGTCAAGCTGTCGCGCCAGCCGGCTCCGGGCACGGCGTCGTCGATGTCCTGGCTGCGCGCGATCGGCGGCAGGCGGGCCGTGCGGCCGGCCCTGGCGGAGTCGGTGGTGTGGTCTCGAAAGCCGTCGTAGCCGTCCATCGCACGCGCCTGGCCCATGACGGCGTTGACGGTGTCGATCACCGCCAGCGCGTTGCGGCGGGTGTGGTCGCAGCTGAGCAGGTCGCCGCCCAGGCCGTTGACCACAAAGGCCTGGGCGGCGCGAAACACCTGCGGCTCGGCGCGCCGGAAGCGGTAAATGCTTTGCTTGGGGTCGCCCACCAGAAACACGCTGGGCGCCGCGCCGGCACCTGAATAGCCCGTGAGCCAGGACGACAGCGCCTGCCACTGCAGCGGGTTGGTGTCCTGGAACTCGTCAATCATCAAATGCTTGATGCGCGCGTCCAGCCGCTCCTGTACCCAGCCCGACAGCACGGTGTCGCTGAGCATGACCAGCGCGGCACGCTCGACGTCGTTCATGTCGACCCAGCCGCGCTCTCGCTTGAGTTGGGTGAACTGGGCAATCACCACGCGGCTCAGGCGCGCCATGCGCTGCTGGTAGCCCCACGCCTCGTGCTGCTGGCGGGCGGCCACCACGCGCAGTACCAGGTCCTGGGCTTGCCGAACGCTGGCAATGCCGACGATTTTGTCGCCGAACTTGCGCGGCGTGCCCTTGTCGGTCAGCAAGGCGGTGAAAACGGCGGGCAGGTGCTGCGCCGTCAGGGCCTGCTCCAGCTCCACGCCTTTGGCTGAAAACGTGGGCGCGCCGGCGCCGCCCAGCGCCTTGGCGGCGTCCAGCAGCAGCTGCCGGTTGTTGGCCTCATCGAGCGCATCTTCGGGCGTGCCCAGCCCCGCAAACTCGGGAAACTGCGCGTCAAACGGCTGCACCGAGGCGTCGACCACGCCCTGCTCGTCGGCCAGCGTGAATTCGGTTCGCTTGTCGAGTGCGGTTTGCAGGGCCTTGTCGGTTTGAACGCGGCCATGGATGCGCACCACCGCTTCAAAGTCGGCCTTCAGCGCGTCGCTGGCCAGCACCGCCGCGTAAAAGCGCCGCCAGACCAGCGCACGGGCCGGCGCGTCGTCTTCCAGCAGTTCGTAATTGACCGGCAGGCCCAGCCGCTGCAGCACCGCCACCGGCGCGCTGCGCAGCAAGGCGGCAAACCAGCTGTGAAAGGTGCGAATCTGCACCGAGCGGCCGCTGAGCAACAGGGTCCGGTATAAATTTGATAGCTTCTTGCACACGTCCTTATTGGGCTGCAGGCCGTTTTGGCTTGAATTTTCTGTCACGCCGCGAATCTGCAGCTCGCGCATCAGCGTGGCATCATCGGCCTGCGCAAAGGCTTTGAGCCACTCGTCCAGACGTTCGCGCATTTCGCCGGCGGCCTTTTTGGTGAAGGTGATGGCCAGGATTTCGTGCGGGCGAACCTGCGTGTCCGGGTGGCCGCCCGCGCCGTCGAGCAAGGCGCGCACGATGCGCGACACCAGCATCCAGGTCTTGCCCGCACCGGCGCAGGCTTCCACCGCCACGCTTCGGCGCGGGTCGCAAGCGATCGCGTAAAAGGCGTCGGCCGAAAGCGGCGCGCCGTTGCATTCGTAGGCGGC
>NZ_JADMJK010000221.1 GCF_018780625.1 Polaromonas sp. | reverse complement strand
GGTAGTCGCGGTGCAGGTAAAGAATGTCGAGGTAGTCGGTTTGCAGCCGGGCCAGGATGGCGTCGGTTTCCTGCATCAGCCAGCGGCGCGAGTAATTGCTTTCGTTCACCGCATCACTCACCGGATTGCCCAGCTTGCTGGCGAGCACCCAGTGGTGGCGCTGGCCGGCGAGCAGCACGCCGAGATCTTTTTCGGATTGGCCGTGGTTGTACACATCGGCGGTATCGATGAAGTTGATGCCATGCGCACGGGCCGACGCGACGATGTTCGCCGCCTCCGCCAGCGGCGTCTGCAGGCCGAACATCATGGTGCCCAGGCACAGGGACGACACCTTCAGGTTGCTTTTTCCGAGGCGGCGGTAGTGGGCGGGCATGGGCATGGGGCTGTTCCTGTTCCTGTTCCTGAAAGAGATGACGATGGGCTGGTCCTGCACTTCAGGCTGACGCTGGGCAAGGCTCAGGGCGTCAGCCGCTCCACCAGGTATTCCTGCGCGTACCAATAGGTTTCGGGCGTTTTGAAGGCGGCCAGCGCGCCTTCCGCGGCCTCTTGCCGCGAACGCAGGTCCCAGCGCACGTCCAGGATACGGCACTGCGCGCAAGGCGCCTGTCCGACGCGCCGCTGCACCAGCGCATAGCGGCTGGTCTTGAACAGGGTGTCCACATCGGTGTAGTTCACCGGTTGCTCGGCCAGGTAGGGAATGATTTTGGCGCCGGGGATGATGAACTGGTAGCGTTCAAACTGGCCGTTGAAGTTGGTGGGCACCGCCACGGCCTGGCCTTGCAACTGCGCAACCGTGTCGGCGCGAAAGCGGCCCAGCTCGCCGTTGAAGGGCAGGGTAGCCCAGGCCAGCGCCAGCAGCACGGCAAAGCTCGACAGCGCCGTCACTGGCCGGGTCGCCTGCTTTTTGACCATGCCCAGCACGCAGGCGGCAGCCAGAAGCAGCAAAAACAGCCAGAACAGTGGTGAATACAGGGCCGTGTCTTGCGTGGCACGCACCGCGCCATAGCCGATCAGGCCCATGGCGAGTGCGCCCAGCAGGCTTAGGGCCAGCGTGAGGCTGAACCAGATGCGCGGGATGCGGTGCCAGTACACGGCGATCAGGATGCCCAGCGCCGGCATGGCCGGAATCAGGTAGCGGGTCGAGCGCTGCGTGGGCAGCATGAACACCAGCATCAGCGCCAGCAGCCAGAGCCACAGGATTTTTTCAGCGTCGCTGAGGGTGTGCGCCGTGCCGGCGCGCGCGCGCCAGCTGCGCCAGGCCGCCACCATGCAGCCGACCGAGACCGGCAGCAGGAACAGGGCGTTCGAGAAATAGCCGGTCAGGATGGTCAAAATGCCGCTGCTGCCGCTCAGGGCTGTCTTGAAGTAACCCCGCGACGAATTCATCTTGCCGGCGTTTTCACCGACCACAAACTCGCGCCAGACTTCGCCCGGCTGCGGATCAATCGCAAACCAGAGGCCGAACATGGCCAGGCCGATGACGCACATGGCCACCACCTTGAGGGCGTCGGACACGATGCCGGGCCGCAGCAGATTCCACGGCGCCCGCCTGGCGCCCACGGTCTGGTAGCACAGCGCCAGCGCAAAACCGACCGGAACCACCATGACGAAGGACTTGTAGAGGCAACCCAGGCCAATCGCCACGCCGGCCAGCAGCGGAAACTTCCAGGTCGAGGCCATCAGCCGGGCCGGCGACCAGGCCAGCGCAAAGAACACGCCAAACAGCCAGAAGGTCTCGGGCGCGCTGGTCAGATAGGGGCGGCCATAGCGGTAGCTGGTGAAGAAGGACAGGTAAATGATGGCGGCAATGGCGCCCATGGTCAGGGCATGGTGCTGGCGCGCGCTGGCGCTGTCGCCATTGGCGTTGGCGTTCGAGAGCGGCGCGGCATCGCTGCGCACTATTTTCCAGGTCAGCAGGCCCACCATGAGCGCAATGCCCCATGAGTAGATCACGCTGGGCATGCGCAGCCGCAGGAGCGTCCAGTGCTCGCCCCAGCCGCCGGCCACCATGGCCTGCCAGAACAGCAGCGGCGGCTTGGTGTTGCGCATGAAGTCCCAGGAGCTGACCAGCGGGAGCCAGTGGCCGGTCTCGGCCGTCAGGCGGGCGATGTTGGCATACACCAGCTCGTCGCCGTTGCGCGGAATGTGGTCGCCGCCCAGGCCAAACAGGTAGCCCAGGGCCACGGCAATGGCCAGGCCGATCCAGACCAGGTGAACGGGAAGGCGGGAAAGCGGTTTTTCAGGGCTTGTCATGGGCGTTGGAGGATGCGGTGCTGGACGCGGGTGTTTCCGGGCGGTGGCGGCGAAAGGTCAGCTTGTCATTGGCCACGAAATTGACCACGCTGGCCAGCACGATGGAGATCAGGTTGGCGACGATGTAGTGCAGGTACAGCGCCAGCCACTTGGTCAGCAGCGACTGGATCACGATCGACAGGGCAGCCGCCATCACGTATTTGAAGAACAGCAGCATCGCCGATTGGCTCGTGTTGCGCGTGCGGTCGCGCCAGGTCAGGCGGCGGTTCCAGTAGAAATTGCTGATGGTGGCCATGGTGATGGCCAGCGCAATCGAGTAGTTGAGCCGCACATGAAAGTCGGCGATGCCGCGCAAGAGATACTCCTGCGCCGCATACAGCACGGCAATGTTGATCACCGTGCCGCTGGCGCCCACCAGCCCGAACTTGATGAAGCGCCAGCGCACCATGGGCTGAAAACGCGGCGGCAGCAGGCTGACCAGCCGCTCGGCGATGGATCTGAGCCGGGACATCAGTCGGCGGCCAGAAACGCGCGCGCCTTGGCGAGCACTTCGGCGGGCGCGATCACCTTGAGGCATTGGTTGTCGCCGTCGCAGTAGGACGCGCGGTGGTTGTAGGCCGTCAGGCAGGGCGAGCACGGCCACTGGCTGTAGAACGAATAACAGCGCGGCGTCAGCGGCGCGTACAGGCTCGGGGTTTCGGGGCCAAACAGCATCAGCGTCCAGATCGGCGTGAGCGCGGCGAACTGGCCCGGGCCGCCGTCGTTGGTGACCAGCAGGCGCGCCACATGAAACAGCGCCAGCAACTCGGAAATCGAGCGCGTGTAGCCGGTCAGGTCAATCACGGGGCTGGCCGGAAAGCGCGCCTCTACGTTGGCCACCAGTTGCCGCGCCAGTGCCTGGTCGTCTTTGAGGCCAATCACCGCCACGGCGCAGCCGTCGGCCACCAGGCCTTCGCACAGCGCGGTGTAGGAGGCCAGCGGCCAGGCCCGGATCGGCAAGATGCCGCCGCCCGGGTAGACCAGCACCAGCGGCTTGCCGGCAATCGCCGGGAAATCCTGGGCCAGCCGCGTCTGGATGCCCTGGACCAGCGCGCCGTCCAGCTGCACCTGCGGCGGCGGCTTGGGCGTGCCCACCACGGGCAGTTTGGATTTCGGCACCGCCGTCGAATCAATGGCCCGCGCCAGCGTCAAAAACTGCGCGCTGATGTGGTGGTAGGGGTTGTAGGGCACGCGGCGGTTGATGTGGGAGCCGCGGTACAGGCCTTCCTGCGTGTGGCGGTGAAAACCCACGCGCACCGCCGCGCCGCTGGCATACGACAGCAGGCTGCTGATGCGCGAGAACAGCTCGCAGTCAATCGCCACATCGACGTTGGCGCGGCGCAGCGCCTGGACGGCTTTCCACAGGCTGGACAGCAGCGACGCCAGCGAGCGGTCGTCGACCGTGTGCACGTGGGCCGGGTCCATCACCTGCATCAGGTCCAGGATTTCGCGGTTCTTTCTGAACAGCAGCGCGTGCAGCTGCGCGTCCGGGTAGCGCGCTTTGAGCCGCGCAAACATGTCGTTGGCCAGCACCAGGCTGCCCATTTCGGACAGCAGAATCACCACGATGGCGCGCGGCGCTTTTTCATGGACCGGCGCCGGCCGGAACTTGCGCATCAGCGCCTCTGCGCCAGATACCGCCGCGCACAGCGGAATACCGGCCCAGCGGTCAACAAATCGCTGCAGCTTGATGTCCACGGCTCAGACCCCGCGCTGCCGGTCGATGCGGAACTGCGCGGAAAATTCGCCAAAGCGGCCCGCGTCCAGCGCGTCGCGCACTTCCTGCATCAGGTTCAGGTAGTAGTGCAGGTTGTGGATGCTGGCCAGCATGGGGCCGAGCATTTCGCCGCAGCGGTCCAGGTGGTGCAGGTAGGCGCGTGAAAAGTTCTTGCAGGCGTAGCAGCCGCAGGTGCTGTCGGCCGGCTGCTCGTCGGCCTTGTGGCGCGCGTTGCGGATTTTGAGGTCGCCAAAGCGCGTGAACATGTGGCCGTTGCGTGCGTTGCGGGTCGGCATCACGCAGTCAAACATGTCGACGCCGGCCGCCACGCCGGCCACCAGGTCTTCGGGCGTGCCCACGCCCATCAGGTAGCGCGGCTTGTCGGCCGGCAGGCGGTGCGGCGTGTGCGCCATGATGCGCAGCATTTCTTCCTTGGGCTCGCCCACGCTGACGCCGCCGACCGCATAACCGGGAAAGTCCATCTCGACCAGCGCGTCGAGCGACTCCTGGCGCAGGTTCTCAAACATGCCGCCCTGCACAATGCCGAACAGCGCGTTCGGGTTGCCCAGCCGGTCAAACTCGTCCTCGCAGCGCTTGGCCCAGCGCCGGCTCAGTTCCATCGAGCTGCGCGCTTCGCTTTCAGTGGTGATGTGGCCCTTGGTGTCGTAAGGCGTGCATTCGTCAAACTGCATCACGATGTCGCTGTTGAGCAGCGTCTGGATCTGCATCGAGATTTCGGGCGTCAAAAACAGCTTGTCGCCGTTCACGGGCGACGCAAAGCGCACGCCTTCTTCCGTGATCTTGCGCATCGCGCCCAGCGACCAGACCTGGAAGCCGCCGCTGTCGGTCAGGATGGGTTTGTGCCAGCTTTCAAACTTGTGCAGCCCGCCAAACTGCTCGATCACGTCCAGCCCCGGACGCATCCAGAGGTGAAAGGTGTTGCCCAGGATGATTTGCGCGCCCATGTCGTGGAGCGACTGCGGCATCACGCCCTTGACGGTGCCGTAAGTGCCCACCGGCATGAAGATGGGTGTTTGCACCACGCCGTGGTTGAGCTTCAGGGTGCCGCGCCGGGCATACGAGCCCAGGTAGGCGCCCGCGTCTTTGTCAGTGGCGGGGTCGGTTTTCAGGACTTCAAATTCAAGCATTTTGTGATTGTCGCAGGTGTGTTTCAGTCGTTCGGCGGTGGCTGGCGTTCCAGCAGCATCGCGTCGCCATAGCTGAAAAAGCCGTAGCGCGCCTCAATCGCGTGCTGGTACAGCGCCATGATGTGCGCGTAGCCCGAAAACGCGCTGACCAGCATCATCAGCGTGCTTTTGGGCAAATGGAAGTTGGTCAGCAGCAGGTCGACGACCTGGAAGTCAAAGCCCGGCGTGATGAAGATGTTGGTGTCGTCGCAGGCGGGGCCAAACTTGGCGGCCGATTCGAGCGCCCGCACGGTCGTGGTGCCCACCGCCACCACGCGGCCGCCGCGCGCCTTGCAGGCGGCAATGGCGGCATGCGTGGCGGGCGGCACGTCAAAGCGTTCAAAGTGCATGACGTGGTCGGCAATCTGCTCGGCCTTGACCGGCTGGAAGGTGCCCGCGCCCACATGCAGCGTGACGCTGGCGCGCGCAATGCCACGCGCCTCCAGCTGCGCCAGCACGGCCTCGTCAAAGTGCAGCGCGGCCGTCGGCGCGGCCACGGCGCCCGGGTTTTTGGCAAATACCGTCTGGTAGCGCTGCTCGTCGTCCGCCGAATCGCTGTGGGTGATGTAGGGCGGCAGCGGCACATGGCCGTGCTCGGCCATCAGCGCATACGGGTCGCTGCTGAGCTTGAAGCGGTACAGCGGCCCGTGCGCCTCGGGCCAGCGGCCCAGCAGCGTGGCGGTAAAGCCGCCATCCATCTGCAGCACCGCCCCGGGCAGCGGCTTTTTGCTGACCTTCATGTGCGCGGCAACTTCATGGCCGGCGTCCACATGGGGCGACAGCACCCGCTCGATCAGCAGTTCGAGCTTGCCGCCGCTGGCCTTCTGGCCGAACAGCCGCGCCTTGACCACCTTGGTGTCGTTGAACACCAGCAGGTCGCCCGGCTGCAGCAAATCGGGCAGGTCGGCAAAGCGGCGGTCTACCGGTGCCGCGCCCCGGCC
>NZ_JADMJK010000026.1:4362-6209 GCF_018780625.1 Polaromonas sp. | reverse complement strand
GCGTCGGACATCATGCTGGCCAGATGCACCGGCGCGGACAACAGCGCGCGGGTAAAGAATGTACCGTCACCCGCGGTAGACGCCGTGGCCAGGGAACGATAGCCCTCGGCAAAATCCTCCGACGCCTGCCAGACCGTGGCGGGCGTGCCGTAGCCCGCATACCACACACGGTCGAGCACTGTACGGCCCGTAAATCCCGCCGGGTAAAGAACCCTGTCCTCCTCGTGGCTGCTCACATTGTTGATGAACTGGTACATCGTGTGGTTCAGGGCAGCGGTATCCAGGGCGGCGTTCTGGGCCAGCGTCCCGAAGCCGCAGGCCAGCCGCTCCTGGTTCAGCAGATCAAACGATGCCTTCTGCTCGGAGCCCGCGGGATAGGTCGAAGGCTGCGGGCTGGAGACGACTGCGCTGTAGCTGGCAGGCGGGGCGGCCGTGGGGCACTGGGCCTGTGCGTCAGCCACACTGACTGCGCTGGAGCGGGTGCTGCCGTCCGAGCAAGAGGCGATATAGGGGCTGACGACGGCTATGTCCGTGCCAACACTGCTACCGCCGCCGCCGCCACAACCGCCAAGGACAAGCGTCAGCCACAGGAATGCCGCATAAAAGACTGTGTGCTGCCGCTTTTTCATGGCGCTCCCCATCCGGTTGTTGTTGGTCCGCAGACTTTACATTACAGACCCCGCCAGAGAAAATTTTTGCAGCACGCAGACGTAACAGCCAGTCTCACGCACGGTCAAACGCGCTCGCAGCATGCTGCGTGGCGCGATCTCCTTGCGCCAGATGCTTAATCCAGACTGATGTTCTTGCGCTTGATCAGTTGTTCGTACACCTTGGCCTTGGCCTCGGCGTTACGACGGATCTCGGCGGGTGACCAGGTAATGGTTTCGAAAGCAAACGTGTTGAAGCGGGCTTTGACGTCAGGGTCAGCCAGTACCTTGAGAACGTCAGCGTTGATCTTGTTGCTCACATCGGCCGCAATGCCTTTCGGGGCCACCAACGACACAAATGAATTCACATCAAAGCCTGCCGGGCCGCCAGCCTCAGCCACCGTGGGAACCTCCGGCATCTGGGGAATACGTTTGGGCGCGGCAACTGCCAAATAGCGAATCTTGCCCGCCTTGAACATGCCCTGGCTGGATGGAATGCTGGCCATGCTCCACTGAATGTCGCCAGCGCCCACCGAGGTAAACAGCTGAGAAACCTCCCGGTAAGCCACGTGGGTCATTTCAATCTTCTCAAGCAGTTCCAGTTGTTCGCCGCCCAGATGCCCGGGACTGCCGACACCCCAGGAGCCATAGCTCACCTTGCCCGGTGCAGCCTTGGCGGCCGCCACCAGGTCTTTCATGCTTTGCCATTTGGAGTCGTTTGCCACGGCCACCAGAAAGGGGGTTCGAAACAGAGGTGCCACGGGATCGAAGCTATCCAGGGTGACAAACTTTTTGGACTTGTACAGCAGCGGCAAAGCAGCCAGATGTTCGCTGTCGAGTTGCAGCAGGGTATAGCCGTCGGGCGCGGCGCGGCGTGTGGATTCGATGGCGATGAAGCCGCCGCCGCCTGGTCGGTTGGTAATGAGGACGGGCTGATTCCACAGCTTGGACAGCTTGTCCGCGACCTGGCGCAGCACGGCATCAGGGCCGCTACCCGCAGCAAAGGCGGTGACGAGGTTGACGGGCTTGTTCGGGAACGAGGCGTCAGCCTGCGCCGCGAAGCTGGTGCCCAGCAGACTCAGGCAAAGGGCAGACCAATGTGCGACGGAGCGCAAGCCGGTGCGGCGGGAAAGTGAGGAAAGGCGCATGGTGATGCTTTCAAACAGAGTGGAAAAAACTTGCAGGCTTTGCCGACACAAG
>NZ_JADMJK010000026.1:0-4262 GCF_018780625.1 Polaromonas sp. | reverse complement strand
CGGGGTGCGTTTCTTCGAGCCACTCGATGATGGCGGGCGACTGGATCAGCACCTTGCCGTCCACCTCCAGCGCCGGCACCAGCATCTGCGGGTTGACGGCCTTGAATTCGTCCTTCAGGTGCTGCTCGGTGCGCAGGTCAACCGGCACATACTGCGTCTGCAGCCCTTTGAGGTTGAGCGCAATGCGCAGCCGGTGCGAGGTGCCGCTGCGAAAAAAGTTATACAGCTTCATGGAAGTTCCTGTTCAGCTAGGTTGGATCGGTGATGTGGGCATGGGCCCGGGACGTTGACGCGCGAAGTAGCCACGAAAATTTTTATACAGAATCCTGTCCCCGGCGTCAAGGCTTGCGCAAAGCTGCTGCGGCCGTGCCCGGCGCGGTTTTCTGCGCTGGCGCGATGCGCGTGGCGTGCAACACACGATGGCTTCGGGCCAGCGGCACCAGCAGCGTCAACAGGGCACCCATGAGGCCAAGCGCCGCCAGGACATAGAAGATGGAGTCGAGGGCAAAACCGGCACCGATCAGCACCCCACCCAGCATGGGACCCCCGACGCCGCCGAGGCGGCCGAACCCTGCGCACCAGGCCACGCCAGCGCCACGAACGTTGGTGCGGTAATAGTTGGCCGCAAAGCCGTAGACCAGCGTCTGCGTGCCGCTGGTGCCCAGTCCGACGACAGCGACGATGGCCAGCAGAGCCGCCAGCGGGAATCCGAGCGTGAGCAGCACGAGAGATGCCGCGCCGATCGCGAAACAAAGAGCGACAACCGGCTTGGGCCCGAATCGATCGGCGGCCAGGGAGGCTGCCAGACCACCGATCAGCGAGCCGCCATTGAGCACCAGCAGGAACGACAGCGAACCCTTGGCATTGAAGCCAGCGCGCAGCATGAGTTCAGGCAGCCAGGTGTTGAGCGAATACACCAACATCAGTCCGGTCGCGCTCATCAGCCCGAGAATGATCGTGGGGAAGACATAGGTGCCGCCAAACAGTCCTGCATACCCGGCCTTGCCTTCGGTCTCGGGAACCGACTCACAGGCTGGCGTGGCCTCGGCCGTGGGAATCTCGACACCGGTGCGCTCGGAAAGCGCGCGCGCCTCTTCAAGCCGTCCGCGCGAAGCCAGCCAGGCCACCGATTCAGGCATCTTGAAGTAAGCCAGCGGCAACAGCGTGACCATGGGCAGCGCGCCGATCCAGAATAAGCCGCGCCAGCCAATACTCGGCAGTAAAAACATGGCGAGCAAGGCGGCCAGCAGGCTGCCCATCGGAACGCCGCCATAGGTGATCGCGTTGATCAGGTTCTTCTTGCCTTTTGGGGCATATTCCGACACCAGCGCAGCGGTCGTAGCCACCAGCGCGCCCACGCCCAGGCCGGTGAAAAACCGCAGCCACCCGAACATGGACGAGGTGGTCGTCATCGCCGTGAGTCCCATGCCGACGGAAAACCAGGCGTAGGAGATCAGCATGACCTTGCGGCGCCCCAGAATATCGCCCACCGAACCGGCAAGCAGCGCCCCGACGAGCACGCCGACCAGCGCGTAACTGCCCAGAACCCCAGCGATGGCCGGGGTCACGGTGCCGATATGCGAGGGGTCACGCAGAAAAGTCGAGACGACCGTGCCATAGACGACGAGGTCATAGCCGTCAAATATGAGACCCACTGTGGCGAGCGCCACCACCCACATCACCGTGCGCATGCGCCGGGCTTCGCGTTCGGAATCTCTTGAAATCGTCATCACTTGTCTACTTGTGTTGAGTGCCGCGCATCTTCGGGGCGCTTGTCAAAAAAATCCACCCCGCACGGGCCTATGCCCGGTGCAGGGTGGATGCTTCGACAGAGCTCGTCTTTATTCGGCCGGGCCGACGTTCAGCGTGATGTCAGCAACGCCTTCGACGTGGCCTTCAATGCTGTCGCCCGCCACCACCGCGCCCACGCCTTCGGGCGTGCCGGTGTAGATCAGGTCGCCGGGCTGCAGGTGGTAGAACAGCGACAGGTCGGCAATGATCTCGCGCACATTCCAGATCAGCTTGTTGACGTCAGACTTCTGCTTGACCTGGCCGTTGACGCTCAGGGCAATTTCACCCTGGTCAATGATCACGCCGGGCATGGGAACGATCTCGCTGCAGACCGAGGACTGCTCCACGTCCTTGCCCAAGTCCCACGGACGGCCCTTGTCGCGCGCCACCAGTTGCAGGTCGCGGCGGGTCATGTCCAGGCCGGCGGCGTAGCCGTAGATCACCTTGTGGGCGTCTTCCTGCGACACGCGAAACGCCGGCGCGCCAATGGCAACGACCAGTTCCATTTCAAAATGGTAGTTGGCGGTTTCAGGCGGATAAGTGACGGTGGCGCCGGATTCGACCAGGGTTTGCGGTGCCTTGGTGAAGTAGAACGGGCGCTCGACCGACTTGTCCACCGGCTTGCCCATCTCGACGGCATGCGCATGGTAGTTGCGGCCGACGAAGAAGATGCGGTTGACAGGCAGGCGCTCGGCCTTGCCGCGCACGGGCAGCGATTGAACGGCGGGCGGGGTCCAGAGGTAAGTGGTTTGGGTCATGTTGGTTTCCTTGCAATGGGTAAAAAAACGGATTCAGCCGCGGTTCTCGAACACCCCGAGCTTGCGGTGCAGCGGCGACTCGTCGGCGATGAAGATGAAGGCGGGTTGATCGGCCGAACTGTTGCGCAGACTGACCGCGCTGTAACCGGGCGCGCAGCAGGTGTCAGCTTCAAGCAGCGTGAAGGCCTGGTCTTCAACCGTGACCCGGGCGCCGCCTTCGATCACATGGAACACCATGGCAGGCGAGCGCACCGGCAGTTTCAAGGTCTGGCCGGGGCGCAGCATCAGCGCGTAGTAGCCAAGGATGTTCTGCGCGTCGCTGCCGGTCTCGGGGTTGACGTAGGTGAGCTGGACCGATTCGAGCGCGGGCTGGTCGTCTGCCAGGGTCACGAGCGCGGCGCGCGCCTCGACCCATGGGTAACGCAGCATCGGATAGGCTTTGTTCGAGCGATCGAACATGGCGGTCGGCACCATGCCGCCACCGGCATAGGTACGGTCGCCACTGCCCGGCTTGACGGTCTGGCGGTCGCCATCGATGTGGTAGGACGCCTCCATGTAATACACCAGCGGCAAATCCAGCACATCGAGCCAGATCACCGGCTGGTCTCCGTCGTGGCCATGCTCGTGCCACAGGCCGGTGGGCGTGAGGATCAGGTCGCCCCGACTCATCGGGCACTTCTCGCCGTTGACCGTGGTGTAGGCGCCCTCGCCTTCGACGATCATGCGAACGGCGTTGGGGGTGTGGCGGTGCGATGGCGCCCATTCGCCGGGCAGCAGTAGCTGCATGCCCAAGTACATGGCGGCGCTGGCCTGCATTTTTTCCAGGCCGTGGCCGGGGTTGGCCAGCACCAGCACGCGGCGCTCGGCCTTTTCAATCGGCGTCAACTCGCCGGCCTTGATCAGCAGCGGCTTGAGCGTCTGATAGGACCAGGCGGTGGCCCGCGTGCGGGGCTGCGGCTTGGCCGGCGGCAGCACGGCGCGCAGGCTGGGCCACAGCGGCACCAGGTTGTGCTGCGTCAGCTCGTCGCGGTAGTCCTGCGGCAGGTCTTCCATGCGGCCCAGCGTGTCAAAACGGTCTTGATCTTGCATAGCGAATCTCCTTTTTCGGGTTCAGTACGGACAGGTATCGGTCAGTCTTTGGCCAGGCAATTGCCAACGTTCCAGCCGTACAGCCACTCCATCGCATCATAGAAACGCTCGGGCGTGCGGCCCTTCCACAGGTCGTTGCGCACCAGGCGCTCGACGCCCTGGGCGTGGTAGATGCGGCCCATCTCGCGGCTCGACAGCACGATGCGCGCGGTGCGGGCAACGCGCGAGCGCTGGTAAAGGTCGAACGCCTTGACGAAATCATTGTTGTTCACGCGCAGCGCCTCGCCCAGCGTGACGCCGTCTTCCATCGCCATGCAGGCGCCCTGCGCCATGTACTGCGTGGTCGGATGGGCGGCGTCGCCCAGCAGCGTGACGCGGCCGAAGGACCACTGGCCGATCGGCTCGCGGTCGGCCGTGGCCCAGCGCTTCCAGCTCTTGGGCAGGTCGATCAGCTGGCGCGCTTGGGGGCAGATGCCCTGGAAGTAGCTCTGCACTTCTTCCTTGCTGCCATCGGTGACGCCCCATTCCTCGGGCTTGCGGCTGTGAAAGGTCACCACCACGTTGTACTGCTCGCCGCCGCGCAGCGGGTAGTGCACCAGGTGGCAGTTCGGGCCGACCCAGATG
>NZ_JADMJK010000259.1:3199-6227 GCF_018780625.1 Polaromonas sp. | reverse complement strand
TCGACGACCTGGCGGACGGGCTGGCCGACAAGCTCAGCGGCTCCATGCTCGCTGAACTGCGTGAAGTACTGGCCCAGCCCGATCACCCCGTGCGGCTGCGCTATGAGGCGTGGCTCCAGACGTTCATTGAACGGCTGCGCAGCGATCCGGCGCTCATCGCGTCCATTCATGAAATCAAGGAGCAGGCCATCACCGATCCGGCCGTGCAGGCCTATGTCTCGTCGCTTTGGACGGACGTCAAGCAAATGCTGCGCAAGGACCTGGCACAAGAGAACTCCACCGTGGCGCGCCACCTTGAAAACGGACTGCGCGTAATCGGCGAAAAGCTGGCCAATGACCAGAGCCTGCGCGACGCCATCAACCAGCACGTGCTGGCCGCTGCGGGGCATCTGGGCGCAGATCTGCGCGCCGGCATCACCGCCCACATCGCCGATACCGTCAAAGCCTGGGACGACAAGCAACTGGTGCGGGAACTGGAACTCAGCGTGGGCCGGGACTTGCAGTACATCCGGATCAACGGGACCTTGGTGGGCGGCTTGATTGGGTTGCTGCTGCATGCGGTGGCCGTTGGGGCCTGGCCATGAAAGGCCCGACGTACATTCATGTGTTTACATTTATTTGAACGCACACTAAGATGTACACGTACATCCAAATAAGGTTCATCATGGCCAATACCAAACTTTTCAAGAACGGCAACTCTCAAGCCGTGCGCATTCCATCTGAACTTGCCTACTCTTCATGGGACGTCGAGCTGGTCATTGAGCGTCAAGGCGACGAGCTGCGGATTCGCCCGGCCCAGCGACGCATGGGTGATGTGTTGGGCAAGTTCGCCAAGTTCTCTCCCGACTTCATGGATCAAGGGCGTGGTCACAATGAAGAAGGCGAGCGCGAGGCTTTATGAAACCGAAATACATGCTCGACACCAACATCTGCATCTATCTGATGAAGCACCAGCCGCGCGAGGTTCGCGCCCGGTTTGAGGAATGTTTTGTTGGGGATGTCGTGATCTCGGCCGTGACGCTGGCCGAACTTGAATTCGGTATTGCGTGCTCAAGTGAATCAGCGCAGGCCGCCAACCGGTCTGCTTTGGACGGTCTATTGGAAGACATCCTGATCGCGCCCTTCGAGGCCCAGGCTGCAAGGGCTTACGGCCCCATTCGGGCGGCGTACAAAGATCGCAATCGCGATGCCTTGGACAAGTTGATCGCCTCGCACGCCAGTTCGTTGAAAGTGGCTCTTGTCACCAACAACGAAGCAGACTTTGTGAACTACCCTGGACTGGTCGTTGAAAACTGGGTTAACAGCCACTGACACGAACACGAAAGAGCTCAATGCGCCAATCCAGGATCGTGCTCCGCTTCGTCCAGCGTCTGAACGAACTCCAAGGCTGCCATTAAGGAGTCACGATGCGCTTTTTGCAAGGTTCAACAGATTTCAGAAGGCTCAGGTCACAGCAGTTTCATCTTCTTGGCCGCTTCCCGCAACTCGCCCCGGAAGTCGGGGTGCGCAATGCTGATCAGCGCTTCGCAGCGCTGGTGGGCGGTTTTGCCGCGCAGCTGGGCCACGCCGAACTCGGTCACCACGTAGTTGATGTCGTTTTTGCTGGTCGACTGATGCGTGCCGGCAGACAAGCTGGGCACGATGCGCGAGATGGTGTCGTGCTTGGCGGTGGAAGGCAGCACGATGAAGGCCTTGCCGCCTCTGGAGCGGTTGGCGGCGCGCACAAAGTCGGTCTGCCCGCCGGTGCCGGAATACGGCGCCGAACCCAGGCTTTCCGAGCCGCACTGGCCCATGAAGTCGATCTGCATGGTGGCGTTGATGGCGTGCAGGTTGTCGTTCTGGCCGGCCAGGTAGGGGTCGTTGGTGAAGCCGACCGGGTGCATTTCCACCGCCGGGTTGCGGTGCAAAAACTGGTACAGCTTCCTGGAGCCCAGCGCAAAGGTGGCCAGCATCTTGCCGTTGTGGTAATTTTTCTTGCGGTTGGTGACCACGCCGGCTTCGACCAGGCTCATGATGCCGTCGCCAATCATTTCGGTGTGAATGCCCAGGTCGTGCTTGTCGGTCAGCTGCATCACCACCGCATCGGGAATGCCGCCGTAGCCGATCTGCAGCGTCGCGCCATCCGGGATCATGTCGGCCACGTAGCGGCCAATGGCTTCCTGCACCGGGCCGATCTTGGGCAGGCCGACTTCCAGGAGTGGTTCCTCACTTTCAGTGAGCGCCGCCACCTGCGACACATGGATGTGGCAGTTGCCGTTGGCAAACGGCACATGGGGGTTGACTTCGAGCACCACGGCGCGGGCCTGCGCGATGGCGGCCATGGTGTAGTCGGGCGCCAGCGACAGCGAGAAAAAGCCGTGCTCGTCCATCGGCGACGCCATGGAAAAGACCACATCGGCCGGAATCAGCTTGCGCGTGAGCAGCTCGGGCAGCTCGGAAAAGTTGGCCGGGATGAAGTCGGTCCAGCCTTCCTGGCCGCCGGCGCGCGAGATGCCGCTGAAAAAATAGGCAATGTGCCGGACATGTTCGGTGGTCTCGGGGTCGAAATAGCCGTACTTGCGGACCGGCAAAATTTGCGAAATGCGCACATTGCGCAAGGCCAGCCTGGCGTCCGACAGCGCCGTCAGCAAGGCCGGCGGCTCGCCCACGGCGGTCGGCACCACAATCGTGTCGCCGTTCATGACGACCCCAATGGCGTCGGCGGCGGACATGCGTTTTTGCTGGTACAGGGTCTGTGCGGACATGGCGGCTTTCTCTTTCAATTGGCGTGGGTGACTTTAGGTAATTATTGATTATGAAATACCCGCCCGCCCGAACACCTGACAGCCATACGCTCGTGGCGGGAATCCCGTGAAACGCGCTGCTTTTTGCTGAAATCAGCCGCCGCCGCGCTGCATGTACAGGTCAAACCGCTTCATGAAGCGGTAGCGCTCGGCATCGTCCAGCCCCGCAAAGGCAAAGCGCACCAGCAGACGCGGAATGCGGGCCTGGCCCAGCACGCGGGGCTCGGCCTTTTGCCAGTCGATCT
>NZ_JADMJK010000259.1:0-3099 GCF_018780625.1 Polaromonas sp. | reverse complement strand
CGCGGAATGCGGGCCTGGCCCAGCACGCGGGGCTCGGCCTTTTGCCAGTCGATCTGCAGGGTGCCCGGGTCCACCCTGACCTGCACGCTGGCGCCGCTGCGCTGCCAGGCGTGGCTGCCCAGCGCGGCGGGCAGCCAGCCCAGCCATTCAGCCTCGGTGCAGCCCATGTCGCGCTCGAAGCGTTCCAGGTAATGCGACTGCACGCCGCTAGCCGCCTGCAATCGGCGGCCAGATCGCCAGCACGTCGCCCTCGTTCAGCGTGGTGCTCAGACGCAGCTCGGGCGCAATGTAGCGGCCGTTGACCAGCACCAGGTGCACCAGCTTGGGCGGCAGGCCAAAGGGCGCGATGATCTCACTGATGGTGGCGTCAGGCGCCACGTCGAGCATCACGATGTTGCTGCGCCGTGCCGTGACCGGCAGGTAGTCGGTCAGCGTGGCGAACAGCTTGAAGGTGATGTTCATCGGCGGCGCTCGTCGGTGGCCCCGCTCCACTGGCTCTGCGCCTGGGCGCTGGCCAGGTAGGCTTCCATCAGCTTGGTCGGGTCGCGCTGCAGGGTTTCCTTCCAGGGCCCGAGGTGCACCGCGCCTTCGACCAGGCCGCGCATCACGCCCACGTGGTCGGTCCAGCCTACGCTGTTGCAGCCCACCAGCACGTCGTCCTTGAACTGCAGGCTCAGGTGGCGGCCCTTGCCGCCGTTGGCCTGGCGGTCGGTCAGTTCCACCTGCTCGCCACCGGGCACGCCTTCCCAATTGCCAAAGCTGGTGGAAATCAGGCCCAGCGTGTCGAGCACGTTGATCTGCGTCACGCCCTTGAGTTCGGCCCGCTGGCCCACCATGTTGAGCGCGGCGACCCGGGCCTGCTCGGCGGCGTTGGGCTGGATCGCGCTGACGATGGTCTTGCCGCTGACCTTGTCAAAGGCTTCGGCGCAGTCGCCGGCCGCGTAAATGCCGGGCACGCTGGTCTGCAGGTGTTCGTCGGTCAGCACGCCTTGCAGGCAGGTGATGCCGGAGTTTTCCAGAAAGGCGATGTTGGGCTTGACGCCGGTGGCACTGATGACCAGGTCGGCTTCTACCGTCTGGCCGCTGGACAACCGCACCTTGAGCGGTGTGCCAGGCTCGATCGCCTCGACCCGGGTGCCGGTGAACACCTGCACGCCCTGGGTTTCGCACCAGTTACGGATCATGCCGCCGGCCATCGGGCCCATCATGCGCGGCACCATGCGGTCGCCCATCTCGACCACGCTGAGCTGCACGCCGCGCTGCTTGAGCGACTCCATGATGATGCAGCCGATGAAGCCCGCGCCCATCTGCAGCACGCGCGCGCCGGGCCGGGCCAGCGCCATGATCTTGCGCGCGTCGTCCAGCGTCCAGCACGGGTACACGCCCGCGCTGTCCATGCCCGGAATCGGCGGGCGTGCCGGGTGGGAGCCGGTGGCAATCAGGAGCCGGTCAAACGCCAGTGTTTCGCCGCTTTTGAATACTACCGTTTTGGTAGCAACATCAACCCGGCTGGCTTGGGCCGTGACCTGATTGATCTTCAAATCGGCAAAGTGCGACGGACCCTTGCGCAAATAGGTGCCGCGCTCGTCGATGTTGCCCATCAGCAGGTAGGGAATCGCCATGCGCGAATACGGCGGCTCGGCTTCGTCGCCGACCAGCGTGATGCGGTCCTGCGGCGCGTGCTTGCGGATGGTTTCGGCGGCAATCACGCCGGCGGGGCCTGCGCCCAGAATGACATGGTGGGTCATGGCTTGGTCTCCAGAATAAAAAAAGGGGTGAGGCTGCAAGCAGCGCCCACCCCTGCCCTCGTCAGAGGAAAAACGTTTAGAGGCTCAGGCGCTCGCGGGTCTCGGCCGTCGGCACGCCTTCGCTGTCCCAGCCGCGCGCGGCGTAGTACTTGGGCAGCATCTCGGCCAGCATGTTGACCTTGCCTTTGGCCGGGCCGGTTTTGGCCGGCTCGGTCAGCAGGCGCTTGGGCAGCGAGTCATCGGCCTTGGTAAAGCCTGCGGCGTTGTTGAACTCGCGCTCCATGTTCCAGATGCGCTCGCCGATTTTCGCCAGCTCTTCGGTGGTGTACTGCTCGCCGCAGGCGGCCTGCAGCTGGGGCGCCAAATCGGCCAGCCCCCAGGCAAAGGTGGTAAACACGCACAGCCCCGACGAGTCGAACGCCGCCGTCGCGTCCTGGAAGGCCTTGACCAGCTCGGGCTTGCCTTCGTGCTCCAGCGGATCAGTCTTGACCGGAATGCCCAGCACTTCGGAGGCAATGGTGTAGCCGCGCAGATGGCAGCCGCCCCGGTTGGACGTGGCGTAGGCCAGGCCAATGCCCTGGATGGCGCGGCCGTCGTAGGCCGGAAACTCCTGGCCCTTGGACGTCATCGACAGGTCCGGGTGGCCGTACCGGGCGGTCAGGCGCTTGGAGCCCTGGCCGATTTCCTTGCCAAAGCCGCGGCCGTAAATGGTCTCCTCGGCCAGGAAAGCCAGCGCTTCGGCCGAGCCGAACGGCGCTTCAATGCCCAGTTGCTCCTTGGTCAGCACGCCCATTTCATAGAGCTCCATCACCGCGCCCAGCGTGGCGCCAAAGCTGATCGGGTCAATGCCTTCCTCGTTGCACAGCATGGTGACGTACTGCAGCGCCTCCAGGTCCTTCACGCCGTTGGCCGCGCCCAGCGCCCAGGCGGCTTCGTATTCAAGCCCGCCCGATGCGCCCCAGTACTGCGGCTTGTTGGCCACCGTGAAGTGGCCGGCGTCCATCTTGCTGATGCGGCCGCAGGCAATGGTGCAGCCAAAGCAGGCCTGGTTGGTGATCAGCTGCGCCTTGCCGTCGGTGTCGCGCGGCGTGGCCATGGCTTCGGCCGAGATGTCCTTGGCGCTTTCAAACTGCACGTCCTGGTGGTTGCGCGTGGGCAGCCCGCCGATCTCGTTGATCACGTTCATCAGCACCTGGGTGCCGAACTTGGGCAGGCCCTGGCCGGTCACGGCGTTGTCGTGCAGGATTTTTTTCTTCTCGTAGGTCACCTTCATGAAGGCTTTGGGGTCTCGGATGTTGCCCACGCCCTTGGTGCCGCGCACCGCAATCGCCTTGAGGTTCTTGCTGCCCAT
>NZ_JADMJK010000190.1 GCF_018780625.1 Polaromonas sp. | reverse complement strand
GCAGCAAATTGAGGCATAGGGTTCACCAGCGGGCGCCAAAGGTCTGGCGCAGTTCATTGATTTGGATTTCGGTCAGGGGCTCGGGCACAGAGGTGCTGAGACTGACCAGCCGGGCGGTTTCTTCAAGCTCTTCGAGCGTGGCCATGGCGGCAGCAGGCGAGTCGTGCCAGACGTTGGGGCCGAGCCGCGCCAGCATGACGGCACGGATCGGCGTGCCGGCTTCGCCATAGCGCGAAATAGCCTGCGCCACCAGTTGCGCCGTCTCGGGCGCGCCGGGGCGGTGGTAGGCCATCACCGGTACATGGCCGACTTTCATCACAAAGTAGGGCGTCACGGCGGGCAGCAGTTCCTCGCTGCCAGGCCGCAAAGTCAGCGCCACGCAGTGCGTGCTGTGGGTGTGGATCACACACCGTGTTTTTGAATCAAATTGGCTTGCAGCCCTGTAGATATGGGCATGAAGCGCTATTGTTTTACTAGCGCTGTCACCACTGATTTGCCGGACTTGATCGTCCAGCCGCGCCAGCCGGGCCGGATCGAGAAAGCCCAGACAGGCATCGGTGGGCGTGATCAGGAAGCCGCCGCCTTCCGATGCATCGAGCCGCACGCTGATGTTGCCGGCCGTGGCATGCACGTAGCCGCGCTCGAACAGGCTGCGGCCAACACGGCAGATTTCTTCGCGGGCTTGTGTCTCGGTCATGCCAGCATCGCAAAAGCTTTGCTGAAGAAATCGTCGGCACCAAAATTGCCAGACTTCAGCGTCAGGTGCAGGCCGCCATCAGGCGCAGCATCGGTTTGCGCATGGCACCAGGGCACACCGGGATCGATTTGCAGGCCGATCTTCATTTGCGTGATGTTCAAGGCCTGCACGCAAGCGCCTGAGGTTTCCCCGCCGGCCACCACCAGCTGGCGCACGCCCAGCGTCACCAGGCCGCGGGCAATGGCGGCCAATGTGCGCTCGACCAGCGCGCCGGCCTCCTCCACGCCAAGCTGGCCCTGCACCGACTTGACGGCAATCGAATCGGCGGTCGAATAAATCAGCACCGGCCCCTGGCCCAGCAGGGGTTCAGCCCAGGCCAGCGCCTGCCGGGCCACATCGACCCCGGCAGCGATCTGCAAGGCATCAATCGCCAGCGCCGGACGGCCCGCCTCGATGAAGGCCGCTACCTGGCGGTTGGTTGCCAGCGAGCAACTGCCGGACACGACGGCCTGCAAGCCAGTGGCTGCGGGCAACGCGCTGGCCGTGTTGGACGGCGCAATGCCGAAATTGGCAGGCAGGCCAATCGCAACGCCCGAGCCCGCCGTCACCAGCGGCATGCCCTTGAGCGCCGGGCCTAGCCGCAGCAAGTCGTCGTTGGAGATGGCATCGACGATGGCCAGGCCGACGCCCTGGGCGCGCAGCTGGTCGATGCGCGCACGAATCGCAGCCTCGCCCTGCGCCACCACCTTGTAGTCGATCAGCCCCACCTTGCGGCGACATTGCGCCTGCAGCACGCGCACCAGGTTGGCGTCCGTCATGGGCGTGAGCGGGTGGTTCTGCATGCCGCTTTCATTAAGCAATACGTCGCCCACGAACAGATGGCCCTTGAAGACCGTGCGCTGGTTGTCGGGAAAAGCGGGCGTGGCGATGGTGAAGTCAGCCCCTGGCAGGTCCGCCAGCGCCTCCATCAGCGCCTCGGCCACCGGTCCGATATTGCCTTGTGCCGTGCTGTCAAAGGTGGAGCAATACTTGAAATAGATTTGCTGCGCGCCCTGCGCCTGAAGCCAGCGCAGCGCGTCCAGCGACTGGGTAATCGCTTCATCGACCGGCAAGGTGCGCGACTTGAGCGCCACCACCACGGCATCGGCATCGGTGTCCAACGGCTGGCCGGGCACACCCATGGCCTGCACCACGCGCATGCCTGCGCGCACCAGGTTGTTGGCCAGATCCGTCGCGCCGGTGAAGTCGTCAGCGATGCAGCCTAATAACAGTGCCCCCACGCTTGCCACTTCGTGTGCTGCGCTGCCCCCCAAGGGGGCGGAGCTTGCTTGGGGCGGCCCTGCGCTGCGCTCGTCGGTACTCATGGCTTCCTGGGCAACTCAATGCCGGGGAATATCTTGATGACCGCGCTGTCGTCCTCGCGGGCAAAGCCTGCGGTGGACGCCTGCATGAACATCTGGTGCGCGGTACTGGACAGCGGCAGCGGAAACTTGCTGGCGCGGGCCATGTCCAGCACCAGCCCCAGGTCCTTCACAAAAATGTCCACGGCCGACAGCGGCGTGTAGTCGGCCGCCAGCACATGGGCCATGCGGTTCTCGAACATCCAGCTGTTGCCCGCACTGTGGGTGATGACCTCATACAAGGCCGCCGGGTCCACGCCTTCGCGCAGGCCCAGGGCCATCGCCTCGGCCGCAGCAGCAATGTGCACGCCGGCCAGCAACTGGTTGATGATCTTGACCTTGCTGCCTGCGCCAGCCTGGTCGCCCAGCCGGTAGACCTTGGCCGCCATCGCATCGAGCAGCGCGCCGGCCACCGCGTAGGCTTCGGGCCGACCGGACGTCATCATGGTCATTTCGCCGCTGCTGGCCTTGGCAGCGCCGCCCGAAATCGGGGCGTCGATGTAGAGGATGCCCAGCGCCGCCAGCCGTGCCTCCAGCGCCATCGACCAGCCCGGGTCCACGGTCGAGCACATCACGAACACACTGCCTGGCTTCATGGCGGCGGCGCAGCCATCCACGCCAAAGAGCAGGTTTTCGGTTTGCGCGGCATTGACGACCACCGACACAATCACATCGCACCGCGCAGCCAGTTCGGCGGGCGATGCGCAAGCCACGCCGCCCTCTGCCGCAAAGGCCTGAGCGACCTCAGTGCGAATATCAAATACATGCACATGGCGGCCAGCGCGGCGCAGTGAGCCCGCCATACCGCTACCCATGGCCCCCAGGCCGATTACCCCTACGTTAGATGTCATTGCTTGGCTACTTTCAATTAAGAATCAGTCCAGCAGCACAGTGCCTGACCGGACCCATATTTTATATGGTTATCATACAAATTCAGAGTGAACTCCATGCCTGGATTTACCCGATACCCCACACGCAAGGCCATGCTTCACAAGCGTCGGCCAGTCAACGCCGCAGAGCCAGGCCGGAGACCAGGGGCCGCGCCAACTGCACACCCGCCTGTTGCCAAAATGCCGGGTCGGCCTGCTCAATGCGCAGGATGGCGTTATCCATATGCCGCGCAGCGGCCTTGCGTGCCGCGGTTGCGTCACCTGCTTCAATGGCGCGAAAAATCTTGTCATGCTCGTCGCGCACCTGCCGTGCAAAGTCTGCTCGCCGCGCTTCATTGGCGCGCGTGACGCGGGTCGCACCCTGCAGAAACTGGCCCAGGTATTCGAGCGTGCCAATGAGAAAAGGATTGCGCGCAGCCTCCGCAATGGCACGGTGGTATTGAACGTCCTCTTCCACACCGTCGCCACCGGCTTGCACGGCCTTGTCGAGCGCTGCAATGGACTGCCGGATGCGTTTGATATCGCTCAGAGTTCGCCGCTGCGCCGCCAGCCCCGCCACCTCGGCCTCTAGCGCGCGACGCACCTCGACCATCTGGATCACCGCCTGTTTCGAGACCGCAGACTTGGCATCAAAGTTGAGCGGCGAAAAGCCCAATTCCTTGACATACACGCCGCTGCCTTGCCGCGAATCGACCAGCCCCAGCGACTTGAGCCGCGAGACGGCTTCCCTGACCACCGTGCGACTCACCGAGAACTGCTCCACCAGCGCAGCTTCTGTCGGCAGCTTGTCGCCCACAGCCAGGCGGCCCGCCCGGATCTCGGCTGTGAGCACATCCGCTACTTGATCCGAGAGGCAGGCACCGGGTGTGATGGACTTGAACTGAATTGTCATGGAAGGACTGGAAAGTGATGACCCACTCTATTTGGCGTAAACCAGATCGCGCAGCCCCAGTGAGATCCACGGCACATAGGAGATGATCATCAGGCAGGCCACGATCACCAGCACGAAGGGGATCAGGTCCTTGATCATGCGGTCGAGTGAGATGCGCGCCACGGTGCAAGCGGCGAACAGGTTGACACCAAACGGCGGCGTAATCATGCCCAGCGCGAGGTTCACCACCATGACCAGGCCAAAATGGATCGGGTCGATGCCAAAGTGCACGGCCACCGGGGCCAGGATCGGGGCCAGCACAATGATGGCGGCACCGGTCTCGATGAACATGCCAATCAGGAACAGCGCGGCGTTGACGCCCAACAGGAAGTAGGCAGGGGATTTCAGCACATCCTGCAGCCAGATGCCAATCGCCTCCGGCACGCCAGCACGCGTGATCAGGAACGCAAACAGCCCGGCGTTGGCAATGATGAACATGATCACCGCCGACGACAGCACCGACTTGCGCAGGATGAGGTAGAGGTCAGGCAACTTGATCTCGCGGTAGATCAGCACACCCACGGCCAGGGCGTAGAACACCGCCACCGCCGAGGCCTCGGTCGGGGTGAAAATGCCGCCGTAAATGCCGCCCAGAATAATGACCGGCATCAGCAACGCCCAACCGGCCCGCAAGGTGGCCTTCCCGACCGACAGGCGATCGTCGCCGTCGTTCTTGCCCCAGCCCTTGAACTTGCAGTAAACCCAGACAAACAGCATCAGCGCCGCGCTGATGAGAAGGCCGGGCCCGAAGCCGGCAATGAACATTTCGCCAATGGAAACTTCAGCACTGACGGCATACAGGATCATCGGGATCGAGGGCGGGATGATGACGCCGAGTTCGGCACTGGTAGCCTGCAGTGACGCGGCCCAAGTGGTCGGGTAGCCGTGTTTGATCAGCGCTGGAATCAGGATGGTGCCAATGGCAAACGTGGTGGCCACCGAGGAGCCGGACACTGACGCAAAAATCATGCAGGTAAGCACACAGGTCATCGGCAGGCCGCCCTGCACGCCACCCACCAGGCTCTTGGCAAAATCAACCAGCCGGCGCGAAATGCCACCGGATTCCATGACGTTGCCGGCCAGGATAAAAAACGGGATGGCGGCCAGCGGGAATTTGTTGATGGCGTTGAACATCTCCTTGACGGAGATCAGCATGTTCGCATCAGCAATATAAATGCCAAAGATGGACGCCAGGCCGATGGACACGGCCACCGAAACGGTGAGGGCAAAACACAGCACCATCGTGCTTAACATGACGGCGGTCATACTGCAGTCTCCAATTCAAGACGCTGGGTATCCAGCAAATTAGCGATGATGCCGATCAGGCTGAACACGCCACCCACCGGCATGGCCAGATAGGCCCAGAACATCGACACCGATTCCAGTCCGCTCATGGTTTGCACCTTGCCGCGGACGGCATAGTCCCAGCCCCACCAGATGATGATGGCGATCAGCCCGATGGCGGCAAGACACACGACCCAGTCGAGCAAACGGCGCAGGCGCGGCGGGCTCCAGCGGTAAAGCACATCCACGCTCACCATGGCACCCTGGCGAAACGCCGTCGGAATGCCCAGAAACACCATCCAGATCAGGCTGAAACGAATCAGCACTTCGGTCCATTCAGCGGGCAGTTCCAGCACGAAGCGGGTGATGATCTGGAACATGCCGAGACTGGCCGCTAGCAGCAGCATGGCACAGGCCGCATACAAGGAGAAGCCGCTGGTCCAGCGCTCCAAGCGGAGAAATTTTTCTTTCATTGCAATATCAGCCTGAAATGGAAAGTTGTAAAAAAACACCCGAAAGCTTGCGCGCTTCGGGTGTTGGCAGCCAGAAAACCAGCAGCAATTACTTGTAGTTGCGGATCTTGTCCATATTGGCTTTGCCGAACTGCTTTTCGAAATCAGCGTACACCGGTGCGAGCGCAGCCACGAACTTGGTTTTGTCCAGGGTCTCGACCACATTCATGCCCTTGCCACGCAGGTAAGTCACGCCCATGGCATCGTCGGCGTCAACCCGGGCCCGGTTGGCCTTGACGGCTACCTTGGCGGCTTCCAGGAAGACCTTCTGGTCAGCCGGGCTGAGCTTGTCGAACGCGGCCTTGTTCATCAAAAAGATGGCGGGCGAATAGACGTGGCCGGTCAGTGACACGTGCTTTTGCACCTGGTCCAGTTTGGCCGCCATGATCACGGACAAGGGGTTTTCCTGGCCGTCGACCGTGCCTTGCTGCAGCGCGGTGAACACCTCTTGCATCGCCATCGGTGTGGTCACAATGCCCAGGCCCTTGTAGGCGGCTACGTGCACCGGGTTTTCCATGGTACGAATCTTCAGGCCCTTGAGGTCATCCGGCGCGTTGATGGCGCGTTTGTTGTTGGTCATGTTGCGCATGCCGTTCTCGCCCCAGGCCAAGGCCTTGAAGC
>NZ_JADMJK010000173.1:26376-31611 GCF_018780625.1 Polaromonas sp. | reverse complement strand
GCACCAGCCGCAGCGAGACCGTGCGCTCGGCGCCATTGAGCACATACACATAGTCGCCGTTGCTGCCATGGCGCAGTGCCGTGACCGGCACCACCACGGCGCCCTCAATGGTTTTGAGCAGCAGCCGCACATTGACAAACTGGTTCGGAAACAGCGCCAGGTCGGTGTTGGCAAAGCGCGCCTTGGCCTTGACCGTGCCGGTCTGCACGTCGATCTGGTTGTCCAGCGAGGCAAACACGCCGCTGGCGAGAGCGTTGGCCCGGGTGCGGTCCAGTGCGCTGACCGGCAATCTGGCGCCATTGCGGGCCAGCTGCTGTAGCTCGCCAGCCTGGTCCTGCGGCACGGCAAACACCACGTCGATGGGAGTGAGTTGCGTGATCAGGGCAATGCCGTTGGCGTCGCTGCTGGTCACCACATTGCCCACGTCCACGGTGCGCAAGCCGACGCGGCCGCTGACCGGGGCCAGCACGCGGGTGTAGCCCAGGTTCAGGCGGGCCGACCCTTCGCTGGCCTTGTCAATCACCACCGTGCCTTCAAGCTGCTTGACCAGCGCCGCCTGCGAGTCCACTTCCTGGCGGGCAATCGAGTCCTGGCCCAGCAGGGTCTTGTAGCGCTGCAGCGTGACGCGGGCGCTGTCGAGCTGGGCTTCATCGCGCTGGCGCTGGCCGCTGGCCTGCATCAGCGCCAGTTCAAACTGGCGCGCATCAATGGTGGCCAGCAAGTCGCCGGCGCGCACCATCTGGCCTTCCTTGAACAGCACTTTTTCCATCACGCCTGACACCTGGGGCCGCACTCGCACGCTGGCCTGCGGCGTGACCGTGCCCAGCGCTTCCAGCGTGATGGGAATGCTGGCCTGCTCTGCCGTGGCCACGCCCACGGTGGTGGCCGGTGGGCCGCGCCGGCCTGCCGGGGCGGTGCTGCTGTTTTCGGCAGGATGGGTCAGGTGCCAGGCCAGCCAGCCCAGGCCACCGAGCGCCAGCAGCGCAATCAGGCTGCCAATGATGGACGCGCGACGGCTGATGCGGGCGCTGGTTTGCGGGGTGTCGGTTTTTGGGTCCATCAGCGGTCCTGGTTGACTGCGGCGCGGGGGGCGTGCGCGGTAGTTTTTGTGTTTGATGGCGTTTTGATGCGCAGGGCGCCCAACCTGCCGGGTCAGGGCCGTAGGGGCTGCTTTGTAAGTCAAGGTAATTATCCGTGCAACACCGCATCTGCAGGTGTTTGACTTGAAAGGTGGAGGTAAACGTGGGGTAAAGCGGCGTACGCGGTCCTTAAAATCGAACCATCGTTTCAAGAAAGTACCGCCGCGTGACTCAACCTGCCCTGGCGCAAGCCCTGAATCCCTCGCTCCTGGTGTGCCGTGCCGACTACCGCAATCCAGAGCACGCCAGCGCGCTGGTCCGTCTGCTGGACGCCTACGCGCAAGACCCGGCGGGCGGCGGGGAGGAGCTCAGTGATTTTGCAAAAAAGAATCTGGTGGCGGCGCTGGCTGCGCGGCCCCAAGCCTTCAGTGTGCTGGCGTTTGATGGCGCGCAGCCGGTGGGCCTGGTCAACTGCATCGAAGGCTTTTCAACCTTTGCCTGCCGCCCGCTGGTCAATGTGCACGACGTGGCCGTGCTGGCCAGCCACCGCGGTCAGCGCGTTGGCGAGCAGATGCTGGCCCTGGTAGATGAAATTGCCAGAGAGCGCGGCGCCTGCAAGCTGACGCTGGAAGTGCTGCAGGGCAACGCCAGCGCGATCAGGCTCTACGAGCGCGTCGGCTTTGCCGGCTACCAGCTCGACCCGGCGATGGGGCGGGCGCAGTTTTTTCAGAAGTGGCTGGCGTGAAGGCGGAGCGTATGGGTTCATTTTGCGCTGCCTGCTCACCTTTTGGAATTCCATGAAAACCTTCTTTTTGTTCCTGGCCACCGCACTGGCCGAGATCGTGGGCTGCTACCTGCCGTATCTGTGGCTGGTCAAACATGCTTCAATCTGGCTGCTGCTTCCGGCGATGGTCAGCCTGGCCCTGTTTGCCTGGCTTTTGACCCTCCACGAGGCCGCCGCTGGCCGGGTGTATGCCGCTTACGGCGGGGTTTACATCAGCGTGGCGCTGGCCTGGCTGTGGGCGGTTGACGGGGTGCGCCCTACGGCGTGGGATGTGGCGGGCGTGAGCTTGAGCCTGGCGGGGATGGGGCTGATCATGTATCAGCCCAAATGATCGGATGGTCCGGCGGGCCGTGCGCCTACTGGCTGCGGCGAGGTGCTATTCAGAGAGAGATCCACGCCAGTATCCGTTACTGGCGGCGCCTGCATCACATCAAGCTTAGGCGCAGCGCCAGTGCAGCGAGCGCAACCGCCAGCACCGGAACGGTCAGCACGATGCCCACCTTGAAGTAGTAGCCCCAGGTGATCGTCATGCCCTTGCCTGCCAAAACATGCAGCCACAGCAGCGTGGCGAGCGAGCCGATGGGCGTGATCTTGGGCCCGAGATCGCTGCCGATGACATTGGCATAAATCATGGCTTGCCTGACCACCCCGGTGGCCTGGGTCGCATCAATCGACAGCGCGCCCACCAGCACCGTGGGCATGTTGTTCATGACGGACGACAACAACGCCGTCAAAAATCCGGTGCCAAAGGCCGCACCCCAAATACCCCCGGCGGCAAAGTGGTCCAGCAATACAGCGATTTGCGCCGTCAGCCCCTGATTGCGCAGCCCGTACACCACCAGATACATGCCCAGCGAAAAGACCACGATTTGCCAAGGTGCGCCGCGCATCACCTTGCGGGTACTGATGACGTGGCCACGCGCTGCCACGACAAGCAGAAGAATCGCGCAGACGGCTGCCGTGGCGCTGACCGGAATTCCCAGTGGCTCCAGGCCGAAAAAGCCGATCAGCAGCAAGAGCAGCACCGCCCAGCCGACACGAAAAGTGGTCACATCGCGGATGGCGGTACGGGGTTGCTTGAGCTGGTTGATGTCGTAGTGGCGTGGAATGTCATGCCGAAAATAAAGCATCAGCACCGCGAGGGCCGACACGATGGCTGCGATGTTGACCGGAATCATGACGACGGCGTATTCGCTAAATCCGATCCTGAAGAAGTCGGCCGACACGATATTGACCAGGTTGGAGACCACCAGCGGAAGGCTGGCCACGTCGGCAATAAAGCCGGCGGCCATCACGAATGCCAGCGTTGCCGCCGCGCTGAAGCCGAGCGCCACCAGCATGGCCATCACGATGGGCGTGAGAATGAGCGCTGCGCCGTCGTTGGCGAACAGCGCCGCCACGCAGGCCCCCAGCAGCACGATCAGTACAAATAACCAGCGGCCCTGGCCGCCGCCCCAGCGCGCCACATGCAGGGCCGCCCATTCAAAGAAACCGGCTTCGTCCAGCAGCAGACTGATGATGATGACGGCGATGAACGTGGCAGTGGCATTCCAGACGATCTGCCAGACGACTGGAATATCGCTTAGCTGCACCACGCCTGACAACAGGGCTGCTGCGGCGCCCAGCGCGGCACTCCAGCCGATCCCAAGGCCGCGCGGTTGCCAGATGACCAAAGTGAGGGTGGCGATAAATACAGTTAAAGCGACAAGCATGAAAGTCCTTTTATTGCTCTTTTGGGATACATATCACCGCGTGCAGATCCAGATCCTGGCCCAGATCAGGCGCGACGGGTTCCTGCGGTGGATGTGCTTATGACCCGATCAAATCGCGTGCGGTGCCTTGCAGCAGGGCGCGTTCCAGCTTTTCGGGCGGCAGGCTCACCAGCAGCGTCAGCCGGCGGTTCAGGGCCAGCAGGGTCTGGCGAAAGGCCTCGAGTTTTTGCGCCTCGGGGCCTTCAATGGCCGAGGGGTCGGCATAGCCCCAGTGCGCGGTGGCGGGCTGGGCCGGCCAGAACGGGCAGACTTCGCCGGCCGCGTTGTCACAGACGGTAATCACCAAATCCATGTGCGGCGCATCAGACCGGGCAAATTCGTCCCAGCTTTTGCTGCGCAGGCCTTGGGTTGAAATGCCGGCGTGCTCCAGCACCTGCAGGCCCAGCGGATTCGGCTGTTGATTGTCACGCGGGCTGCTGCCGGCCGAAAACGCCTTGAAGCGGCCTTTGCCAATGTGGTTCAGAACGGCTTCCGCCAGAATGCTACGGGCCGAGTTGTGGGTGCATAAAAACAAGACGTGGAGAGGGCGTTCAGACATGGTGGTGAGGCGGGTAGTGAAAGATATTGCTATTTAATTGAAGGCTACTGAGGCATTTGATCAACAGGCTGGAAGCCTGAACGGAACTGAATTTTCAGCAGTCCACGCAAACCGCTTGCGCGCTGGTGTCGCAGGCCCGGCCTTCGCAGCAATGCTCGGTCAGGTAGGCCAGCAGCGCGTTCATGTGGTCAAACTCGGCCCGGTAAATCAGGTTGCGGCCACGTGCTTCACTGCTGACCAGCCCGGAATGGGCCAGCTCCTTGAGGTGAAACGACAGGGCGCTGGGCGCTACGCCCAGTTGCTCGGCCATCACGCCCGGCGTCATTCCGCCAGGCCCGGCGACCACCAGTGCCCGGAACGCACGCAGGCGCTGGGCCTGCGCCAGCGCTGCCAGCGCCTTGACGGCAGCGGTTTCATCCAGGGCTGTTAAAACCTGGGCTTGGGCTTTTGTTTCCATCGTTCAAATATAATTGAAATATTGAATCGATGCCATTTGCCCGTCAAAAAATTTTCAACAGGAGTCCCAGGCCCATGTCCGACATCACGATTTACCACAACCCGCAGTGCGGCACCTCGCGCAATGTGCTGGCGCTGATCCGCAACACCGGGTCCGAGCCCGAGGTGATTGAATACCTGAAAACGCCGCCCACTCGCGAAACGCTGGTGGCGCTGATCGGGCAGATGGGCGTGCCCGTCAGGGATGTGATGCGGCGCAAGGAAGCGCTGTATGGCGAACTGGTCCTGGACAACCCCGCGCTCGCCGATGACACGCTGATTGACGCGATGCTCGCCCATCCGATCTTGATGAACCGGCCCATTGTGGTGACCACGCTGGGCACGCGGCTGTGCAGGCCATCCGAGGCGGTGCTCGACCTCCTGGTGCTGCCCCAGCGCGCCGCCTTCAGCAAGGAGGGTGGCGAGCCAGTCGTTAACGCCCAGGGAGAACCCGTTGCCAAACGTTAACCCGCTCTTGGTGGACAGCCCCAACCTGGACGCGGCGCTGTTTGCCGTGCCATCCATGACCCGGCTGCAAGCGTTGGCGCCCAGCACGCATGCGCCGCG
>NZ_JADMJK010000173.1:0-26276 GCF_018780625.1 Polaromonas sp. | reverse complement strand
GGCGCGGTGCGTCCGACGCAGGGGAAAACGCTGGCGGTGATGCAGGTCAGCGGCGGCTCGCAGTCGTTCAATGCTGTCAATCAGCTGCGCGTGCTGGGCCGCTGGATGCGCATGCTGACGATTCCCAACCAGTCGTCGGTGGCCAAGGCGTTTCTGGAGTTTGACGAGGCCGGGCGCATGAGACCATCCAGCTATTACGACCGGGTGGTGGACGTGATGGAGGAACTGGTGAAGTTCACGCTGCTGACGCGTGATGCGTCAGCCTGTCTGGTGGACCGCTACAGCGAACGCAAGGAAAGTGCGGATGCGTTGTCCAGGCGCGTCAATCAAAGTAGCCTGTGAGGGCTCTGGCCTATTAGATTCGGTCTATAAATGCTATTTTATTAACAGCGTTTCGATACCAATTTAGTGCCAATTAGAACCCACTCGCACAAGCGGGAACTGTCACGCAACTGCCATTGAACTGACACAGGCACGTCACCTTCAGCTTCCACAATAAGCGCCATGACCAGCACCCAGGAGCGCACGATGGAAGCAAATTTGAACCAGTCCCATGTCCAGGACTGGCAGGCCCCGCAGGGATCGGGCGTGAGCCACTACATTGACAAACAGCGTCTGCGCATCCTGCGCTGCACCGCAAAGGCCATGGCCAGCAGTCCAGGGGGCTTGCGTTTTAAAGCCGGAACCCGCCCCTGGCTGGATGGGCTCGCGGGCGGGCTGCCGGTCTTGCCTGCTGTCGCCAGCCAGCGCGGCAGCGTGGTTTCCCAGGCCGCTGGTGGCTGAGCGTCCAAGTCCCTTTCATGGGGCTTTTTTGCAGCGTATCCAGCATTCGTCCCGGCGCCAGCGAGCAGGACTACCAGGCCAGGTAGGCGTAGCCCTGTTCCTGAAGTTCCATGATAGTGGCCGCGCCAACTTCCTCGACCGCGGCGAAGTCCAGCATGTCCTCGGGCGTCCAGCCGAGCGAGTGCATGGTGTTTCCGCAGGCTATGAATTTGATTCCATACGATTGCGCCATGCTGCGCACGCGCTGCTGGTGCAGGCGCGACACGGGTCTCTGCGGCGCCTTGGCCAGGAGATGAATACCAGGGCCCCAGACCACCACGGTGATGCTGATGTCGTCGACATATTTTTTCAGCAGGGCGCTGATGGAGTTGAATATCGCCTCCCGATACGCCTCGTCAGCCCGGTTGAGCTGATAAACGATCTTGTGCGGCGTGCCGCTGTCCCGCACGCCGGGCTGTTTCGGGGTCTGCGCACGGGCTGGGACGCTGGCACCCGCTGCTGCCGCCGCGGCAACGCCTGCCAGCAAGCGACGGCGGGGCAGGGGAAGCGATGAGGAAAGCAGTTTTTTCATACCCCCTAGCGTACCCGACGCCGCGGTTTTCTGCCCGCGACACCCAAAGACGCAGCCCGTCGTCGTTCAGCAGGCCTGGAAAATCAAGGCTGGGCGCCTGGAACCAGGCGCCTTCAAGGCTGTTGAGCCAGTGGCCCGAATCCGGATTTTTTGAGGTCCAAGCAAACCAGCGAACAAGGAGTCAACCATGAAAGAGCTGCCCAATCCCACCTTTGCATTGTCGCCTGTCGCCATGCCACGGGGGTCACTTCATCAAAGCCGTCATGCAGTCGGTCCAGCCGCTGTTCAAGGGCCTTCCGTGGGGAAAATCGCCGTCAGCTGGGCTCGTCACCAGGACGAGGTGCGGCAAGCACAGCGGCTGAGGTACCAGGTGTTTGCGCAGGAAATGGGCGCCACTCTGTCCAAAACCCTGCCGGGCCATGACGTGGATTTGTTTGACGACTATTGTGAGCATCTGCTGGTGCGCGACGTGGCGAGCCAGGAAGTCATAGGTACCTACCGCGTGCTGACGCCCACCCAGGCCACCCGCGTGGGCAGCACCTACAGCGACCTTGAGTTTGACCTGACGCGGCTGCGCAGCCTGCGCGCGCGCATGGTGGAGCTGGGCCGCAGCTGCGTGCACGCCGACCACCGGCATGGGGGCGTGATTCTGGCGCTGTGGGGGGCGCTGGCGGAGTTCATGGGGCGCAACCAGCTCGACACCATGATCGGCTGCGCCAGCATTCCGATGCAGCACAACGGCGTTTCAAACGGCCATGCCGCGGCCAGCATCTGGCGCCAAGTCCGGCAAACGCACCTGGCCTCTATTGAATACCATGTGACGCCGCGGCTGGCCCTGCCGGTGGAGCGGCTGGACAGTTCGCTGGACGTGGAACCGCCGGCCCTGATCAAAGGCTACCTGCGCCTGGGTGCCAAGGTGCTGGGCGCGCCCGCCTGGGACCCCGACTTCAATTCGGCCGATCTGCCGATGATGATGCGCATCGCCGATTTGCCGCCGCGCTACCTGAAGCACTTTTCCGGCGCGGCCGTCCAGGCATGATGCGGGCGCTGTTTGATGTCTTGGGTGGCCTCGGTACTGGCGGCGGCTTTGCGCCGGATACCGGCGGTGAAGCCAGGGTCAGCGACGCGTCAACGGTGCGCCAGCGCTTTCGCACCATCTTTATTTCCGACCTGCACCTGGGCACGCCGGGTTGCCAGGCGGCCGCGCTGCTGGATTTCCTGAAAGCTCACCCGAGCGACACGCTCTACCTGGTCGGCGATATCGTGGATGGCTGGCAGTTGCGCCGTAAGTGGTTCTGGCCGCAGGCCCATAACGACGTGCTGCAAAAACTGCTGCGACGCGCCCGCAAAGGCTGTCGCATTGTTTACGTTCCGGGCAACCACGATGAGTTTGCGCGGGAATTTATCGGCCACCAGTTTGGCGGCATTGAAGTGGCTCGTGAAGCCGTTCACACCACGGCCGACGGCCGCCAGTTGTGGGTCATCCATGGCGACTATTTCGATGCGGTGGTGCAGTGCGCCAAGTGGCTGGCCTATGTGGGCGACAACCTCTATGAGTTCACGCTCAAGCTGAACCGGCACCTGAACAGCCTGCGCGCCCGCATGGGCTTGCCCTACTGGTCGCTGTCGGCCTACCTGAAGCACAAGGTCAAGAGCGCGCTCAGTTATGTCACCGACTTTGAAGAGGCGGTGGCCCATGAAGCGCGTCGCCGCGGCCACCAGGGCGTGGTGTGCGGCCACATTCACCGCGCCGAAATGCGCGACATCAATGGCATTTTGTATTGCAACGACGGCGACTGGGTCGAGAGCCGCAGCGCGCTGGTCGAGCATTTCGATGGCACGCTGGAGTTGCTGCACTGGGCCCCCGCCGCGCATCAGACCGGCCACCGCCAGGCTGCCGAGACGGTGAGTACATGAAAATCGCCCTTATCACCGATGCCTGGCAGCCGCAGGTGAACGGCGTTGTGACCACCTTGGTGGAGTTGGTGCGCGAACTGACGAATGCCGGGCACCAGGTTGAAGTGATTCACCCTGGCCTGTTCCGCACCCGGCCGTGTCCGGGCTATGCCGGCATTGACCTGGCGGTGCGGCCCAGGCGCGGGGTGGCCTTAAAGCTGGATGCCTTTCAGCCCGAAGCGATCCATCTTGCCACCGAGGGCCCGCTGGGCTGGGCGGCGCGCAGTTATTGCCTGAAGCGCGGCCTGGCTTTTACCACTGCCTTTCATACCAAGTTTCCCGAGATCCTGAAGGCCGCGCTGAAGCTGCCCTTGTCATGGGGCTACGCGCTGTTCCGTCATTTTCACAAACCTTCTTCGGGCGTGATGGTGCCCACTGACGGCGTGCTGCGCATGCTGGCGCAGCGGGGGTTTAAAAACCTGCGCAGTTGGACCCACGGCGTGGATACCGCGTTGTTTGCCTTCGAGCCGCTGCCGCGGCCGTATGCGCCCATGGGCGTGCTGGTGCGGCCGGTTTCGCTGTTTGTGGGCCGGGTGTCTTATGAGAAAAACATCGAGGCCTTTTTGCAACTCGACATTCCCGGCACCAAGGTGGTGTGCGGGGTAGGGCCGCTGGAGGCGTCGCTGCGGGAGCGCTACCGCCAGGTGCGATGGATGGGGGTGCTGCCCAGAGACCAGCTGGCCCGGGTGTATGCTGCCGCCGATGTGTTTGTGTTTCCGAGTCGGTCCGAGACCTTTGGCCTGGTGATGCTCGAAGCCATGGCCACCGGCACGCCAGTGGCCGCCTACCCGGTGGATGGCCCGCTGGAAGTGATGGGGACGCCCGCTGGGCGCTGCTACGGCGGTGTCATGCATGCCGACTTGCAGCAGGCCTGCTACAGCGCGCTGGTGGTGCCGCGCCACGAGGCTCGTTCGCGAGCACTGGACTTCACCTGGGCGCATTCCGCCCAGTTGTTTGCGCGTTACCTTGTGCCAGTGCGACAAATCAGCGGTTGCCAGCAGCTTCATGGGGGTGCAACATGCGTCAAAGACAATGTCACAGCGGTGTCATCAAATTCATAGAGAATCGGCATACTTTTGACGAAAAATAATTGCTGTTAATGCTCAACTTATCCGCCCCGGTGGCCGCTGCCGCGCCACCTGTAGAGTTTCTGGACCGCGACCGAAGCATTCTTGCTTTCAATGAGCGTGTGCTGGACTGGGCCACGCGCCCGGAGGTGCCGCTGCTCGAACGCCTGCGGTTTTTGTGCATTGTGTCGTCCAATCTCGATGAGTTCTTTGAGGTCCGCGCGGCGTCCCACCTGACCGCGGCGCAAAGCAATGAGCAAAAGGGGCCCTACACCGCCGAGTCCTTGAAGGCGGTTTCGGCGGCTGCGCACGACATGGTGGCGCGCCAGTATTCGCTCTACAACGATGAGTTGCTCCCCGCTTTTGCGCGGTGCGGTATTCGCATCGTCTCGCACGGCGAGCGCGATGCGGCGCAGCGACGTTGGGTCAAATCGTATTTCGAAAGGGAAGTGCGGCCTTTGCTGGTGCCGGTTGGGCTGGACCCGTCGCATCCGTTTCCGCAGGTAGCCAACAAGTCGCTGAATTTCATTGTCCGGCTCGGTGGCCAGGACGCGTTTGGGCGCCAGAACGAGATCGCCATCGTCAAGGTGCCGCGGGTACTGCCGCGCTTTATTCACATGCCCAGCCCCGGCAGCAGCAAGGGCACGCTGTTTGTGTCGCTGTCCAGCGTCATTCGCGCCCACCTGGCCGAGCTGTTTCTGGGCCGGGATGTCGGGCAGTTTTCGCAGTTTCGTGTCACGCGGCATTCCGACCTGGCGGTGGACGAAGACGACGTGGAAAATCTTCGCACCGCGCTGCGTCAGGGACTTGAGCAGCGCCATTATGGCCAGGCTGTGCGGCTGGAGGTGTCGGCCGACTGCTCGGACTACCTGTCGAGTTTTTTGCTCAAGCAGTTCAACCTGCCCGCGCTGGCGCTGTTCCGGGTGCATGGCCCTGTCAACCTGGTGCGGCTGACGCAACTGATCGACCTGGTCAATGATCCCAAGCTGCTTTTTTCGCGCTACAACGCCTGCTACCCCACGCAACTGCAGCCCAGCCAGTCTTTTTTTGAACGGCTCAAGCGCAGCGATGTGTCGATTCATCAGCCGTTTGAAAGCTTTGACGGCGTGCTGGCCTTTTTGCGCGAGGCGGTCCATGACCCGCAGGTGCTGGCGATCAAGCAAACCATTTACCGCACCGGGGCGGATTCGGCGCTGATGGTGCTGCTGCGTGAAGCGGTCAGGCGCGGCAAGGAAGTCACGGTGGTGGTCGAGCTGAAGGCCCGTTTTGACGAAGAAGCCAATATCAACTGGGCTGAAATGCTGGAGTCGATTGGCGCGCAGGTGGTGTACGGCGTGGTGGGCCTGAAGACCCACGCCAAAATGCTGCTGGTCACGCGGCGCGAAGGCAAGCAGCTCAAGCGCTATGCCCACCTGTCGACCGGCAACTACAACCCCAGCACGGCCCGCCTGTATACCGACGTGAGCTACCTGACGGCCGACCCGCTGCTGACCGCCGACATCGACAACGTGTTTGTGCACCTGGCCAGCCAGAGCCGCCTGCCAAAAATGAATCACCTGCTGCTGGCGCCGTTCCAGCTGCAACGCAAATTGGTGGAAAAGATAAATGCCTTGGGCGATGCTGCCTTGCAGGGCAAAGACACGCGCATCGTCGCCAAGATGAATGCGCTGACCGACGAAGCGCTGATGCTGGCGCTGGTCAGGGCTGGGCAGTGCGGCGTCAAAATCGACCTGATTGTGCGCGGCGCCTGCATGCTGCCGGCCCAGGTGCCGGGCGTGACCGACAACATCCGGGTACGTTCGGTGATTGGCCGATTTCTGGAGCATTCGCGGGTGTTTTATTTCCGCTGTGCCGACGACGAAACGCTGTACCTGTCCAGCGCCGACTGGATGAATCGCAACATGCTGCGCCGGGTAGAACTGGCCTGGCCGGTGATCGACCCCGTCCTTCGCCAGCGCATTATTGACGAGTGCCTGGTCGCTTACCTGCATGACGGCGTGGATGCGTGGGACTTGCAGGCGGACGGCAGCTATGTGCGCGTGAATCCGTCAAACCCGGCCCGGCGCCATGGCGCGCAGGCGGCGCTGATGGCCCGTTACACCGCATCCCCCCAATGAGGAGCGCGTCGTGGATCTGATTTTGTGGCGTCACGCAGAAGCCGAAGAGGGGCCCGAGGGCGACCTGTCTGCCAGCAGCGACCTGGCGCGCGCGCTGACGTCGCGCGGAGAAAAGCAGGCCTTTCGCATGGCCAGCTGGCTTGACCGGCAGTTACCCGATGGCGCGCGCATTATGGTGAGCCCGGCCCGGCGCTGCGAGCAAACGGCGCAGGCCCTGGGGCGAAAGTACAAGGTTCGCACCGAACTGGCACCCGGGGCCACCCCAGCGCAGTTGCTGGAGTTGGTCCAATGGCCGCTGAGCAAGTCGCCGACGCTGGTGATTGGGCATCAACCGACGCTGGGGCAAACTATTGCGCAGTTGCTGGGGCTGCAGGAAACCGACTGCCCTGTTAAAAAAGGCTCCGTTTGGTGGCTCCGCAGCCGTGAACGTGATGACCACAGGCAAACCGTCGTGGTGACGGTGCAGTCGCCCGAAGTGCTTTAAGCTGCGCTTATTTTTTGAGTGTGGGCCGGCCGGTCTTGAGAGCCGGAACTTGCGCCAGTGCTGTCAGGAAAGCCGCGTCGGACAGTGCGGCCAGGGTTTTGATGGCGGCGCGCAACAACTCGCTTTTCTTGGCGGGTCGCATCAGTTTGGCGGCGCGCTGCTTGAGATCGTCAAGCACCACATATTCTGCTTTGGGAATCGTAAAGCTGTCGCGAACCAGTTTGGGCTTTTTGGCTTTAGGCGCGGGAGCCGATTTTTCGGGTTTTGCTGGCGCGAGGGCTTTGGCAAGTGGTGCCTTGACAGGCTCTTTTTTCAAAACCGGCTTTTTCACCACGGCTTTTTTTGGGGCGGATTTTTTGACAACGGCCTTGCCTGCGGCGGCTTTGACCGCAGGCAGTTTTACCGGCGCTGCTTTGGGTTTTTCGGCTGTCTCGGGTTTGGCGACTGCCAGAACCGGGGCGGCTACTGCTGGCACAGCCGGAGCCACTGCAGCGTTCAGTTCCGGTGTGGGCGTGGCTGTTTTTTTGGAGGTGGCCATGGGTGGTCTTTCTTTTTAAGTGCAAATAAACGGTTTATATAGTTTATTTCATTTTTAAAAAGAAACGCGCGCTACCCGCACCCAACCAGCCCCATTTTTTTACAAACCTGAAACGATCAGCTTCCAGGGCGTTTTTTGCCATGCCAGCGCTTCTTCCTGCAGCAGGTAGGCCGATTGCGGAAAGGCTTCGGCCCAGTCTGGCCTGCAGTTCAGTACAAAAATCCGCCCGGGCTCGGTGCCCGTTTCAAGTTGCAGGCCTTTGAGGTCCGGCTCGCGCCGGGCGTGGCACAGGATCACCGCCAGTCGCAGGCAAAGCAGTTGCTGAATGAAGGTGCGGTCTTCAAAGTCGGCCTCCAGCTTGCGAAGTTTGCCGCGATGGCCCAGCACCAGCAGGCTCAGCGTGTGCAATTCAGACAGTGCAAAACCGGGCGCATCGGCATGGTCCAGGATGTAGGCGCCATGCCGGTGGTAGTCGCTGTGTGAAACATGGCTGCCAATTTCATGGAGTTGCGCTGCCCATTCCAGCTTGCGCTGCTGGCGTTCCGGTCCGGTCGTGGATGTGGCTGGGCGTACCATCTGGAACAGGTGCCGGGAGACGTTGCTGACGCGTTGCGCCTGCTCGCTGTCTGCATTGAATTTGCTGGCCAGGCGCTGCACCGTGGTGGAGCGCAAATCGCTCACATCCTGCTCGCGGTCCAGCAGGTCATACAGCACGCCGTGGCGCAATGCGCCTTGCGCTGCCTGCATTTGCTCAATGCCCAGCAAATCAAATACGGCCCGCAGCACACTGATGCCGCCGCCAATCACGGCGCGCCTGTCATCTTTCATGCCTTCGAGCTTGAGTCGCTCGCCGCTTTGAGCCCGGAGCAGGCGATCGAGCAGCCAGTCCAGGCCTTCGCGCGACACCAGCCCGGCCGGCCAGCCCGCGGCGGTCAGCACATCGCTCACCGCACCCACGGTGCCTGACGAACCAAAGGCAACATCCCAGGCGCTTCGGCGATAGACGTTCAGCGCTTCGTCGAGCACGGCTTTTGCGGCAATTTCAGCGGTTTCAAAGGCGCGCGGGCTAAACTGGCCCTCGGGAAAATACCGCATGGACCATGCGACGCTGCCCACGCGGTAGGACTCCATGGTGCGCGCTTCAAGTCCCTGGCCCAAAATCATTTCAGTGGAACGCCCGCCAATGTCGACCACCAGCCGCCGCTCGTCGGACTGGGGCAGCAGATGGGCCACCCCCTGGTAAATCAGCCGGGCTTCTTCTCGGCCCGAAATGACATCGATGGGAAACCCCAGGATGGTGTGGGCCCGCGTCAGGAATTCGTCCCGGTTGTGCGCTTCGCGCAGGGTCTGGGTTGCCACGGCCCGGACTTCTGTTGTTTTGAAACCCGCCAGCCGCTCGCCAAAGCGGGCCAGGCAGTCCCAGCCGCGCTGCATGGCCTCTGGCGTCAGGTTGCGATCGGCATCCAGCCCGTTGCCCTGACGTACGGTTTCCTTGAGGTATTCGGTGCGGTGGATTTGCCCCTGGTCGAGGCGGCCTATTTCCAGGCGAAAGCTGTTGGATCCTAAATCCACAGCGGCGAGGCGGGTTCCGTTTTGCATATCTGAATATCTGAAGATCTGAGTATCTGGCTTTGTTATTACCGGCTCAGCATAGCATTCGCGAAAACCCGCATCCGCCCGGCCGTCGCTCAGCCCACCATACGGCCATCGAGCGTCATCATGCTCTGTGTGACATACCCGCTGCTTCTTCGCTGGGCGTCAAAACTGACACGAAAGCCACCGACATCCAGGCTGGCACGCCGCTGAAATGCCGTCAGCGCGCTTTGCCGTGTCAAATTGCCCTCAGTCTGGTTGAGAACTTCGAAGGTGTAGCGCGCCGCAATGAAGCCCGCCAGGCTCAAGGGGGTGGGCGGCTCGTCGAACAGGCGGGAAAGCGTGTTGCGGTAGTGCATGACCACCGGCAGGCTGGCGTTCACCATGGGTACTGGCTGGGTGGCGATGACGGGCGTATTGCGTGCGGCGCCCATCTGCGCCAGGGTTTGCAGGTTGACGTCGGCCATTGCCACCACATAGCGCTGGCGCGACTGCTTTTCCAGGCCTTGCGTGAATTCGGCAAGTTCAGGCGTTCCGCCCAGAAACAGCAGTACAGCGGGCGTGGCTGGCGTCAAGGTGCGTCCGAGTGCCCGTAAATCGTCAACGCTCTTGAACGACACCAGCTTGATTTTCAGACTGGCGGCAATACGTTCGAGCTCGCTGTGGTACGCGGTGTGGTCGTGGGCAGTCCCATAGATGGCGCCCAGTTCCTTTAATCCCATGACTGAAAGCGTTTTGATTGCAAAGGCAATCTGCTCCTGGCGCGCGGCAAAGACGGGAAATGTGTTGTCGTCAATCTCAAGGCTGGCGTTTTGCAGCCATGGTGCCACATGCGCCATATTCAGGCCACCCTTGCGGGAGATGGCCAGCACCTGGCTGGCGATCTGGTCGCCTACGCTGCCGGACAGGGCGATGCAGGACGGATTGTCCTTGACCGAGTCCAGCGCGGTGCGAAGATTGGCTGGCGTTCCGTCTGTTTCAAGCGCCAGGTGCTGCACCGGCCTGCCGCGCAGACCGCCGCGTGCATTGATGTCTTGCCAGGCGGCGCGGGACCCGATCAGGAAGTCTTTGGAGACGTCCTGCTGTGCTGGTGAAAAATCAACGATCTGCGCAATGACCAGGCTGCGTGACGATGCAACCAACTGGCCAGGCTGCGCCCAGGCTGACGTGGCTGCGCCCGCAGCCAGCACGCTGGCAGATTGCAGCAATTTGCGGCGGGTAAATACGGGCTTTTGAAAAAGCATGGATCACTTTCGGGCTGGGAGGTGCCGTCTGTTTGTTTTTTTGCTGTGGACGTAGCAGCGGCCAGCGCCCTGAAAATGGGGGGCTGGCTTGAAAGGGGCGCAACACAAGGCCTTGCGCCTTGTGCTGTTTAGCGCTTCGCTGGAGGCGTCAGAACGCTGTCAATCACATGCACGACGCCATTCGTTGCTGAAATATCTGCCGTTTGAACCAGGGCTTCTTCAACGGTGACATAGTCGCCTGCTTTGGCGAGCGCCAGATTGGCGCCATGGACGGTTTTGATGTTGCCATTTTTGACATCAGCCGCCATGACCTTGCCTGGCAGGACGTGGTAGGTCAGGACTGCTTTGAGTTTGGCCGGGTCGCTGGCAAGTTCGTTCATGGTTTTTGCAGGGACTTTGGCGAATGCTTCGTTGCTGGGCGCAAATATAGTGAACGGCCCTGTGCCCTGGAGCGTTGCGGTCAGCCCGGCTTTGGCGACCAGGCTGTTGAGCGTGCTCAGTTGCGGCTTGGCTGCAATGGTGTCGGCTACCGACGAGGGTGTTGAGGGGGTGGCGCAGCCCGCGAGGGCTGCCAGGGTGGTGGCGACAAAGAGAATGCGGCGTGTGAACATGATTTAAAGCTCCTGATTAAGACAGCGCCTAGCGTAGGAGAACTTAATGACAGATATGTGACGTTCATATGAATGTTTTGTGACATCCATCGGTGGTCAAATGGAGGGCCTGGAATCCAGGCAACTGTCATATCTCTGTCACACAAGGCTTTTACATTGAAGGTCTGTTTCTACTAACCCCAAAGGTGTTCTGATGAATTTGAGCTTTAAAACTTCCGTGACTTGCGTGCTGGGTATGGCAGCGATGTCGTTCGCCACGTTCTCGGCCGCCCAGGGTGTGACGGGCGCTGGCGCCAGTTTCCCCGCGCCTCTTTACTCCAAGTGGGCGTCCGACTACAACAAGGCGACCAATATCAAGATTAACTACCAGTCGGTGGGCTCCGGTGCTGGCATTCGTCAGATTGAGGCCAAGACGGTTGATTTTGGCGCGTCAGACGCGCCCTTGAAGGATGAAGAGCTGGCTGCCAAGGGCTTGATGCAGTTTCCCACGGTGGTGGGCGGCGTGATTCCTGTCGTGAACATCAAGGGTATTGCACCGGGTCAGCTCAAGCTGAGCGGACAGGTGCTCGGTGACATTTATCTCGGCAAGATCACCAAGTGGACCGACCCCGCGATCAAGGCGTTGAATCCTACGCTGGACCTGCCTGATGCCGCGATTGCACCGGTTCGCCGCGCCGATGGTTCGGGTACCAGCTTCATCTTCACCAACTACCTGAGCAAGGTCAACGCCGAGTGGAAGAGCAAAGTGGGCGAGGGCACGGCCGTGAACTGGCCAGCCGGTGCGGGCGGCAAGGGCAACGAAGGCGTCGCGGCCTTCGTGGCGCGCCTGCCCAACTCGATTGGCTATGTTGAATACGCCTACGTCAAGCAAAGCAAATTGACATTCGCGCAAATGAAAAACGCTGCCGGCGTTTTCGTGTCTCCGGATGACTCGGCCTTCAAGGCTGCCGCAGCGGGTGCCGATTGGTCCAAGAGCTTTTACCAGATCCTGACTGAGCAGCCCGGCAAGGATTCGTGGCCCATCACCGGCGCCACCTTCATCCTGATGCAGAAGGTGCAAAGCAAGCCTGAGCAGGCCACCGTGGCGCTCAAGTTTTTTGACTGGGCCTACAAAAATGGCGACGGCACCGCTGAAGCCCTGGACTATGTGCCCATGCCCGCTGGCGTGAAGGGCATCATTGAAAAATCCTGGGGCCAGATCAAAGACACATCGGGTAAAGCCATCGCTTACAAGTAAGCGCCTCGTTCTCTTCAGTTACGAACTACAGGGGTTTTTTGCGTGTCCTCTACACTTCCGCCTAGCCGGACCACTTTTGAACGTCCGGGGAAAGCGACCGGACGTGACATGACCAATCCTCCTCCTGAAAATTCTGTGCGTAGAAGTCCCCTGGCAGACCGGCTTTTTGGCTGGGCTGCGCTGGGGGCGGCGCTGCTGACGCTGGGCTTGCTGTTTGGCATCCTGGCGTCGCTTGTTATTGGTGCCTGGCCCGCCATCAGCGCCTACGGGCTGGGCTTCCTGACCAGCAGTGTCTGGGATCCGGTCCAGAATGAGTATGGCGGGCTGGTGATGATTTATGGCACGCTGGCCACTTCGGTGATTGCGCTGGTGATTGCGGTGCCTGTCAGCTTTGGCATCGCGCTGTTTTTGACGGAACTGTCGCCCGCCTGGCTCAAAAGGCCTTTGGGTACAGCGATTGAGTTGCTGGCGGCCGTGCCCTCCATTGTTTATGGCATGTGGGGCCTGCTGGTGTTTGGTCCCATCCTGGCCACCTATGTGCAGCAGCCGCTGCAAAGCATTTTTAGCGATGTGCCTTATCTCGGGGCTCTGTTTTCAGGGCCGCCGGTCGGCATTGGCATTTTGTCGGCGGGCATCATTCTCGCAATCATGATCATTCCGTTCATCGCTTCCGTGATGCGTGACGTGTTCGAAGTCACGCCCGTGATGCTGAAAGAGTCGGCCTACGCGCTGGGCTCGACCACCTGGGAGGTGGTTTTCAAGGTGGTGTTGCCTTACACCAAAGCCGGTGTCATGGGCAGCATCATGCTGGGCCTGGGCCGCGCACTGGGCGAAACCATGGCGGTGACGTTCGTGATCGGCAATTTCAACCAGATGGATTCACTGAGCCTGTTCCAGGCGGCCAACAGTATCACCTCGGCGCTGGCCAACGAGTTTGCCGAAGCGTCTGATGGCCTGCACCAGGCGGCGCTGATCTACCTAGGATTGGTGCTGTTCTTCATCACGTTCGTGGTGCTGTCGCTGTCCAAATTGCTACTGGCCCAATTGAAGAAAAATGAAGGAAGCAAGACATGAGCGCCGCGATGCATGATGCGCGCCTGGCCAAGTTTGCCCGCCGCAAGCGGGTCAACCTGGTGGCTTTGGTGCTGTCGCTCGCAGCCATGTGCTTCGGGCTGTTCTGGCTGTTCTGGATATTGTGGGAAACCGTCAGGCTCGGCATTGGCGGTATCGCGCTGGCCACCTTTACCGAAATGACGCCCCCGCCCAATGAGGCAGGGGGTCTGGCCAACGCGATTTACGGCTCTTTTCTGATGGTGCTGCTGGCTACTTTTGTCGGCACGCCGATTGGCATCATGGCGGGCATCTACCTGGCTGAATACAACGTCAAGGGCTGGCTGGCGTCAGTTACCCGTTTCGTCAACGACATTTTGCTGTCGGCGCCCTCGATCGTGATTGGTCTTTTCGTCTATGCCGTCGTGGTCTCCCGCTTCAAGTCTTTTTCGGGCTGGGCGGGCGTCATGGCGCTGGCCTTGATCGTGATTCCGGTCGTGATCCGGACCACTGAAAACATGTTGCATCTGATTCCGCAGGGTCTGCGTGAGGCTGCTTATGCGCTGGGTGCGCCCAAGTGGAAGGTGATCACCAGCATCACGCTCAGAGCCGCCCGGGCGGGCGTCGTGACCGGCGTTTTGCTGGCCGTGGCGCGCATTGCAGGCGAGACAGCGCCTTTGCTGTTCACTGCGCTGAGCAACCAGTTCTGGACGTCTGACATGAGCCAGCCGATCGCCAGCTTGCCGGTGACCATCTTCAAGTTTGCGATGAGTCCCTACGAGAACTGGCAGAAGCTGGCATGGGCTGGGGTGTTCCTGATCACCTTGACGGTGCTTGGACTGAATATTCTGGCGCGCGTGTTGACGCGCAATAAAGACTGACGGCATAAGACTGTTCGTCAACTCACACAACAAGACAAGGTTAATGATGCAAGCCATCACCGGGAAACCCGAAACTTCAAAGATATCCGTTAAAAATCTTGATTTTTACTACGGAAAGTTCCATGCGCTCAAGGGCATCAATCTGGAAATTCCAGAGAAGAAAGTCACGGCTTTCATTGGTCCGTCCGGCTGTGGGAAATCTACTTTGCTGCGGATTTTTAACCGCATGTACGAACTCTATCCAGAGCAGCATGCCAAGGGGGAAGTCCTGTTTGAGGGCGAAAACCTGCTCACGTCCAGGAAAGACGTGGCGCTGATTCGCTCCAAGGTCGGCATGGTTTTTCAGAAGCCGACGCCGTTTCCGATGTCGATTTACGACAATATTGCCTTTGGCGTCAAACTGTTCGAAAGCCTTAATTCGTCCGATATGGATGACCGGGTTGAATGGGCGCTGCGCAAGGCCGCCCTCTGGACCGAGGTGAAGGACAAGCTCAACCAGAGCGGATCGAGCCTGTCGGGCGGCCAGCAGCAGCGGCTGTGCATTGCCCGCGGCATTGCCATCAAGCCCGAAGTGCTGTTGCTCGATGAACCCTGCTCGGCGCTCGATCCGATTTCCACGGCCAAGATCGAGGAACTCATTGCCGAATTGAAAAGCGACTACACGGTCGTGATCGTGACGCACAACATGCAGCAGGCGGCCCGCTGCAGCGACTACACGGCTTATATGTACCTGGGCGACCTGATTGAAGTGGGCGCCACCGAAGACATCTTCTTCAAGCCCAAGCGAAAAGAAACTGAAGACTATATTACCGGCCGATTTGGCTGATACGGATCGAGGAAAAAATCATGCCTGAACATCATTTGTCCACCCAGTTTGACAGCGAACTGAACGGGGTTTCAACCCGTGTCATGGAAATGGGCGGACTGGTTGAGTCCCAGATCCGCACCGCCGTGTACGCGCTGGCCCAGTTCAGTGTCGAGGCTGCGGATCAGGTGACCGAGACGGAGCCGCGTGTCAATGCCATGGAAGTGGACATTGACAAAGAGCTGTCTTCCATCATTGCGCGCCGCCAGCCGACAGCGCGCGACCTGCGTTTGCTGATTGCTATTTCCAAGACCACGGCGAATCTGGAGCGGGCAGGCGATGAGGCGCAGAAAATCGCGCGCATGGTGCGCTCCATCATCAGCAGTGGCGCCGCCCGCAACCTGCCGTCATCCGAGCTGCGCATTGCCGCTGACCTGGCCTCGGGCTTGCTTCGCAAGGCGCTGGACGCTTTTGCCCGGCTGGATATCAATATCGCCGTTTCTATCCTGAAAGAGGATGACGCGATTGACAAGGAGTTTGATGGCTTTGTGCGAAAGTTGATCACCTACATGATGGAAGATCCGCGCACCATTTCATCAAGCCTGGACCTGCTGTTTGTCGCCAAGGCGATCGAGCGGATCGGCGACCATGCCAAGAACATCGCCGAGTTCATCATTTATGTGGTGAAGGGTGCAGATGTGCGCCACACCTCCATGGAGTCGATTGAATCCGTGGTCCGCTGATCCCGGGTTGCGTTTGTATGAAGAAATTACCCCGCGTTTTGGTGGTGGAAGACGAGCCGGCCATTGCGGAACTCGTGGCCGTGAATCTCAGGCACAACGGTTTTCAGCCTATTTGGGCTGCAGACGGTGACATGGCGCAGCGCGAGCTGGATGCCGTGTTGCCGGATGTCATTCTTCTGGACTGGATGCTGCCGGGCCAAAGTGGTTTGCAGCTCGCCAAGAAATGGCGCGCCAGTGCGCGCACCAAGGCTATCCCTATCCTGATGATCACCGCCAGGGGCGATGAGCCTGACAAGGTGGCCGGACTGGACGCTGGCGCTGATGACTACATCACCAAGCCGTTTTCTACCCAGGAGTTGTTGGCCCGCATTCGTGCCGTGCTGCGCCGGCGTGCGCCGGAATCCGTGAACGACAGTGTCACGGTGGGGGCGCTGGTGCTGGATGCCGCCACTCACCGGATTACGTACCAGAACCAGGAGCTCAAGCTGGGGCCGACGGAGTTCAAGCTGCTGCATTACCTGATGAAACATGCGGAGCGCGTGCACAGCCGCAGCCAGTTGCTTGACAAGGTCTGGGGAGATCACGTCTTCATTGAGGAGCGCACCGTGGATGTTCACGTCAAGCGCTTGCGTGAAGCGCTGGGGGCTGCTGGCGCACTGGTGGAAACGGTTCGCGGCGCGGGTTACCGCCTGACGGCGAATGGCCAGACCCACTGATGACGACTAACCTGGTGCATGGCGCATGACCTGGCGCCTTTTTCGTTTTTTCCTGTTTCAGTTGTCCGGCGCTTTTCTGGGCCGGCTGTTGATTCCCGGCGCTGATTCCGGGCGCGGCACGATTGTGGGCCTGGTAGCGGCCAGCACGCTATGGGTATTGATTGACCTGCAGCGCGGAAGCCGGCTCTTGCTGTGGCTGAAACGTGGCGAGACCTCCACGCCCGCCAACGTGGGCGGACTTTGGGGTGAAATCGCTGATCGGGTTCGGCGGCTGGTGAAGGCGCGCGAACTCAAAGCCGCCGACAGCGAAGCCCGCTTGCAGGAGTTTTTGGCCGCGATTCAGGCATCTCCCAACGGTGTTGTTTTGCTGGATGCCCAGAACCGCATCGAGTGGTGCAATGAAACGGCGTCCGAGCACTTCGCCTTCGATCCGAAGCGCGACCTCATGCAGCATCTCGCCAATCTGCTGCGCGACCCCCGGTTTTCAAGCTACCTGGCGGGCGAAGACTACGGGCATGAAATTGTCATGATGGGTCCGCGCAGTACGGCCAGCAGACCGGTCAGTCTGGCGGTGCGCTTGCACGGCTATGGAGAGGGCCGCAAGCTGCTGCTGTCGCGCGACGTCACGGCGCTGGAACAGGCCGAGACGATGCGGCGTGACTTCGTGGCCAATGTTTCGCACGAAATCCGCACGCCGCTGACCGTACTCTCGGGCTTTGTGGAAACGCTGCAGACGCTTCCCCTCAATGAAGAGGAACGCACGCGCTACCTGGATCTGATGGCCCAGCAGGCAGGCCGCATGCAGACGCTGGTGAGTGATTTGCTGACGCTGTCACGGCTGGAAGGTAGCCCGCCGCCCGGCGCTAGCGAGTGGGTGCCGGTGCAGCCCCTCATGATCGCCTGCGAGCAGGAAGGGCGGGCCTTGTCGGCGCTCCTGACGTCCGCGCATGGGAAAAAGCATGTGCTGCAGGTGCAGAGCGCGCAAGACTACGAGCTTGCCGGGTCGCGCAACGAGTTGTTGAGCGCCATGTCCAACCTGCTCAACAATGCCGTTCGCTACACCCCTGCGGGCGGCACCATCGAGGTTAAATGGCAGGTATTGCCCGACGGGCGTGCCGAGTTTTCGGTCAGGGATTCCGGGCTGGGTATTGCGCCAGAGCATATTTCCCGGCTGACCGAGCGCTTTTACCGGGTGGACCGCAGCCGTTCCCGCGAGACGGGTGGAACCGGTCTGGGACTGGCCATCGTCAAGCACGTGGCGCAGCGCCATGGTGCCGAGCTGCACATCAAGAGCCAGCCCGGTCAGGGTTCGTGCTTTTCAATCACATTTCCGGCGGCGCGCGTTCGCCGCATCGCCGCCCCTTGATGCTTTGGGGCGGTTAGCCGGGCGGCGTTACACGGTGGGAATGATCTCCACATCGTTGTTATAAACATCAACGCGTTTGTCGTACAGGGGAATCGTGGTGCCCATGACCCGGTTCATGACCAGCTTGCCAAGATCCACATCGGCAATCACGATCTGCTCCATGTTGGGAACGCCCTCGGCTGCAATACCATCGCGCGCAAAGGGAAAGTCCGACGGGGTGATGATGGCCGCTTGGCCATAGTGCAGGCCCAGTCCTTCGACGGGCAGGTTTCCGACCGTGCCTGTCACGGCCACGTAGACCTGGTTTTCGATCGCTCTGGCATGGCAGCAGTAACGCACGCGCAAAAAACCCTGGCGGTCGTCCGTGCAGGACGGGACAAAGATGATGTCAGCGCCCATTTCGCAGACCTTGCGGCTGAGTTCCGGGAATTCGATGTCATAGCAGATCAGGATCGCGATACGGCCATGGGGCGTGTCAAAAACCCGCAGTTGGTCGCCTGCATCGCCTTTCCATTTTTCTTTTTCCCAGCGTGTCAGGTGAATCTTGTCCTGGGTAAATACCTTGCCCTCGGGCGTGAACAGGTAGGCCGTGTTCAGGAGCTTGCCATCGCGTATGGTGGGATGACTGCCCCCTATCACATGGACTTTCCACTGCGCCGCGAGCTCCTTGAAAAGCTCAATGTAGCGGGCGGTGTAGTCGTTCATGTTGCGAACGGCCTGGCGCAGGTCGCTGGTGTCCATGAACGAAAGCAGCTGGGTGGTGAAGATCTCCGGCAGCAGGACGAACTGGGGCTTGTAGTCGCCCGCGGCTTTCATCACGAAGCGCACCTGGTTTTCAAACCCGCTCCAGTCGTGGATGGAGCGCAGCAGGTATTGCACCGCCGCAATCCGCACATTGATGGGCTTGGGTTCGTGGACATGGGGTGTTGGGACGGTGGTTTTCATGCGGGTATTTCCTGGGCGGTAGTGGTGCGCGCAAGTTGCAGCGCTGTGGGCCTTGAGGTGTCGTAATCCGGGTTGATCCAGGCGATCAGCGAGGCGTTGCCCTGCGATTCATGGTCATCGGCTATGTAGTTTTTCATGATGCCGCAGTACCTGAAGCCTTCGCGCAGCTGAAAGCTCAGCACCGGATCGGTCAGATCCCCCCACAGCACCTTGCGCGCATAAAGCTCCACGCTCATCTCGTGCGCAAGCAGGTGATAGCCCGGCAACCGGCCGCAGGCAATGATGCGGCGCAGGTTCAAGGACTTGCATACACGCCGCCTGGCTTCGTACAGCGCGTGGCCCACGCGCTTGCCGCGCAGCCGGGGCGAGACGAACACTTCCGCGCCGTACAGCGTGTAACCCGCAGGGTTATGGGTATCGAAGGTTCCTGCCGCGGTGATCTGGTCCCAGGTGTGTTCGTCCGCCCACTCGTCCCACAGGATCACCAGGGAGCTTGCGCAGCCCACAAGCTGGTCGCCGTAAAAGGCGACGATCTGGCCTTCGGGAAACAGTTCGATCTGGTGCACCACGCGGTCGCGATGCCAGGCGGCAATGTCGGGATACACCTCTCGCTGCAGGCGCACCAGCGCGTCGATGTCCTCCAGCCGGGTATTTCGGATAGTTAGTTTTGGCATGAAGGTGATTTTTATGCACCTTCGCTGTGGCGGCTGTCAGACGGACGGCCGACTCACACCCGGCGCAGCACCTTTTGGCCCGCATGCGGCGTGACGGCCTTGGGAACGGCGCGGGCCGTCTGCTTGCAGATGGCCAGGCTAGTTTCGCAGGCCGACGCGCTTGAACACCAGGAGATTTTCGTTTTTGTCCGAGGGTCTGCGTACGGTGGCTTGAAACGCCCAGTCCGGCAGGTTCACGACGCTGCTCAGGCTGGCTTGGGCCGCAACATCCACCACCAGGTAAGGACAGGCCGCCACCGCAGTCGCCTGGCGCAATTCAAGTTGGCCGTGGTATTGCAGGGCTGCCGCCTGGGCGCTGCCCAAGCCGTGGATTTCGACGCACGATTTTTTGTCGACCAGGCCCGCAACCTGCCGTGAAAGTGGCGCCAGACTGCGTGCATAGTCGAGTAGCGGTAGCCACAGCGTCATCAGCAGCAGCCAGCACAGGGTGGCACCGCCGGCCGGTAACACCAGCGATTTCCAGATCGCTGTGCGCTGCGCGCCAGTACGCCATTTCACAAGCCAGGACCATGCCAGCGTGGCTGCCAGCGCCGCCAAAAAAGCGAGCCAGGAAAAACTGGGTTCAAACCCCGGGGCGAGTTTGGCGACATTGGCGGCAGGTTGCCGGGGCACGCCGGTTTGCATGGCAATCCAGACGACCCAGATGATGAGACCGCAGCCGGTGAAAAAGAGCAGGGTGAACCAGTCGATCAGCGAGGCCACGCTGCGTTTGAGCGTAGGCAGGGCAAACGCCGCCAGCGCCGCTAGCGGCGGCAGGCTGAGCAGCAGGCTGCGGTCCGATGCGGTGGTGGTCAAGGTTGCTGCCACGGCCATGCCCGCAAACCAGAGTGGCAGGGCCACATGGCGGCTCGCAAGTTGCCTGCGCCAGCGCCACAGCGTCCACAAGGCAAGAGGCCATGCGGGCCAAGTGAACCACATCAGCAAACGGCCCAGCCTGCGCAAGTCCTGCCAGCCCGAGGGTTGGCTGGCGCCGGGCAAGTTGATCCTCCAGCGCCACAAGTCCAGCTTGAAGGCCAGCAGCGACACCAGCAGGGTGATGCCCGCAATTAGCAGCACCCAGTGCCATGACTGCTGCTTGTTGGCCGCGTCAGCCCGAATGTTGCCCCAGCGCATGTGGGTCCACTCCACCAAGGCGCCGCCAGTACCCAGCAGCAAGGCTAGTGTGGGCGCACCGCTGAGGGCGAGCCCTCCGAGGCCAAGCAGCAAACCCAGTGCAGGGCCCAGAATTCTGGTGGCGGGTCGGTAGGGGCTGGCTGCCATGGCGTAAAAGGCCAGGGCCGTAAAGCCCAGCTGCGCCAGCGCTGGCGTCGTTTCATGAGACAGTTGCGCCAGGCCCAGGCTGGCAATCAGGGCCAGCAGACCCGCATCGGCAATTGCCCGCGCATAGTCCACCGGGCTGGCCTCTCCGCCAAAAGCAAAGGCGACAGGCTGGGCCTGCGGGCTGCGGGCCAGGTAATACACGGCGTACCAGGTGGTGAGCAGCGTCAGCGCCAGCAGCAGGATAAACGGAATGCGCACTGCAAGGCCTGGGTCTAGAAAGGGCAGCAATTTGATGGCGATGGCGCCCAGCCAGTAGGGAATCAGGGCCTCAAATCCTGTGCTCTGCCCCAATAGCTGGGGTTGTAGCCAGTGGGCGGCTGAAGCGGCCAGTTCGCGCATCACGCCAAACGCAGCAATGTCTTCGTTTTTCCAGGGGCCGCGCCCTAAAAATCCCGGCAATATATAGGCTACCGCAAACAGCAGCAGCGCCAGGCGTGGCATGCGGCGCACGGCCGACTGGGCAATGAGGGCAGGGGACGGCTTGTTCAAAACGGTGTATTGATCAGGAAAGACGCTATGTCCAAGGGTGGAGGCGAGCGGCGGGTGTCAGCTCGGACTGCCGCCACGACATGCGGCCAATTTGACGAAAAAAAAGCAGCCTGAAATTCAGGCTGCTTTTTGGCAGGCTGGCGAAAGAGTCTTCGCAGCTTACTCGGCCGCTGCGGGAGCGACTTCTGCTGCAGGAGCAGCTTCCTTGGCTGCGGTCTTGCCGAAACGGTTGCGGAAGCGTTCGACGCGGCCCCCCATGTTGTCCACGGATTTTTGCGTACCCGTGTAGAACGGATGCGATTCGCTGGACGTGTCGAGCTTGTACAAAGGCAATTCGCGGCCGTCTTCCATTTTCACCATTTCTTTGGTGTTGGCGCAGGAGCGGGTCACGAACTTGAAGTTGTTGGACATGTCCAGGAAACAAACTTCGCGGTAATTGGGGTGAATGCCTTCTTTCATGATCTTTCCTTTTTCATTGTTTTGGTAGCCACCCAGACCAGTTCCAGGCACTTTCCATGAAGCCCATCATTATCACATGAAATCATGGGCTTGGAGAATCAGACCAGTCCATCATACGGGGGCGCAGTCTCCACGCGCCATACCAGCCAGGGCCGCGGAACCGGCTTTGCCGGGCCGCAGGCGCAGCGGCCCCTCGGGGGCAGCGCAGTACGCGAAGCGACAAGCGTGGGGGCCCTATTCTTTAGCCACCCCGGCGCATCATGTCGAAGAATTCGTGATTATTCTTGGTGGCCTTCATGTTTTTCAGCATGAGCTCCATCGACTCGATCTCGTCCATGTTGTACATGAATTGACGCAAAATGCGCGACTTCTGCAGGATTTCCGGGGCCAGCAGCAGTTCTTCCTTGCGGGTGCCGCTGCGGTTGAGGTTGATCGCCGGGAACACGCGCTTTTCGTAGAGGCGGCGGTCCAGGTGGATTTCGCAGTTACCAGTGCCCTTGAATTCCTCAAAGATCACCTCGTCCATGCGGCTGCCGGTGTCAATCAGCGCGGTACCGATGATGGTCAGGCTGCCGCCTTCTTCGATCTTGCGGGCAGCGCCAAAAAAGCGTTTGGGGCGCTGCAGGGCGTTGGCATCCACGCCGCCGCTCAGCACCTTGCCCGATGAAGGCAGCACGTTGTTGTAGGCGCGCGCCAGGCGGGTGATGGAATCGAGCAGGATCACGACGTCCTTGCCGAGTTCGACCAGGCGCTTGGCGCGCTCGATGACCATTTCGGCCACATGCACGTGGCGTGCGGCGGGCTCGTCAAACGTCGATGAAATCACCTCGGCGCGCACGCTGCGCTGCATTTCGGTCACTTCTTCCGGGCGCTCGTCCACCAGCAGCACCATCATGACCACTTCGGGGTAGTTGGCAACGATGGCGTGGGCGATGTTCTGCATCATCACGGTCTTGCCGGACTTGGGTGGTGCCACCAACAGGGCGCGCTGGCCCTTGCCGATGGGCGCAATGATGTCGATGATCCGGCTGGTCAGATTTTCTTCGGCCTTGATGTCGCGCTCAAGCTTGAACTGCTCGCGCGGGAACAGCGGCGTCAGGTTTTCAAACATGACCTTGTGCTTGTTGTCTTCAGGCGGGGCGTCATTGATCTTGTCGAGCTTGTTCAGCGCAAAGTAACGCTCGCCGTCTTTTGGCGTGCGCACTTCGCCTTCGATCATGTCGCCGGTGTGCAGGTTGAAGCGGCGGATCTGGCTGGGGCTGATGTAGATGTCGTCGGTGCTCGCGGTGTAGCTCGAATCGGGCGCCCGCAGAAAGCCAAAGCCGTCGGGAAGCACTTCCAGCACGCCGTCAGCCACAATCGTCTCGCCGGTTTTTGAACGCTTCTTGATGATGGCGAACATCAACTCCTGCTTGCGCATGCGGCCGACATTTTCGATCTCAAGGGCTTCAGCCTGCTTGAGGACTTCAGACACATGCAGTGCCTTGAGTTCGTTTAAGTGCATGGAATTGCTCCTTGCGGAGTTCATTTGAAAAAGACGGGGGAGGTTTGAAAAGAAGCCGTAGAGAAAGATGGCTTGCAAACCGGGAACTCGAACCGGCCGATGACAGCCGGCTGGCGAGTAAAGTCAATTATGACAGGAAATAAAAAAAGGAAATCAGGGCGTCCTGTGAGGTCCGCCCGGCAAGTGCTTCGGGTTTCGGTCTCAAGGAGGCGCCAGCTTGCGCTGAACAGGAAGCGGCCAGGCCGTGCTTCCTTTCAGCGCAAGAATGTTCAGGCCAGTTGCTGGTCGATAAACGCGGTCAGTTGCGATTTGCTCATGGCGCCCACTTTGGTCGCGGCCAGCTGGCCATCCTTGAACAGCATCAGGGTCGGAATGCCGCGAATGCCGAATTTGGCAGGAATGTCGCGGTTCTCGTCGACATTCATTTTGGCAATTAGCAGCTTGCCGTCGTAGCTGGTGGCCACTTCGTCAAGAATCGGGGCAATCATCTTGCAAGGGCCGCACCATTCGGCCCAGTAGTCCACCAGAACGGGTTGGCTCGATTGCAGCACATCGGCTTCAAAAGTAGCATCGGTGGTGTGTTTGATCAGTTCGCTCGCCATGATGGCTCCTTTGGACTAGTTACGAATACGGCTAAAGTTGCACGATTGTGGCAGAAAGCACGCTACTCTATCTGCCGCGCAACGGCTATCGCGCCCATAGCCAAAGGCCTGCTCCACATGTCCGGGCCTGTTCGCCACCATAAAACCCTTTCCCCTTCATGCCGCCTGACTACATACCCGACCTTTCCTCAAGCCTTCCAGACCATTGCTGGCAACAGGCCATGGCCCAGCTGGCCCAGGCGCTGCAGGCGCGGGGCGTTCACCCGGCTGAGGCCGTGGTGCTGCTGCCTTATGCGCAATTGATCCAGCAGGCGCGCCAGGCCTGGGCTGCGCAAGCGGGCGACACCTTTTTTGTGCCGCGTTTTGAAACCACCATGAACTGGGCCAGCAGCCTGGGCGGCACGCTGGGCCTGTACACGCCGTCGGGTGACGATTTGCGCATGGATGTAGCGGTTGACATGCTGACGGCTGCGTCCTTGCTCGGACGTGCCGGCCTGGCGAGCCAGCAGGACGTGCTGGCGGGCCGCCTGGTCGATGCCGCCTGGAGCCTGGGCCGGGTGGCGGCGGCGGTGCGGCCCGCCGAGCGCCAGGCCTGGAGCGAACGCCTGGCCGAGGAACTCGGCGTGGGTCTGGATTCGCCGGTGCTGGCGCTTGAGGCTGCGGTGGGGCGTATTGCGCTGGCGTGGGTGGCAGCGTCGTCGTATGCATCGGACCGGCTGTTCCAGGCCCAGCCGGCGCTGCTGGCGGTGCTCGAAGGCTTTCAGGCCGAGCCGCTGGCAGACGCGCTGAAGGCGCATTTTGGCGAACGGGCGATCGCGCTGTCTTTTTACACGCCGCCGCCAGGCGTGCTGCCGCCGGCCGCACTGCACGCCGCGCTGGACGCCGAAGACGAGGCCGAGCGGGCCGCCGCATGCGTGCTGGCGCATCTGGCCCAAGGACGCAGCCCGGTCGCGCTGATTGCGCAGGACCGCTTTTTGACGCGCCGCGTCAGCGCCATGCTGGAACGGCAGGGCGTTGCCATGCGCGACGAAACCGGCTGGAAGCTGTCGACCACCCGCGCTGCCGCTGGCCTGATGGGCTTGCTGCGCGCCATGCCCTGGGACGCGTCCAGCGACGCTGTGCTCGACTGGCTCAAAAACGCACCCGCGTTCGGCCCCCCCGCGGTCGTCGCGCTGGAGGCAGCCTTGCGTCAGGTGGGCGTGCGTGCGTGGCGCGAATTGCCCGCTGCGCCGATGTCGCCCTTGTCCCCGTTTGCCGCCAGCGAACCTGTGGTCGCGACCGTGAACGTGATGCGTGCAGGCTTTGTCCGCGCACGTCCATTAAGTGAATGGCTGCTCGGCTTGCGCGCTGCGTTGCGCGCTGCCGGGCAGTGGCCAGTGCTGGTGCTGGACGAGGCCGGCCAGACGGTGCTGGACGTGCTGCGTCTGCACGACGGGGCCGAGGCTGAGTTTGAAACCGCTCCCGGCATGACACTGCGCGCGTTCACCAGCTGGGTCAACCAGACGCTGGAAGCCGAGAATTTCTCGCCCGCGCATCCGCCCGCCGAACAGGTGGTGATTTTGCCGCTGCAGCAACTGCTGGGCCGGCCGATGCAGGCGGTGGTGTTCCCCGGCTGCGACGAGATCCGCCTGCCGGTGTCGCCCGAGCCGCCGGGCCAGTGGACGCCCAGCCAGCGCGCCTTGCTGGGTTTGCCTTCCCGCGAAACGCTGGCCAGCGCCGCGCGCCAGGCCTGGGGTTACGCGCTGCAGCTGCCGCAGGTGGATGTGCTCTGGCGCACCAGCGAGGCCGGCGAACACTTGATGCCCAGCGGCTTTGTGCAGGAACTGCTGCTCGACAACGCCGTGCCGCTGGCGCCAGACGCGCGCCGCCCGCGCGCTGTCGCGGCCCGGCCCACGACCGCGCCGCAACCCACCGGCCAGGCCTTGCCGCTGGCCAAGCTGTCGGCCAGCGCCTATGAGGACTTGCGGCGCTGCCCCTACCGCTTTTTTGCGCTGCGCCAGCTCAAGTTGCAGGCGCCCGACGAACTTGAAAGCGAACTGGGCAAGCGCGATTTTGGCAACTGGCTGCACAGCCTGCTGGGACACTTTCATGAAGCCTTGAAAGAGGCGCCGGCGCCCGATTTAATTACTCGGGTAGCGATGATTAACGCAGCGGCAGAAACGGCGACGCAAGAACTCGCCCTGAGCGACAGCGAGTTCTTGCCGTTTGCCGCCGCCTGGCCCGGCGTGCGCGACGGCTACCTCGCATGGCTGGCCGGCCATGAGGCCACCGGCGCCGTGTTTGATGCGGCGGAAACCTGGCGCGAAATTTCCCTGGGAGCGCTCACGCTGGTCGGCAAGCTGGACCGGATTGACCGCGACGCCAGCGGCCAGACGCTGCTGATCGACTACAAGACCGAGCCACGCAGCACCACGGCCGAGCGCATCAAGGGCGGGCCGGAAGACACGCAACTGGCGTTCTA
>NZ_JADMJK010000227.1 GCF_018780625.1 Polaromonas sp. | reverse complement strand
CTACGCCGATGACCAGCAGCTGCGCCCCTACTCGAAAGCGCGCTGGAGCATGCCGCCGCCGCAACTGGTGCGCCAGCGCCTGCGCGAGCAGCTCAGCCAGCGCCGGGCGGTGTTCAATGCGCGCGAAAGCGTCGCGCTCAACCGCAGCCAGAGCGCCGCCTTGCCGCTGCTGCTGCGCCTGCAGCTTGAAGAGTTCAGCCAGTTGTTCAGCACGCCCGAGTCCAGTGTCGGCCTGATCCGCCTGCGCGCCACGCTGGTGGAGCTGACGCCCGCCGGCGAAAAACTGCTGGGGCAGCGCAGCGTGGTGGTGCAGCGGCCGGCCCCCAGCGCCGATGCGGCTGGCGGCGTGCGCGCCCTGACGGCGGCCACCGACGCCGCGATTGAAGAGCTGGACCAGTGGCTGCAGCAGGCGCCAGCGCAGGCGCGCTAGGCCTGTCCGCTTATCCGCGCAGCACCGGAAACAGCTTGACGAGGCCCCCGGCCATCACCTCCACGGCCAGCGCCGCCAGAATCAGCCCCATCAGGCGGGTCATCACATTGATGCCGGTTTTGCCCAGCACGCGGGCAATCGGCTCGGCCAGCGCAAAGCACAGCGCAGTCGCCAGGCCAATCACCACGCCATAGCCCACCAGCGTGCCGAGCTGGAAAAACGTCTTGGCCTTTTCAGCGTAGATGACCACGGTGGACATGGTGGCCGGCCCCGTGAGCAGCGGAATCGTCAGCGGCACCACGGCAATGCTGGCGCCCATGGCGGCCTTTTCCGCGCCGTCTTCCATCTCGTTGGTCAGCGGCTTGGCCTCGGCCGGCTGCGCGTTGAGCATGTTCATGGAACTGATCAGCAACAACAGGCCGCCGCCGACCTGGAAGCTGGGCAGTGAAATGCTGAAGAATTCGAGTATTTGCAGGCCCAGCAGCGCGCTGGTGGCAATCACGACAAACGCACTGAAGGACGCCACCAGGACGGTGCGGCGCCGCTGCTCTTTTGAAAAATCCTGCGTGTAGTGAATGAAAAATGGCACGATGGCCAGCGGGTTGACGATGGCCAGCAGCGTCACCAGGGGTTTGAAGTCCATCTAGCGGCCTCCCGCCACGTCGAGCAAGGCGCCGGTGGTGTAGCTGGCCCCGTCACCCAGCAACCAGGCAATCGATGCGGCCACTTCTTCGGCGCTGCCGGCGCGCTGCATCGGCACCTGCGGCGCCAGGTCGCGCACCCGATCGGGCAGGCCGCCCGAGGCATGGATGTCGGTGTCTATGATGCCCGGCCGCACCGCATTGACACGAATGCCTTCCGCAGCCACTTCCCTGGCCAGGCCCAGGGTAAAGGTATCAATCGCGCCCTTGGCCGCCGCGTAGTCCACGTACTGGCCGGGCGAGCCGAGCCGAGCCGCCGCGCTGGATACATTGACAATGGCGCCGCCCGAGCCGCCGTGGCGCGTGCTCATGCGCCTGACGGCTTCGCGGGCGCACAGGAAGGAGCCGAACACATTGACTTCAAACATGCGCTGCAGGCGCTGCAAGGTGATGGCCTCCACCCGCGTGGTCTGGTCCACCACGCCGGCGTTGTTGACCAGCGCGCTCAAGCGGCCGAACTTGGCGTCGACCTTTTCAAACATCGCCACCACTTGGGCTTCCACAGCCACATCGGCCTGCACCGCCATGGCCTGGCCGCCCGCCTGGCGGATCTGCCGCACCACCTCGTCGGCCGCCAGCGAGTTGGCGGTGTAATTGACCGCCACCGCGTAGCCCTGGCGGGCCGCCAGAAGTGCCGTGGCCGCGCCAATGCCGCGCGAGGCGCCTGTGATCAAAACAACTTGGGACAAACCAGTCTCCTGCAAAAAATATCAATCCCGGGTACAAACGGGAACGCGCTGAATCAGTGACTGTAATGACTTATTGCAACTGGAGAAAGAACTTTGAGCACCACCGTGGACTATTACTTCGCCCCGCAAAGCCCCTGGGCCTACCTGGGGCACGCGCGCCTGGCGCAGATCGCGCGCGCGGCGGGCGCCACCGTGCGGGTGCTGCCGGTCGACCTGGGCGGCAAGGTGTTTCCCATCTCGGGCGGGCTGCCGCTGGGCCAGCGCGCACCGCAGCGCCAGGCCTACCGGCTGCTGGAGCTGCAGCGCTATTCAGACCATCTGCAGGCGCCCCTCCACCTCAAGCCGCGCTACTTCCCGGTGTCCGGCGACGACGCCGCGCGCCTCATCATTGCGGTTGATCTGCACGACGGCGCTGACGCTGCCATGGCGCTCAGCGGCGCGGCGCTGGCGGCGGTCTGGGCCAGCCAGCGCAACATTGCCGACGACAAGGTGCTGGCCGGGTTGCTGGCCGAATGCGGCCTGAGCCCCGAGCGGCTGGCGCAGTCCCAAAGCCAGGCGGTGCAGCAGCGCTACGAGGCCAATACCCAGCAGGCGATTGATGCCGGCGTGTTCGGCGCGCCCAGCTACGTGATTGACGGCGAGCTGTTCTGGGGCCAGGACCGGCTTGATTTTGTCGAGCGCAAACTCCAGGCTGCTGCCTGAATCCCTACCTCACACAGAAAAAACAAGGAGCTTTCATAGCATGGGTCAATTCATCAATCTCACCGCCGCCGATGGCTTCACCGTGCCCGCCTACGTGGCGCAGCCCGCAGGCACGCCGCGCGGCGCTGTCGTCGTGGTGCAGGAAATTTTCGGTGTCAATTCACACATCCGCTCGGTGGCAGACCGCTATGCCGCAGAAGGCTATCTGGCCGTGGCACCATCGACCTTTGAGCGCGTCAAGCCCGGCGTGGAGCTGGGCTACACCGAGGCCGACATGGGCGCGGGGTTTGCGTTGAAAACCGCCGTGGACGCCTTGCCGGGCGCGGGCGTGCTGCAGGACCTCCAGGCGGCCATCGACCACGCGGCCCAGGCCAGCGGCGGCAAGGTCGGCATTGTCGGGTTTTGCTGGGGCGGCCTGCTGGCATGGAAGGCGGCCTGCACGCTCAAGGGCTTGAGCGCCGCCATTGTTTACTATGGTGGCGGCATCACGACCGAAGGCGAAATTGCGCGCCAGCCGCAGTGCCCGGTGATGGCGCACTTTGGCGACCAGGACCACTGGATTCCGCTGGAAGGCGTCGAGGCCTTCAAGAAGGCGCACCCCGCCGTCGAAGTGCATGTCTATGCGGCCAACCACGGCTTTAACTGCGACCAGCGCGGCTCGTACAACGAAGCCGCCGCCAATCTGGCGCGGGAGCGTTCGCTGGCGTTTTTTGCCGCCAGGCTGGGCTGAGCTGTTGCGGCCGTCAACGGGCCGCTGATTCACCCGGCAGACGACGGAACGCGGTCTAGCGGCTGGTCCTCGCGAGGTAACGCTTGCGCCAGAAAACGGACACGACGACGACGACCAGCGACACCATCAGGCCAAAAGTCCACCAGAACCCGGCGGAGCTGTGGATGGCGGGCAGGAACTCGAAGTTCATGCCGAAAAACCCGGTGATCAGGTTCAGCGGCAAGAACACGGCTGTCAGCGCGGTGAGCGTGCGCATGATGTCATTGGTGCGGTTGCTCTGCAGCGAAAAATGCATTTGCACCGCAGTTTCGGCGCTTTGCTCCATGCGCCGCACATGGTGCACCACGCGCTCGATGTGTTCCAGCACGTCACGCGAGCGAATTTTGAGCAACTCGCGCTCGCGCTGCGCGGCGGGCGTGCTGCCCTCGGGCCAGGTCTCGATCGAGTCAATCCAGTCCTGCAGCGCCGAGCGCTGGTCTTCGCAGATTTCGTCCAGCTCGTGCATGGTCAGCCGGGCATCGAGCACCGAGGCCCAGTTGCTAAAGCGTGAGCCGGGCTTGAGCAGTTCGGACTGCCAGTGGCCCAGCTGGCGCGTCAACTCGCGCCGCAGTTCCAGGTAGCCGTCCACCATGTGGTTGACGATGCGCAGCATCAAATCGGCCGGGCTGGCGGGCAGCTTGACCCCGCTGGCGCGCGACTCCTGGCTGGTGGCGTTGAGCAGCTTGAGCGCGTAGGCTTCGCGCACGGCGCAGTCGGTCGGGTGCACGGTCAGCAGCACCTGGTCAAACACCGCAAACCCGACGGGGCTGGTGTCAATATGCTTGAGCACCGGCGGTCCGCTGCGTTTGGCCCGTGGCGGCTGGGGCTGGCTGGGCGCGGCCAGGTCGGCTTCGGTGTTGCCGGTGGCCAGGCGGCGAAACACCAGCATGTCGTACTGTGAGGTGTAGTCGTAGTGCGAAGGCAGCTGGTTGTTCAGCAGGTCAGAGACATGCAGGTCCACCAGCTGCGTGCCGCACAGGCTTTGCAGGCTGGCCTGGATCTGCGCCTGCCGCAGCTCGAACTCGCGCCGCGCGCAGGCAATCCAGACAAAGCCTTGCGGCGGCAGTTCGCTGGGCAGTGCATCGGTTTCGGTGACGCCCTTGCCGTTGGCGGTGATGTTGAAAACGCGCATGAAAGCTTCAAACCCCGGGTTTTTAAATAAAATAGGCCTCTAGCCCATACAGGTCGGATATTTATAGCTACTTATTTTGTAGCATTAGAAGGCCGCAGGGTGCATGGGCCCGGTGTTTCAGCCTTGGCGCAGCTTTCTGGCGGCGTCCATCGCAAAGTAAGTCAGTACGCCATCGGCCCCCGCCCGCTTGAAGGCCAGCAGGCTTTCCATCATCACGGCGTCGTGGTCCAGCCAGCCGTTCAGCGCGGCAGCCTTGAGCATGGCGTACTCGCCGCTGACCTGGTAGGCGAACGTGGGCACCTGGAATTCGTCCTTGACGCGGCGCACCACGTCCAGGTAGGGCATGCCGGGCTTGACCATCACCATGTCCGCGCCTTCGGCAATGTCCATGGCGACTTCGCGCAGCGCCTCGTCGGAGTTGCCCGGGTCCATCTGGTAGACCTTCTTGTCGGCCTTGCCCAGGTTGCCGGCCGAGCCCACGGCGTCGCGGAACGGGCCGTAAAACGCACTCGCGTACTTGGCGCTATAGGCCATGATGCGGGTGTGGATCAGCTTGCGGCTCTCCAGCGCCTGGCGGATCGCGCCGATGCGCCCGTCCATCATGTCGCTGGGCGCGACGATGTCAACGCCGGCTTCGGCCTGGGTCAGCGCCTGCTGGACCAGCATTTCCACCGTCTCTTCATTCATGATGTAGCCGTCGCTGTCGGGCAGGCCGTCCTGGCCGTGGCTGGTGAAAGGGTCCAGCGCCACATCGGTCATCACGCCGAGTTCGGGAAAGCGTTTTTTCAGCTCGCGCACCACGCGCGGCACCAGGCCGTCGGGGTTCAGCGCTTCCCTGCCGTCGTAAGTCTTGAGCGCGTTGTCTATCACCGGAAACAGGGCCATCACGGGGATGCCGAGTTGCACACACTCCTCTGCCACCGGCAGCAGCAGGTCCAGGCTGAGCCGCTCGACCCCCGGCATAGAGGCAATCGGCACGCGCTGGTTCTGGCCATCGGTCACGAACACCGGGTAAATCAGGTCGTGGGCGGTGAGCGCGTGCTCGCGGACCAGGTTGCGCGTGAAGCTGTCACGGCGCAGGCGACGGGGGCGGCCCATCGGAAAGGGAGCGAAGTTGGAGGCGTGCAGTGTCATGGGCAAATTGTGCCAAACCTTTGGGCCGGCCATGCGGGAGTGGGTTGATCCCCTTTGTCCCCTTTGCCTTACCGGGCCTTACCGTGTTTACATTTAAGCGCTGGCGCGCCTGGAAAAGGTTTGGACAAGTCTTGGCCGGCATGGTTAGAATTAAAGCGTGCGGCGGCCAGTTTGGTTGCTGCATCCCGCTTTTCCTCCCTGAGCGGGGCCTTTGCGTGTGACAGCAAAGAGGCTTACCAGCCCGGCTGGCCCTTGTGCCGCCGGGCTTCTTTTTGTCCAAAAATGCGCCGGACTACACTCGAGCCATGCTTTGGGTCAAATCCTTCCACATCGTTTTCATTGCCAGCTGGTTTGCCGGACTTTTTTACCTGCCGCGCATTTTTGTCAATCTGGCCATGGTGCCGCCCGAAAGCGTGGCCGAGCGCGCGCGGCTGATGCTGATGGCCCGCAAGCTGCTGCGCTTCACCACGCTGCTGGCGGTTCCTGCCCTGGCGACCGGCTTGTGGCTCTATCTCGGATATGGCATCGGGCTGGGGTCGGGCAATGGCTGGATGCATGCCAAGCTGGCCGTGGTGGCGCTGGTGATCGGTTATCACCACGCCTGCGGCCGGGTGCTGGCCACCTTTGCGGACAACCGAAACCAGCGCAGCCATGTCTGGTTTCGCTGGTTCAATGAGGCGCCGGTCATCTTGATGCTCATCGTGGTGATTCTTGTGGTGGTCAAGCCTTTTTAGGGCTGATAGCACAAGGCAATGCCAGACGCCCCGACCCCGCACCCGGATTCTCCAGCAGACGCCGGCAGGCCGGCTTTGCCGGATGCCATGCGTCGCCCCCTGCAAGGGGGAAAGGAAGTACACGAAGCGCAGCGCAGTGACAACGATGGGGGTGTGCACAGAACCATGGCGTGGCCGCTG
>NZ_JADMJK010000058.1 GCF_018780625.1 Polaromonas sp. | reverse complement strand
TTGTTGTTGGTCATGTTGCGCATGCCGTTCTCGCCCCAGGCCAAGGCCTTGAAGCCCTTGGACTCGAACTTGGTCAGCATCTCCTGGCCGATCGGGCCGTCGAGTACGGCACGGGCATGCGCCTTGTCGCGAAACAAAAACGGAATATCCAGAATTTTGGCTTCCGGCACAAAGTTGGGCACCGGGCCGGTCGACGAGAAAGTCAGCTCCTGGGTGCCGAGTTGCACCGCTTCGATCGATTCGCGCTCGCTGCCCAGCGAGGCGCTGTAAAAAGTCTGAATCTTGTAACGGCCCGCCGTGCCCTTCTCGACCTCTTTGGCGAAGGTATCAATGCCAATGCCCTGGTGCGAATTTTGGGCGATGGAAATGTTGATCCGCATGGTGGTCTGGGCCGCCACAGTGGCCATAAAACCCACGGCCAAGGACAGGCCAATAACCAGTTTGCTCAATTTCATTTTGTCTCCTTCGGTTTGAAAAAATTGCGGTTTAACGAAGTCTTGATCCGTCAAACTGCGTTAAATTTGTCATACAACTTCTTATTGTTATCTGATTGGCAGCTTCACGGCATAAGGATTTTCCCTGATGTACTCCTGAACAATGTCGTCAAAGCTTTCCTCCGGCAGCAAGCCCAAGCCGCACGCCCTCGCCGCATGGATCCGGGCTGGCCAGGTCTTCACGATGCCGCGAATGGCCGGGTCGGGCGTCCAGTCGATCAGCGCGGTGGCCGCTGTGCCAGCCACACGCTCCAGCGCCGCAGCCATCTCGCCTGGGGTGGTGGTCAGTGCGGGCAGGTTCAGGCCCGTGCGCGGACCCCAGGCCTGGTCGCTCGCCTCAGCCGCGCAAATCAGTCCCTGCACGGTGCGCGCGGGCGAAGACAGCGCCACAGGCGTATCCGGCGCCACCGGACATACCGCCCTGACGCCTGCCAGTGGCTCCCGAATCATGCCGCTCAAGAAACTCGATGCGGCGCCGTTGGGTGTGCCCGGCCGCACGCTGACCGTCATCAAACGCACGTTGCGGCCCTGTATGAAGCCTTTGCGCGCGTAGTCAGCCACCAGTTGTTCACCAATGAATTTCTGGATGCCGTAGCTGCTCTGCGGTGTGGGCAAAGTGTTGTCTTCAATGGCGGACGGCAGCGCTTGACCGGGCGCATCGCCAAACACGGCGAGCGAACTGGCAAACACCACGACAGGCCTGGTCTTCAAGGCGCGACAGGCTTCCAGCAAGGCCAGCGTCGCGGCGAAATTGCTGCGCATGCCGAGATCGAAATCGGCCTCGCATTCGCCACTGACAGCTGCTGCCAGATGAAAAACAATAGCAGTGTCTCCAGCAATGACGGGGACTACAGCATCTTTTTTCTCAAGAAGTTCATTCAGGTCACCGGTCAGCACGGAAACGCGGGCGTCGGCCATCAGGTCGGCAGGTGGCGCGGCGCGGTCCACCAGGGTAATCCGGGCGATGCTGGCGGGGGGCGCGCCGGCGAGCGACAGCTGCCCCTGCGCCAGCAGGGTGCGCGCAAGACGCACGCCCAAAAACCCGGCACCGCCGGTGATGACGATATGACAGGGCCCATTCGATTGGGCAGATTGCATCAACATGGTCGTTTCCTAAGTAAGTGTTCAGCTGCCGATATAGGCCGTTTTCACCGTGGTGAAGAACTCCTGCGCATAGCGCCCCTGCTCCCGCGAGCCGTCGCTCGATCCCTTGCTGCCGACAAGCGGCACATGGTAGTCGACACCGGCGGTGGGCAGGTTCACCATCACCATGCCCGCCTGGCTATGTCGCTTGAAGTGGGTCGCGTGCTCGAGCGATCTGGTGGCAATGCCGGCCGACAGGCCAAACATCCACTGGCTGTTGATCAGGTTGTCGTATTTGTGAATCATCATGGTTCAGCGCGCCGTCCGTCTGAATTTACTTGCCCCAGCGCAGAACCATCGGGTTCAGGCGTTGCGCGGCTTCAATCAGGCCCGCACGGGTAGCGGGGTGCATGCTGGGCCAGGGATGGCGGGGTGCTTCGCAGGCGATCACGCCGCCTTCCTTCATCAATGCCTTGGCGCTCAGGATGCCGCCCTGGCGGTTTTCATAATTGATCAGCGGCAGCCATTGCTGGTAACAGGTGATGGCTTCTTCGCGCCGGCCCGCGGCGTAGGCATCGACAATCAGGCGGATGCCGTCGGGGTACGCACCGCCGGTCATGGCACCAGTGGCACCGGCATCCAGATCGGGTAGCAAGGTGATGGCCTCCTCGCCGTCCCACGGACCTTCGATCGCGTCGCCGCCCAGGCGAATCAGTTCGCGCAACTTGGACGCAGCGCCCGCAGTTTCTATCTTGAAGTAGGACACCTGCTTGATTTCTTTGGCCATGCGGGCCAGAAACGCCGCAGACAGGACGGTGCCGCTGGCGGGTGCATCCTGAATCATGATGGGAATGTCTATGGCATCCGACAGACCCGCATAAAACTCGTAGATTTTTTCTTCCGGCACGCGGAAGGTCGCCCCATGGTAGGGCGGCATGACCATGACCATGGCGGCGCCCTGGTCATGGGCGCGGCGGCTGCGCTGCGCGCACACCTGGGTGCTGAAGTGGGTGGTGGTCACAATCACCGGCACCCGACCACCGACATGCTCCAGCATGGTTTTCGTCAGCACCTCGCGCTCGTCATCCGAAAGCAAAAACTGCTCCGAAAAGTTGGCCAGAATGCACAGGCCGTTGGAGCCCGCGTCGATCATGAAATCGACGCAGCGCTTCTGGCTTTGCAGATCAAGCGCCCCGCTTTCGGTGAACGTGGTGGGCACCACGGGGAATACGCCTTTGTAGCGGACGTTCTTGGATTGAGTCATGGGTATCTTTCAAAGTCACGCAGCGCTCATGCTCAGTGCGAATGCTTGGGCACCTCGGCGCCGCGGCATCCCACCAGAAAATCGAAGTCGCAGCCTTCATCGGCCTGCAACACCCGGTCGATGTAGAGCTGCTGGTAGCCGCTCTTTGACGCGACCGCCTGCTGGGCCTGCCGAGTTTCCCGTTCGACGTGGCGCTGCGCCATCTCCGCATCGCTGATTTCCAGGTCCAGCTTGCCTGCATGGCTGTCGAGTGCGATCCAGTCACCATCGCGCACAATCGCCAGCGGTCCGCCGGCTGCCGCTTCGGGCGCCACATGCAGCACCACGGTGCCGTAGGCGGTGCCGCTCATGCGGGCGTCCGAGATGCGCACCATGTCGGTGATCCCCTGCGCCAGCAGTTTGGGCGGCAGGCCCATGTTGCCGACTTCAGCCATGCCGGGATAGCCCTTGGGGCCACAATTCTTGAGCACCATCACCGAGTCGGCATCAATATCCAGGTCCGGGTCGCCGATGCGCGCCTTGTAGTGGTCGAAATCCTCGAACACCACCGCCTTGCCCCGGTGCTTCATCAGCGCAGGCGTGGCCGCAGAAGGCTTGAGCACCGCGCCGCGCGGCGCCAGGTTGCCGCGCAAAATGCACATGCTGCCGTCTTCGACCAGTGGCTTTTCCAGCGGCCGGATCACTTCATCGTTGTAGATGGGGGCGTCGAGCACGTTGTCCCAGATCGACTTGCCATTGACCGTCAGCGCATCCTTGTGCGGCAGCAGGCCGCCCTCGCCCATGCGACGCAGCACGCCCGGCAGACCGCCGGCGTAATAAAAATCTTCCATCAGGAAACGGCCCGACGGCTGCAGATCGACCAGCGTCGGGGTGCCCTTGCCCACGTGGGTCCAGTCTTCCAGTTCCAGCGGAACGCCAATGCGCCCGGCAATCGCCTTGAGGTGAATCACGGCATTGGTCGAGCCGCCAATGGCCGCATTGACGCGGATGGCGTTTTCAAACGCTTCGCGCGTCAGCACCTTGGACAGCTTCAGGTCCTCCCAGACCATGTCCACGATGCGCATGCCCGACATGTGCGCCAGCACGTAGCGGCGCGCATCGACCGCCGGAATGGCCGCGTTGTGCGGCAGCGAGGTGCCCAGCGCCTCGGCCATGCAGGCCATGGTGGAGGCCGTGCCCATGGTGTTGCAGGTGCCTGCCGAGCGCGACATGCCGGCTTCGGCCGACATGAACTGGTTCAAGGTGATTTGCCCCGCCTTCACGGCTTCGTGCAGTTGCCAGACCACGGTGCCGGAGCCGATGTCACGGCCTTCGTGCTTGCCGTTGAGCATCGGGCCGCCGGTCACGACGATGGTCGGGATGTCGCAGCTGGCGGCGCCCATCAGCAGCGCCGGCGTGGTCTTGTCACAGCCGACCAGCAGCACCACCGCGTCCATCGGATTGCCGCGAATCGACTCCTCCACATCCATGCTGGCCAGGTTGCGCGTCAGCATCGCGGTGGGCCGCAGGTTGGATTCACCGTTGGAAAACACCGGAAACTCGACCGGAAAGCCACCGGCCTCGGAAATACCGCGCTTCACATGCTCTGCGATCTTGCGGAAGTGCGCGTTGCACGGTGTCAGTTCAGACCAGGTGTTGCAGATGCCGATGATGGGCTTGCCCTGGAATTCATGGTCCGGAATGCCCTGGTTCTTCATCCAGCTGCGGTACATGAAGCCGTTCTTGTCGGCGCTGCCGAACCAGGCGGCTGACCGCAACACACGGTTTTTTGGGTTGGACATCTTGTCTCCTTGATCTGATAGCTATGACGTTTTGCAGGATCTTAGGGACTTGCAGAATGCAAAACAAATGAATAAATTCAAGTAACCGATACAATTTTATATATCGACTATCCAGACTGCAATCGCGATTAATCCCATGATCAACAGCCCCCTCACCGACACAGGCCTTGCGCGGCGCGTACGCACCCAGCTCAAGACCCGTCAGATGTTCCTGTTGATTGCCCTGGACGAGGCGCGAAACATTCACCAAGCCGCCAGGGAAACCAACATGAGCCAGCCCGCAGCATCAAAAATGCTGAAGGACATTGAAGAGCTCTTCGGCGTGCCTTTTTTCGAGCGGCTGCCGCGCGGCATCCGGCCGACGCTTTATGGCGAAACGATGATCCGCCATGTGAGGATGGCACTCGCCAACCTGTCGCAAGGGCAGGAGTCGATTGCAACGCTGCAGGCTGGACTGTCGGGGCAGGTCAACATCGGTGTGATCATCACCTCCTCCATGACGCTGGTGCCCCAGATGATCGTGCGCACCAAGGAAGAAGCCCCAAGGCTTTGCATCGGCGTCCAGGTTGACACCAGCGATGTGCTGCTGGAGCGACTCAAACGCGGGCAACTGGATTTTCTGATCGCACGCATCCTGGAGCAGGAGGATGCGTCGAACCTGCTGTACGAAGACCTGTCGGAGGAAACCGAGTGCGCGGTGGCGCGCATCGGACATCCCATGCTGGCGCGCAGCGACCTCACCTTGAAAGACCTGGCCGCAGCCAGCTGGATACTGTCGCCTCGCGGCAGCATTCTGCGCCACCGGTTTGACATGATGTTTCGCCGTGTTGATCTGGAAACGCCGTCCAACGTGGTTGAAACCACTTCGATGTCGGTGATCAAGAGCCTGCTGCAGCAAACCGATTTCCTGCATGTGATGCCGGTGGAGGTCGCACGTTATTACGTGCAGTCCAGCGAGTTGGCAATTGTGCCCATAGCCCTTCCCTGCAAGATGGACAGCTTCGGCATCATCATGCGGCGCAATCATTTGCCGTCACCTGGCGCGAACCTGCTGCTCAAGCATGTACGCGCCATCGCGGCGCAAATCTATTGAAGCGCAATGGGTCGATAAATTACGGAGAACGCAAGGGCTAGCAGGCCGATCCGCTCGGCTACACTTCCCCTACCAGGAGAGAGTTTTCACCGTGAAAACCGCCGAAGGCGCATGTGACACCCCCAAAGGGTGCATTGAACGCTCAGGCAAAAGGACTGGCAACCGCCCTCCAGCGCACTGCGCCAGGGGGCGGACCCTACTGGAGAGAGGCCGTTTTCAAAGCGGCCCACCGAAGGAGCAACCCTGCATCGCCAGGCGAATCTCTCAGGTAAAGAGGACAGCAGGGGCAGACCATGGCTTTTTAGCCATGAATTACAGGTATGCCCCACCGGAAAACGCCATGTCCGACACCCCGTCCCACGCCCCTGCTGCCACGGCAGCGCCCCTTCTGAAAACGCCGCTGCACGACCTGCATGTGGAACTCGGCGCGCGCATGGTGCCGTTTGCCGGCTACAGCATGCCCGTGCAATACCCTGCGGGCCTGATGGCCGAGCACCTGCACACCCGCCAGGCTGCCGGCCTGTTTGACGTGTCGCACATGGGCCAGTTGCGCCTGGTCGGTCCCGATGCTGCCGCGGCACTCGAGAGCCTGCTTCCCGTGGACGTGATCGACCTGGCGCCCGGCAAGCAGCGCTACGGCCTGCTGCTCAATGACGCAGGCGGCATCATCGACGACCTGATGTTTGTCAACCGCAACTATGTCGATGCCGCCAACGGTGGCGACATTTTCATCATCGTCAACGGCGCCTGCAAGGT
>NZ_JADMJK010000132.1 GCF_018780625.1 Polaromonas sp. | reverse complement strand
GTCGAAATTGAAAACTACCTGCGCGCCGAGCAACCCTATGATTGCGCCGGCAGCGCCAAAAGCGAAGGCTTGGGCATTGCGCTGCTCGAATCCATTGAAAGCGATGACCCCACCGCGCTGGTGGGGCTGCCGCTGATTCGGACCTGCAAAATGATCCAGGCGGCCGGCGTGGTCCTGCTGGGCAACCAGGAGGTCTCAGCATGAGCAGCCTGACAAAGGGAAAACTCTACCTGGTTCCCGCACCGCTTGATTTCGGCTGCGACGTCGAAGCCCCCCTTCAGGACGTGATGCCTTTGGGCACGCTGCAAATTGCGGCCCGTCTGTCCTGCTGGATTTGCGAGAATGCAAAAAGTACACGCGCTTATTTAAAACGCATCAATGAGATTGAGCCCCTGGCCAATCCGGTGCAGATGCTGCAGATTCAGGAGCTCCCGCGGGAGGTTCACAAAAAAGGGGACCACACCGGCAATTTTGACGCGCGCCCCCTGCTGTCTGCAGCGATGGAAGGCCGCGACATGGGTCTGGTCAGCGAAGCGGGCATGCCCGCCATTGCCGATCCTGGCTCCTCGGTGGTGCGCGCCGCGCATGACCTCGGCCTTCAGGTCATGCCGCTGACAGGACCCATGTCGCTGATGCTGGCGCTGGCAGCGAGCGGCCTGAACGGCCAGAACTTCGCATTTGTCGGCTACCTCCCGCAAGATGCCGGCGGCCGCTCGCAACGCATCCGGGAACTGGAGTCGCTGGCGCTGAAAACCGGCCAGACCCAGCTGTTCATTGAAACGCCCTACCGCAACGCCGCCCTGCTGCAGGCGCTACTGCAAACGCTTCAAGGCAACACCCGGCTGGCGCTGGGTTGCGGCCTGACGATGGACAAGGGCGTGAGCCGCAGCGCGCAGGTAAGCAGCTGGAAGCGCGACAAACCCGTGGTGCCGCTGGATCTGCCTACTGTGTTTTGCATTGGCCGCTAAGTCGCGCTGGCGCCCATAAAACAAGCCCGCAGGCTGCGGGCTTGTTTGTGATCATTTAAAAAACGCTCAACGCAATGCAGGTATGGCGCTGAAAGCCCTCATAGCGCCCTCTCCAATGGACGCACCAAACTTCTTCGCAAGGCGTTCCGCCACATTGTCGCGGCGGGTGTAGTCAATGATTTCTTCAACCTTGACGACTTCACGGGCGACATAGTCAAGATTTCCCAGTTGGTCAGCCAACCCCAACTCCACCGACTGCTGACCACTCCAGAACAGTCCGCTGAACATTTCGGGCGTTTCCTTCAGGCGATCGCCGCGCCCGGCTTTCACGACACCAATGAACTGCTGGTGAATCTGGTCCAGCATGCCTTGCGCAAATACGCGCTGCGTTTCTGTTTGCGGGCTGAAAGGATCCAGGAAACCCTTGTTCGCGCCCGCGGTCATCAGGCGGCGTTCCACGCCCAGCTTCTCCATCAGACCGGTAAAGCCAAAGCCATCCATCAGCACACCAATGCTGCCCACGATGCTGGCTTTATCAACAAAAATCTTGTCGGCTGACACGGCAACATAGTAGGCGGCTGAGGCACAGGTTTCTTCAACCACGGCATAGACCGGCTTCTTGTGCAAAGCCTTCAACCGCAGAATTTCGTCGTTCATCATGCCAGCCTGCACCGGGCTGCCGCCCGGTGAATTGATCAGCAGTACCACCGCCTGGGCGCCCTTGTCTTCAAATGCAGCCCGCAAGGCGGCATTGACGAACTCGGCGCTGGCATCAGCACCGGCGGCGATTTCTCCCTTGATCTCTACCACAGCGGTGTGCGGCGTCGTCGCTGCGGTCACGGAGGCGCTGCGCTGCAAGGCCATCCACACCAGGAAAATGAAAAATGCCAGCCACGACAGGCGCACAAAGGTTTTCCAGCGGCGCGTGGATTTTTGCTCGCTGAGCGTCGCAAACACCAGTTTCTCCAGCGTCGCCCGCTCCCAGCCGGGCGCAGCCGAATTGCTCATTTCAGCTGATTTTTGAGAAAGGGAAGCGGGCTGCCTGGCCTGCCCTGCATCTGGCTGAGGGTCAAAAGTAGGATCGGTGTTGCCGGGGCGGTTTGAATCGTTCATGGTCATGAGTTTAGAGAAGTATTAAAACGGTACTTGCGTGAGGTTGTAAGCAGAATGCCAATACACGACACCGTCTTTTTCTGAAAGCGTGATCTTGACCAGCCCGCCGCGGCACGGGCCGCCAGCGCATTGGCCGGTGTCAGGCTGGTAGGCCGCGCCATGGCTGGCGCACAGAAGCCACTGACCAGTGGCATCAAAAATCCGGTTGGGCTGCCAATCAAGTTCCATGGCCACATGCGTGCAACGGTTCAGGTAGGCATGCGGCAAGCCGTTATGGCGAATGGCAAAGGCACGGCAGGTCTGACCGGCGTAGTTGAGGTCAAACGGCACGGCCAGCCCGCCCTCCAGCAAATCATGGCTGTTGCACAGCGGCCAAAGGGACAGCAGTTCGTCCATGGCGGGCCTGTCAGGCATGCGCCAATAGCCAGTCGTGCAATTCCCGCACCGAATGCGCGACATGGCGCGGCGCCAGGTCAACAAAGGCGCCAGGCTCGTGCGCGCCGTAGCTTACGCCAACGCTGGGGCAGGCCGCATTGAGCGCCATCTGCAGGTCGTGCGTGGTGTCGCCCACCATCAGCACGCGTTCGGCCGGAATGTCGAATTGCGCCATCAACTCATGCAGCATGCGCGGGTCGGGCTTTCCAGCGGTCTCATCGGCCGTGCGGGAAGCATCAAAAACGCCTTTGAGTTCAACGCTTTGCAGCGCCTCGTTCAACCCAACCCGGGATTTACCGGTGGCTACCGCCAGCAGGTGGCCACGCGCCTTGAGTCCATCGAGCAGGGGCAGCACGCCCTCAAACAGACTCAAGTCATTGAAATGAGTCGCGTAATGGTGCCGGTAACGCTGGCCAAGCTCCGGGTATTTTTCAGGCGGCACATCGGGCGCAGCATGGGCCAAGGCCTGCATCAGGCCGAGGCCGATCACGTAGCCCGCCGCCTGGTCCGTCGGCACCGTGCCGCCTACATCCCGCACTGCTGCCTGAATGCAGCGCACGATGATCTGGGTAGAGTCAAACAACGTGCCGTCCCAGTCAAAGGCAATCAGGTCAAAGTTTCGAATATGCATGAACAGATTGTCGCCGGCTGAACAGGCCCCTACCTGCAGTCGCCGCGCAATTCCTCAGGAATTATCTGACTCTGCAGACGACTGCGGGCGTGCTTCGGCGGCGCGAGACGGCAAGAACTGCTGCAACTCGTCGGGCAGGGCCGCTTGCAGCTGCACCGCTTTTCTGGTTTTGGGGTGATTGAACTTCAAACTCCAGGCATGCAAAAACATGCGCTTGAGCGAAGTTGCACCGGGGGAGGACTTTTGCAGCGCCTTGTTCAACTCGAAATTGCCGTACTTGTCGTCCCCGGCAATCGGGTGCCCCTCGCCGGCCAGGTGCACGCGGATCTGGTGCGTGCGGCCGGTCTTGATCGTGACTTCAAGCAAACTGAAGGGCGTGTCGGGCGCCAGCGGGTTGGCTGCAATGGCGGACTTGACCTTGACCAGCGTCACCGAACGCATGGCGTCGGGATGGTCGTTGGCCACGATCTTGACGCGCCGCTCGCCGTTGGGCAGCAGGTATTTGTGCAGCGCCTTGTCGATGACGCGCTGGTTCGCCGGCCAGTTGCCGCTGACCAGGGCCAGATAGACCTTGTCGGTTTCACGCTCGCGGAACTGCTCTTGCAACAGTTTGAGGGCCATGCGGCGCTTGGCAATCAGCAAGATGCCGCTGGTTTCGCGGTCCAGCCGGTGCACCAGTTCCAGGAAATCGGCCTCGGGCCGTGCCATGCGCAGCTGCTCAATGACACCGAAGCTCACGCCGCTGCCCCCGTGCACGGCCACGCCGGCCGGTTTGTCGATGGCGAGCAGGAAGTCGTCTTCAAAAAGAACCGGAAATTCAGCGGGCGGCGCATAACCGCCGACTGTGGAGCTTGCGCCGTGGCGCGCCACCTCGGTCATCACGCTCTGCATCAGCTGGGCCTTTTGATCGGCCCGCTCCGACGTCCGCACTGGCGGCAGGCGCACGACATCGCCCGCTTCGACACGGGTATCGGCATGCGCCCTGCCCTTGTTGACCCGCACCTCGCCGCTGCGGATGATGCGGTAGACGTGGGTTTTGGGAACCCCCTTGAGTTGGCGGATCAGGAAGTTGTCGAGCCGCTGGCCAGCGTAATCTTCATCCACCGTCACCAGTGTCGCCTGGGGCAACGCGGCGGCGGCAATGGGCACGAAGGGCACCACCGGCGGTGGCTGGGGCTGGGGCTTGGGCGCAAGCGCCGCAGAAATCGGGCGGACAGGCGCTTTTGCCGGGCGTTTTGCCTTGCCTGAAGCTGCCCCTATAATGTGTTTCACTAGCGATACGCTGTAAGTAGTTGATTTGTCTGGAGTTTAATCCACACCAATCCAAAGCCCCTGAAAAGGCCTGCAAACAGCCTCGCTGGAAGGTCGATGCCACTGGTGGCAATTGTCCACGCGCGACGGGTGCCAGGCACCTCGCAACACGGAAATTGCCATGCAGACGAGTCGGCGCTTTGCGAATAAAACTACGGAATACTTATGTGTGCAGCCTGCAGTCACGAACTCAGGGCTGCATTCGGATCCAGGTGAGAACAAGTCCTTTTACGGGTAACCCTCTGATGACAACACGGGTCAGTCTGATTTTTAGTTGCCTGCAGCGCCTCCTGGCCTTGCTCTATGGCACAAATCAGCCTGTAGCCCCTGTACAGCGGGCGCAAACAGCTACTATTTCTGTAGCAAATCCTGCCGGATACTGCTCACTCCATCCACGCGCCTACGCCCAGACCAGAGCAGGCTGACTGAAATTTCAGTGAGCCCGCTTCCGGTCAAAAGCTCTCCGGCAATTCCCCACGTTCGCACTGCGTTGCTCCTGGTGTCGTTCAGCCATTTTTAGGCTTTGGAACGAAGAGTATTTAGGAACACCCATGAAACGCATGCTGGTAAATGCCACCCAGGCCGAAGAGCGCCGCCTGGCGATTGTTGACGGACAAAAGCTCCTCGACTACGAAATTGAAATTGAAGGGCGCGAGCAGCGCAAAGGCAACATCTACAAAGCCGTCGTCACCCGCGTCGAGCCCTCGCTGGAAGCGTGTTTTGTCGACTACGGCGAAGACCGCCACGGTTTCCTGCCTTTCAAGGAAATCTCAAGGCAATATTTTGCGCAAGGCGTGCCGGTCAACCAGGCCCGCATCAGCGACGTGATCAAGGAAGGCCAGGAACTGCTGGTCCAGGTCGAAAAAGAAGAACGCGGCAACAAGGGGGCAGCGCTGACCACCTTCGTCAGCCTGGCCGGCCGCTATGTGGTACTGATGCCCAACAACCCGCGCGGCGGCGGTGTGTCTCGCCGCATCGAAGGTGAAGACCGGGCCGACCTCAAAGAGGCGATGGACCAGCTCGAATACCCGAACGGCATGAGCATCATTGCGCGCACGGCCGGCATTGGGCGCAGCGCCCCTGAACTGCAGTGGGACCTGAACTATCTGCTCAAGCTCTGGACCGCGATTGACGGCGCCGGCAAGGGCGGCAAGGGCGCTTTCCTGATTTACCAGGAATCGAGCCTGGTGATCCGCGCGATCCGCGACTACTTCAACAGCGACATCGGCGACATCCTGTTCGACACCGACGACGTCTACGAGCAGGCCCGCCAGTTCATGGCCCACGTGATGCCCGAGCACGAGCACCGCGTCAAGCGCTACCGCGACGACGCGCCGCTGTTCTCGCGCTTCCAGATCGAGCACCAGATCGAGTCGGCCTACGCCCGCACCGTGCAACTGCCTTCCGGCGGCGCCATCGTGATCGACCACACCGAAGCGCTGGTATCCATCGACGTCAACTCGGCCCGCGCCATCAAGGGCGGCGACATTGAGGAAACCGCGACCCGCACCAACCTGGAAGCTGCCGACGAAGTGGCGCGCCAGATGCGTCTGCGCGACCTGGGCGGCCTGATCGTCATCGACTTTATCGACATGGAAGAGTCGCGCAACCGCCGCGATGTGGAAACCCGCCTGCGCGACGCGCTGCGCCAGGACCGCGCACGCGTGCAGTTCGGCACCATCAGCAAGTTCGGCCTGATGGAAATGAGCCGCCAGCGCTTGCGCCCGGCGCTCAACGAAGGGGCCTCAATTCCCTGCCCGCGTTGCGGCGGTTCCGGCCATATCCGCGACACCGAAAGCTCGGCGCTGCAGATTTTGCGCATCATCCAGGAAGAGTCCCTCAAGGACAGCACGGCTTCGGTGCTGTGCCAGGTGCCGGTCGATGTGGCGTCTTTCCTGCTCAATGAAAAGCGCTCGGAAATCGCCAAGATCGAAATGAAGCAGCGCATCAACGTGCTGCTGGTGCCCAACAAGACGCTGGAAACACCCAACTACCGCCTGGAGCGCCTGAAACACGACGATCCACGCCTGGACAATATCGAAGCCAGCTACAAAATGGCGGAAGATATTGAAGACCAGACCACGGTCACGCGCCGCAGCCAGGAAAAGCACAACAAGCAGGAACCCATCATCAAGGGCGTACTGCCCGATGCGCCAGCTCCTGTGGTCATTCCCAAGCCGCCTGCAGCGATGGCCCCTGCGGCCCCCAAACCAGCAGCACGCCCTGCGCCAGTCGCTACGCCAGCGCCGGCACCCGCCGAGCAGGGCCTGTTCGGCTGGATCAAGCGCCTGTTCAGCGGCGAAGAAACGCCCGTGCCCGCGCCAGCCCCTGCCCCGGTGGTCGTGAAAAAAGACGAGCCAGCCAGCCAGGTGCGCCGTGAAGGCCGCCCTGAAGGACGTGGCGAGCGCTCTGACCGTGGCGGTGAACGCCAGGAGCGTGGCGGCCGTGACAGCCGACGCGGTGGCCGCAGCCGCGGTGAAGGCCGTGGGGAAGGCAATGCCGAAGGCCGCCCGGAAGGCCGTGCGCCTGAACGCCGCGAGCGCAGTCCTGAAGCACGCGCAGAAGGAGGCCGCCAGGAGCGTCCGGCCGGAGAAAGCCGTATTGACAACCGCGCAGAGACCCGCGGCGAGACCCCGATCGAAGGGCTGCCACGCAATGAGAACCGCGAAGGCCGTGGACGCCGCGAGCGCGGGGACCGCACCGAGCGCCCGGAGCGCGGCGAACGCATTGCGCGCGATGCCGTCGAGCAGGATCTGGCATTGGCCAACCAGGCGGCCATGGCAGCAGCCATGGGCGGCGAAGCGGCAGCACCGCGCCAGGAGCGGCCCGCCCTGGACGCCAGCCGTGACGGCGAACGCCAGCCCGGCGGCCGTCCTGAAGGACGCAGCGAGGAACGTGGCGAAGGCCGCCGTGAACGTGGTGAACGGGGCGGCGAGCGCAATGGCCGTCGCAACGAACGCCGTGGCGAGCGCCCAGAGGGCATCGCTGCAGCGCCTGTCGCCGCAGCCCAGGCCGACAGTTTCGATGCGGCGCACCCCGCCGTCGTTGCAAGTCCTGACGAGGCTGGCAATCCGGTCGTGCTGGCCTCATCGACCGAGCTTCCCGTTCGCGCCGAGGGGCAGGAAGAAGGCCAGGAGCGCCCGCAGCGGGAACGCCGCAGCCGTGACCGTTATGGCCGCGAGCGCCGTGAACGCGGTGAGCGCGGGGAGCGCATCGAGCAGCCAGTGGAAGGCAGCGCGCTGCCGGTTCATGCTGAACCGACCGAGCCCTCAGAGCAAAGCCAAGCGCCAGCCCATCAGGAACGGGAGCCAGTAGCTGCAAAATCAGTAGCACCTGTGGTCGTTCCGGCAGTCGCTCATGTCGCACCACCGGTACCTGTTGCTGCGCCTGCGCCTGCACCTGCACCTGCACCCGTGCAAGCGGCGCCGGTTTCCAGTGCCCTGCCCAAGGTTGCGTCTTACGACTTGCCTTTGCAGGATCTGGTGCAAGTGGCACAGAGCTCTGGTCTGCAGTGGATCAACTCCGATGCAAGCAAGATTGCCGAGGCGCAAGCCGCGATAGCCGCTGAAGTTCAGCCCGTGAAGGTTCAGCGCGAGCGTCCTGCGCGGGTGGTGTCGGAAGAAGCGCCCCTGGTGCTGGTCGAGACCAAGCGCGACTTGGGAACCATGCCCCTGCCGTTTGAAAAATCGGTCGACTAAGCTTCACTGCTCCCCTGAAAAAGGCTCCAACTGGAGCCTTTTTCTTTGCCTGTTTTAAACCGGAAAGCAGGTTTACATCCGGCGTGTCACAGATGCGCCTACCCATCTTCAGGCCAGATCGACACACGAGGTCATGCGGGGGTTGCAGGACGCGGGTAGCACACGCCCGCCCTGCCGCGCCAGGCCGCGTTGAACTCACCTATCACGGCATCAACCGGCGAGCATGCAGAAACCGGCTAATTATTTTCCGGGTTAATCCGGTGCGCAAATGCTGCGCCAGCCAGCCACCAGGCATGGCGCCTGCGCCGGAATTTCAGGCCTGTGCAGCGCGCTTGTAGGCTTGGGCTGCGGCTTCGCCGTCCTGGCGCTGCTCAGCCAAAAGCGCAAGCGCCCGCCAGGCATTGCGGCGCAGCCCGCTGTCCTGCAAAGCCAGCGTGGCCTGCGACAACAACTGCTGGGCTTTGCCCCAGAGCTGGCGATTCAGGCAGGCCATGCCCGCCAGGTACTGGAGGTTGGCATCACGCGGACGTCCGCGCTGCGCCATCTCGATGCGGGCCAGCCAGCTTGCATCAAGGCTGTCCAGTCCGGCTTCCAGCACCGCGATCAGTTTGGTGTTCAGCTCGTCGCCCATGCTGGCGCCGGGCTGCATCATGCGGTCCCACACCTGCAGCAGCCAGGAGCGGGCCAGTTCGGCATCGCCGTGCAGCGCCATGAGGCGCGATGCCGCATGGATCACCACCTCGGGCATGGCGCGTTCGCTGCCGTCCAGCGAATGCCAGGCTTGCTGCAGTTGCACCGGGTCATGCGCCTCGTTGAGCAGCGCCAGCGCCAGGCCGCGCACCAGGCTTTGCGCAGCGGCCGGCGAGAACGCGCGGTGCTTGGCCAGCAGCCGTGCGGTCTCCAGCGCCTGCGCGGTCTGCTGCGCCTGCCGGGCCGCGCGCAGCTTCATGCGCAGCGCCAGCGTGCGCCTGGCCGCGCCCAGCGGCAGCTGGCCCAGCCACTCCAGCGCGGCGCCGGCATCGCGGTCCTCCAGCGCCCAGCGCGCAGCGCGAAACTGCACGGCTTCGCGCACGCCCTGCGCGCTGCGCTGCTCCGACGCCTGAAGCGCCGACTGCAAATGCTGCGCACGCACGGCATGGTTTTGAAGCGACTGGGCACTTTCGGCCACCAGCAGGTGAGCCAGCGCGCGCAGCTGGCTGGCGCGACTGTCGTGATGCCCCCATTCATGGCCCGACGCATCCGCATGCAGTGCCAGGCTCTTTTCCTGCGCCAGCGCATTCTGGGCCGACTTGGAGGCCCGGATATAGCGCCCCGCCAGCAGGTGCGCCAGCGCATCCATGACCGCGCCGTACATGGCGCGTTCTTTTTGCTGGGCGCGCCAGCGCTGGGCTTCGGCCGGCAGCGACACCACGGCCGACATGGCGCGCAGCGCCAGGTACAGCACCATGAACAGCCCGGCCAGCAGCAGCATCAGTAAATTAAAGGAGATATCAACCCGGTTCGGTGGCCAGAACACAGTCACCACGGCCTGATTGTTGCCGGCAAACAGGGCAACTGCCACGGCCACGCCAAACAGGGCCAAAAACCAGAGAGCGGCGCGCATGATTGACTTGTTGCCCTTCTGCCGGTTACCGGCCTGCAGACGCAGTGGCCAGGGCCGTCAGCGTGTCGTCCAGGCGTGGCAACTCGCTGGTTTTCAGCTGGCCTTGCACCTGGGCCAGCAACTCGCGTGCCGCCTGGGTTTTGCGCGAAGCGGGGTCGAAGTACTTGCCCAGCCAGGCGCTGGCGCTCAGCAGATCGGCACGCGCAGAGGCCGTCTGGCGCGACAGCAATCCCAGGCGGGCATTGAGCAGCCGGAGCTTGAGGTTTTCACGCAGGAAAAACGACTGCTCGGGCGCCAGCAAAGCCGCTTCGGGCTGCTCAATGCGGCTCACGCGCAGCAACTGGCGGGCGCCATCCCACAGGCCGCCCAGCATGCGCTGCGACCAGCCCTGAAGCGCCTGCTGATCAAAGACATCCCGCCAGGATGTGCCGGATGCGGACGCGGGCGCCGCCGGCGAGGAAGGCGGGGTCGCCACGCGAAGCGTGCCGCTGGCCGGCATCGCGTTGGCCACCGGCAATTCATCGACCAGGCCGACAAGTTCGTCGAGTTTGAGCATCAACAGCGGCACATCGGTGACGGTCGCGGCCTTGATGCGGTCCAGATCCCGCGTGATGGCGCGCTGCAGGGGACCCAGACGCGGTTGAGCGGCCCGCGACAGGCGCTGGTCGGCAGACTTGAGCGCAGCAATCAGGGGCTCGGCACTGCCGGTGAGTTGCGCTTGCTGCTGCGCCAGCCGCAGCGCAGACTCCATGTCCACGACCAGGTTTTCATCACGCGAGCGCGACAGGCTCTGCATGAGTTCTTCAAGCTGGGTGCGCTGCAGGCTGACCTCGCTGATACGGGTTTCCTGCATGGCCAGCCGCCCGGACAACTCAAGCATGCCCTCCTGCGCCTGGCGGGCCAGGGTGCGCGCCTCGACCGACTGCGCGCTGGCGTCCAGGCTGCGGCGGGCCAGTTCTTCCTGCACGCTGCCGAGCCGTTGCCATAGCAAAACACTGGACGCCAGCGCGGCCGCAGCCAGGGCGAGCGACAACAGCGCCCACTTGCCGGGCAGCAGCGCCGCTGGTGCGGCAGTCACGACCCGTCCGCGCTCGGCACTGCCGTCGGGTACAGACCCGGCATCGGGTGCGGAAGGAGGGAGATCGGGGTAGCGGTCGCTCATGGATGGCTTGATTCTATCGAGGCGAGCGTGTCCCTGATGTCCTTCAGTGCCGGGCGTGACGCCACAACAACACCCCAGCCCACCGCCCGCACGGCCAGGGCAATGCGCGGATGGGTGGCTACGGCGCGGGCACGGCTCCACGCCGTTCCCGCCATTTCGGGCATGTGGACCAGGTTGGCGACCGCCTCAGAGCTGCTAAACAACCAGATAGACCCATCGCTGCTGGCCGCCCTGGCACGCTGAATCTGCGCGTCTGTCAGCTGCGGCGCGCGGCGCTGGTAGACGCCCACAAAGTCGACCTGGGCCCCGGCGGAGGCCCACTGCCGGGCGATCCAGTCACGTCCAGACGAGGGCGCACCGCTTTGGGCTCCTGAGTTTTGTCCGCGTACCACCAGCACCCGCCGGCCCTGCCAGTCGCGCCGGCCCACCACGTCCCACAGCGCTTCGGAGTCAAACTGCTGTGCGTCGGCGGCCGGTGCGTCAATCTGGCTAGCGGGAACGCCCGCCGCGATCAGCGCAGCCACGGTGCCCGGGCCGGGCGCCATGAAGCGCAGGCCTTGCGGGACCGTTCCAGGCAGGTTGTTTGCTACTTTTTCAATAGCATCTTGTCCCTGTAAATACTGGGGCAAGGCCTTATTTGACTTGAAAAAATAGTCCACCGCATTACTGCTGACAAACATGCAAACGTCGTAGCGCTCCAGCGTCTGCCAGGCCTCGGCCAGGGCCTGCGCACTGGCGGCGCCGCTGGCGGGCGCAATTTCAATCAGGGGCAAAGCCTCGGCCGCCACACCGCTTTGCTGCAACTGCTGCACCCAGTGCCGGGCGTCGCGGGCCGGCCGTGTTACCAGCACACGGAGCGCTTTCACGCCAGCGTCCGGCATCAGGCTGCCGGTGCGTTGCTGGCCCAGACTGCGCCACCGGCGCGAAGCTGCGCCGCCACCGCTTCGCCCAAGGCCTCGGCCTCGTCAAAACTGCGCACCTCAGCGCTTTGTTGCACCTGCACCAAAGGCGTCGGCAAGGCGGCACCGTCAGTGGTCGCTACACCCACCGGGTCGCCCCAGGCAGCATCCAGCTGCAAGGCATGCCCGGGGCCGGCCGTCACAAAGGCGGCCAGCGGCATGGAGCAGCTTCCGCCCATGGCGCGCGACACCGTGCGCTCGGCGGTCACGGCCAGCCAGGTCGGCTGATGGGCTAGTGTGGCCAGCGCCTGCACCAGATCGGCGCGATCGGCGCGCACTTCAATTCCCAAGGCGCCCTGCCCGGCGGCCGGCAGCATGTCACAGGGGGCAAACGCGCTGCGAATGCGCGACGCCAGGCCCAGCCGCTTGAGCCCCGCGGCGGCCAGTACAACGGCGGCGTACTGGCCTTCGTCGAGCTTGCGCAAGCGCGTGTCGAGGTTGCCGCGCAGCGGTTGAATGTCCAGATCGGGCCGCATGGCCTTGAGCAGCACCAGCCGGCGCAGGCTGGAGGTGCCCACCACCGCGCCCAGCGGCAATTCGGCCAGCGACGCGAACTGGTTGGACACAAAGGCATCGCGGGGGTCTTCCCGCTCCAGCACGCAGGCCAGCGCAAAGCCTTCGGGCAGGTCCATCGGCACGTCTTTCAGCGAATGCACCGCCAGATCGGCCCGGCCTTCGCTGAGCGCCACTTCCAGCTCCTTGATGAACAGGCCCTTGCCGCCCACCTTGCTCAGGGGACGGTCCAGGATCTGGTCGCCCAGCGTCGTCATGCCCAGCAGTTCGACCTGCCAGCCCAGACGATCCTCCAGCAGCGCCTTGACATGCTCGGCCTGCCACATCGCCAGACGACTTTCCCGGGTGGCGATCACAACTTTTTTCACAACATTCCTGACGGTTTCAAACTCTGTGGACACGCGTAACCTGTTGGTATTTTTAAGGGGAAGTGAATGCTAGCATGCGAGCTTCAGATACATAAGGCAAAGATGGTCACTTCGGCACACCCACAAAAAATCAGGAAAAGCACAACCGGCAGCGCCAAAATCGCTGACAACAAGGCGCCCACCCGGTCCAGAGACAACGAACGCCCGCTGGTGGAAGACATCCGGCTGCTGGGCCGCATACTGGGCGATGTGATTCGCGAGCAGGAAGGCGTGGCCGCCTACGAGCTGATCGAGCAGGTGCGCAAGCTGTCGGTGGCCTTCCGGCGCGACGCCGACCAGGCCGCCGACAAGGCGCTTAAAAAACTGCTCAAAGGCCTGAGCGGTGACCAGACCGTCAGCGTGATCCGCGCATTCACCTACTTCAGCCACCTGGCCAACCTGGCCGAAGACCGGCACCATATCCGCCGCCGGACCATCCACGAGCGCGCTGGCGACACCCAGGAAGGCAGCATTGAAGTGGCGCTGGCCCGCCTGCGTTGGGCCGGCATTGCGCCCAAGACCATCGCCAGCACGCTGGCCCACAGCTTTGTCTCGCCGGTGCTCACCGCCCACCCGACCGAAGTGCAGCGCAAAAGCATTCTGGACGCCGAACGCGCCATTGCCCAGCTGCTTACGGGGCGCGATGAAACCAAAGCGCTGGCGCAAGCCGTGCCGGTGACCAAGGACGCGCTGACGCCGCGCGCGCTGGCCGCCAACGAAGCCCAGTTACGCGCCCGCGTGATGCAGCTGTGGCAAACGCGGCTACTGCGCTTTTCCAAGCTCACGGTGGCCGACGAGATCGAAAACGCACTGAGCTACTACGAAGCAACCTTTTTGCGCGAGATTCCCAAGCTCTACGCCAACCTGGAACGCGAGCTGGGCGACCACCCGGTCCACAGCTTTTTGCGCATGGGCCAGTGGATAGGCGGCGACCGCGACGGCAATCCCAACGTCAATGCAGACACGCTGAATTACGCGCTGGGCCGGCAGGCCGATGTCGCGCTTCGCCACTACCTGACCGAAGTGCACTTTCTGGGCGGCGAGCTGTCGCTGTCGGCCATGCTGGTGGACTTCAGCCCCGAAATGCGCCTGCTGGCCGAGAGCTCGCCCGACACCAGCGAACACCGCAAGGACGAACCCTACCGCCGCGCCCTGACCGGGGTCTATGCCCGGCTGGCCGCCACCCTCAAGACGCTGACCGGCGGCGAAGCGGCACGCCATGCCGTGGCGCCGCAAAATGCCTACGCGCTGGCCGAAGACTTCCTGGCCGACCTGCGCACCATTGAAACGTCGCTGCGCAGCCACCACGGGCAAGCGCTGATCGCCGAGCGCCTGCACCCGCTGATTCGTGCCGTGGAAGTGTTTGGCTTTCACCTGGCTACGGTGGACCTGCGCCAGAGTTCCGACAAGCACGAAGAAGTGGTGGCCGAACTGCTGGCCGTGGCCCGGGTCGAGCCCGCCTACGCCAGCCTGGACGAAGCCGCCAAACGCGCACTGCTGATGCAGCTGCTGAACGACGCCCGGCCCTTGCGCGTGGTGGGCACCACCTATTCAGCGCACGCCCAAAGCGAGCTGGCCATTTTCGAGGCGGCCCGCACCGCGCGCGCGCGCTTTGGCAAGGAAGCGATTCGCCACTACATCATCAGCCACACCGAAACCGTGAGCGATTTGCTGGAAGTGCTGCTGCTGCAAAAGGAAGTCGGCCTGATGCACGGGCTGCTCGAAGATGTGCAGGACAAGATCGGATCCCGTTGCGACCTGATCGTCGTTCCGCTGTTTGAAACCATTGAAGACCTGCGCAATGCCGCGCCCATCATGCGGGCGTTCTATGCCTTGCCCGGCGTTGCACAACTGGTGCAGCGCAGCGGCGCAGAACAGGACATCATGCTGGGGTATTCGGACAGCAACAAGGACGGCGGCATTTTCACCAGCAACTGGGAGCTGTACCGCGCTGAAATCGCGCTGGTGGAACTGTTTGACCAGCTGGCTCTTTCGCACAACATCACCCTGCGAATGTTCCATGGCCGGGGCGGCACCGTAGGCCGCGGGGGCGGCCCGAGCTACGAGGCCATTTTGGCGCAACCCCCCGGCACGGTGCGCGGCCAGATTCGCCTGACCGAGCAGGGCGAGGTCATTGGCTCCAAATACGCCAACCCCGAAATCGGCCGGCGCAACCTCGAAACCCTGGTCGCGGCCACGCTGGAAGCCACGCTGCTGCAGCCAACCAAGCCCGCCACCCAGGCGTTTTTGCAGGCCGCCGACCAGTTGTCGCGCGCCAGCATGGCCGCCTACCGCGCGCTGGTGTATGACACCCCCGGCTTCACCGAGTATTTTTTCAGCGCCACGCCAATCCGCGAAATTGCAGAACTCAACATCGGCTCGCGCCCGGCGTCGCGCAAGGCCTCGCAAAAGATCGAAGACCTGCGCGCCATTCCCTGGGGCTTTAGCTGGGGCCAGTGCCGCCTGACGCTGCCGGGCTGGCTGGGCTTTGGCTCGGCCATCGAGCAGTTTTTGGGCCAGGGTGGCAGCCCCGCCAGCCGCAAGGAAGCGCTCGCGCTGCTGCAAAAAATGTACCGCCAGTGGCCGTTCTTCAAAACGCTTTTAAGCAACATGGACATGGTGATGGCCAAAAGCGACCTGGCGCTGGCGTCCCGCTATGCCGAGTTGGTCAGCGACGCTCGGCTGCGCAAAAGGATTTTCAGCGCGATCGAAGCCGAGTGGCACCGCACGGCCGAAGCGCTGGCGCTGATCACCGGCGAAAAAAACCGGCTCGCCGGCAATGCCGCACTGCAGCGCTCCATACGCCACCGTTTTCCGTACATCGACCCGCTGCACCATTTGCAGGTCGAACTGGTGCGCCGCTACCGCGCCGGCCAGGCCGACCAGCGGGTGCAAACCGGGATTCACATCTCCATCAACGGAATTGCGGCGGGCTTGCGCAATACGGGCTGAGCGGGCTAATGCGCAGTGTCGGTGCTGTCCTACAAAAAGGCCAGCGGGTTCTGATGCCGCCCGGGAGTTTCGGGTCATAACATAGGGTATACGCCAATGAGTGCGCCGCACGCGACAGGGTGAAGGCGCCAACTGTCAGGAGACCCTTCAATGACCCTGCACCATGCCGAAGCCGCAAGCCACTTTCCAATGAGCAGCGAGCATGTCGCGAGCGACTTTATGGCCCTTGCCTCTCACATGACGGCCTGCCAACGCTCGCGCGGCCACTTTTTTACCCTGCGCACTGCAATGCAAACGCTGCACGCCGTGACGGCACCGCGTCTGGTGACCACGGGCGCCGTTTTGGCGGCCTGCAGCCTGGCGTTGCTGGGCTTGGGTCTGTTGACACTGGCCTGAGCGGGTGGACGCTGATGTACTAGACCGGCTGCCATCGCTCAGCCTTCACGCCCGGAAAATCCTTCTTTCCAGCACCGAACAAGCCGACCCCCCGATTCGCGCCGAGTTGTTCGGTATCCAGCGATTCGAAGACCACGGCATCAGTCTGGCGCAGGCGCAGGTCATCGAAACCGACGCCCAGTCGCGGCGTCATGCGCCCTTCTTTCCGCGCGTAGAAGAAAACCTGGCCGCGCTGCGCAAGGCCTACGACTACGTTGCACTTACCTCCCTGAGCGGGCACTACGCCACGCCGGCGGCCGAGTGGCTGCTGGACAACTTTCCGCTGATTGAAGCCCAGCTGCAGCAAATCCGCGAGGGCGTGCCGCACCGCTACTACGCCAGCCTGCCCAAACTGGCGCTCTCGCCGCTGCAGGGGTTGCCGCGCGTTTACGGCATTGCCTGGGCTTACGTGGCCCACTCCGACAGCGTTCTGAATCCGGACATGTTTACCGCGTTTCTGAACGCCTACCAAAGCTGTAGCGAACTGCGACTGAGCGAGCTGTGGGCCTTGCCGACCACGCTGCGCGTGGTGCTGCTTGAAAACCTGCGACGCATGGCCGACGACATTGCCCGGGGCAAGGTCGCGCGCGAAGTCGCGCATACCGTGTGGGACAGCGAAAAACAGCTGAACAACGCTGATCTTGAAGCAATCTACGCCCTGATGAAGCAGCGCGGCCTGCAGCGCAGCTACCTGACCCAGCTTTGGCAGCGCATGCCTACGGAGTTGCTGAGCGACTCGCCCGCGCTGGTCCTGTGGACCGAGCAGCACTGCCCCGACGGGCACACGCTGATGCTGGAGAGCCAGAGCGCGCAGGTGGCATCCAACCTCACGGTCGGCAACATCATCACCACCCTGCGCCTGATCGGCCAGGTCGACTGGGTCGATCTGATAGAGCCGGTCAGCCGCTCCCTGCAGGTGCTCGGCCAGCTGCCCAGTTTTTGCAGGGAAAGCGAGCTCACGCGCCAGCAAATCACCCACGCCATGGAGCAACTGGCGCGGGACAGCCAAAAGACAGAACATGAAACGGCCCAGGCAGTCGTTGCGGCCGCCCGGGCCGTACCCGACAGCTTGGGCGCAGATGCGGCCGAGCGCACCGCAGGCTTTTACCTGATCGGCGGCGGCCGCGCGCAACTGGAAGCAGCGCTGGGCCTGCCGGCCAGACGCACCGCGCGGCGCATCAACTGGCGCAAGTGGCGCCTGGCCATTTACATCGGCGTCATCACCCTGGCGACGCTGCTGATCGTGCTGCTGGCGGCAGGCCATGGCGACTGGCACCAGTGGCAGACGCTGGTGGCTCTTTTTCTGCTGGCCTGGCCCGCCTCCGAGGCGGCTTCTGCTTTTGTGCACCGCCTGATCGCCGAGTCGATGAAAGTCAAGCCGTTGCCCCGCCTGAACTTTGCGGGCGGCATCCCGCCAGAGCACCGGGTTCTGGTGGTGATTCCGACGCTCTTGACGTCCGAAAGGTCTGCCCGCGAACTGGCGCGGCAACTTGAATTTCACTGGCTCGCCAACCGCGAAAACCAGGCGCAGTTTGCACTGCTCACCGACTGGGTCGACGCGCCCGGCGCCACCCTGCCCGGCGATGCGGGCCTGGTGCACGATGCGCTGGCCCAACTGGCGGCGCTCAACGCACGTTATCCGGCCCCAAGCGGTGCGCCGCCACGTTTTTTGCTGATCCACCGACCGCGCAGCTGGTGCGAAACCCAGCAACGCTGGCTGGGCTGGGAACGCAAGCGCGGCAAGCTGGAGCAATTGCTGCGCCTGCTGGCCACCGGCAGCATGGAAGGCTTCACGCCGCTGGCCGAACCCTTGCAGCTGGCCCCGGGCATCCGCTATGTGGTGACGCTGGACAGCGACACCGGCCTGCCACCCGGCGCGCTGCGTGAGCTGGTTGCCATTGCCGCCCACCCGCTGAACGCACCAGAGGTGGACACCGCCTTGCGCCGCGTCGTCAGCGGCTACGGCATCCTTCAGCCGCGCGTGGTAACGCCCCTGCCCGACCTGGCGCAAAACACCCCCTACCACCGGCTGTTTGCGGGACAATGCGGCATTGACCCCTACCATAGCGGCGTCTCCGATGTCTACCAGGACCTGTTTGGCACCGGCAGCTTCAGCGGCAAGGGACTGCTGCATGTGAAGGCCATGCATGCCGTGCTGGATGGCCGCCTGCCCCCCGAAGCCGTGCTCAGCCACGACCTGCTGGAAGGCAACATTGCGCGCTGCGGCTTTGTCAGCGATGTGCCGCTGGTCGAAGACACGCCGCACCATGCCGGCGTGGCAGCTTCACGCAACCACCGCTGGACGCGCGGCGACTGGCAGCTGCTGCCCCTGATGCGCCATCCCAGGCGCTTCGGCATCGACGCATTGGGCCTGTGGAAGATGGCCGACAACCTGCGCCGCTCGCTCGTGGTGCCTGCCACTTTCGCGCTGCTGGTCTGGGTGTTGTTTACCGGTGCGCTGCAACTGGGCACAGCGCTGCTGGCGGCCCTTGCCGCGCTGCTGGCCGGGCCGCTGCTGGGCGTGCTTGCCGGCCTGGTGCCCACGCGCCGCGGTATTTCCAAGCGTCACTTTTTGCAGGTGGGCCGCGGCGAGTTGCTGGGCACCCTGGGCAGCGCGGCCTGGCTGTTCAGCCAGATACCGGCGCAGTCCCTGATGCTGCTCGACGCCGCCGTGCGCTCTGTCTGGCGCATGGCCGTGAGCCGCCGCCTGCTGCTGGAATGGACCACGGCGGCCCAGGCCCAGGCCGCGTCGCGCCGCGAACTCACCGTGTTTGTGCGTCAACATGCGCCGGCCTCGCTGCTGTGCGCCGCACTGGCCATGGCGGCCCCGTGGGCGGCCCATCCCGGGGCAGCCATCGCCCTGTTCCTGCTCTGGGCCGCATCGCCTGTGGCGGCCTGGTGGGCCAGCCTGCCCCGCGCCAGCAATACCCCCGGGCTAAGCCACATGGACCAGCGTTACCTGCAAGCGCTGGCGCGCGACACCTGGCGCTTTTTTGAGCGCTGCGTGGGCCCCGAGGACAACCACCTGCCGCCCGACAACCTGCAACTGGTGCCCGACCCCACGCTGGCCCACCGCACCTCGCCCACCAACATCGGGCTGTACCTGCTGTCCGTCTGCTGCGCCCGCGAATTCGGCTGGATCACGACCGCCGAAGTCATCGCTCGCCTGCAGGCGTCGCTGGACAGCATCGAAAAGCTGTCCAAGCATGACGGCCATCTGCTCAACTGGTACGACACCCGCACGCTGGAGGTCATGCTGCCGGCCTATGTCTCGTCGGTGGACAGCGGCAACCTGGCCGGCTTGCTGCTGGCCGTGGCGCAGGCCTGCACCAAGCTGAAGAAAACCTGCCCCGATGATCCACCAGCGCAGGCCGACCTGCGGCGCCTTGCCGAACGCTGCCGCGCCCTGTATGGCGCCATGAACTTCAGCGGCCTGTATGACCGCAAGCGGCATCTGTTTCATATCGGCCTGAACGTCGATGACAAGGCGCTGGACGCCAGTTACTACGACCTGCTGGCCTCCGAGTCGCGGCTGACCAGCTTTCTGGCCATTGCCAAGGGCGATGTGCCCAAGCGCCACTGGAGCGCGCTGGGCCGGCCTTTCCTGTCAGTTGACGGCGCACCGGGACTCAAATCGTGGTCAGGCTCCATGTTTGAATACCTGATGCCCTCCCTGCTGATGCATGAGCCCGCCCATGGCTTGCTGCACACCATGGCACGCTCGGCCATCGCGGCACAGCGCGCCTTCGGGGCCCAGCAGCATGTGCCCTGGGGCATTTCCGAATCCGCCTATTTTGCGCAAGACCATTCGCTGGCCTACCAGTATTCGCCCTTTGGCGTGCCGCGCCTGGCGCTGCGGCGCACGCCCGTGACCGACCGGGTCGTCGCGCCCTACGCGACCTTGCTGGCCACCTTGTTCGAGCCCGCGGCAGCCGTGGCCAACCTGATGCGCCTGGAACGGCTGGGCGCGCGCGGCGAGCTGGGCATGTTTGAAGCGCTGGACTTCACGGTATCGCGCCAGCGCGAACAGCAGGCCTTCAGCACCGTCCAGGCCTTCATGGCGCACCACCAGGGCATGTCGCTGGTGGCGCTGTGCAACGTGCTGTGCCATGACGCGCCCCGGCGCTGGTTTTGCGCCGAACCCCAGGTGGCCGCGCATGAAGCCCTGCTGCATGAACGCACGCCCCGCCAGATCATTAAAAGCGCCAACCCGCGCCTGCCGCCCGAGCCCAACGGCCGCCAAAGCGAGCCGGTGTTCCAGTCGCGCGACGTCAACCCGGCCCTGGCCGGCTGGAAACCCACGCACTTGCTGTCCAACGGGCGTTACAACGTTGCCCTGCGCGCCAGCGGTGCGGGCGTCAGCCGCTGGCAAGGCAGCCACATCACGCGCTGGCGCGACGACGTGCTGCGCGACGGCTACGGCACGTTCTTTTACCTGCGCCAGAGCGGACAAAGCCAGTTCGGCTCCCTGACCGCCGCGCCAGCGCCCCTGTCGGGCTGGCGTTACAACGCCCATTTCATGGCGGACCGGGTCCAGTTCGACGCGCAGGGCGACACCCTGAGCGCAACCATCACCGTGCTGGTCAGCCCCGAGGACGATACCGAACTGCGCACCGTGGTGCTGCACAACACCGGCCAGACCGAGCAGCTGCTTGAGCTGGTGTCGTGTTTTGAAGCCGTGCTGGCCGACCCCCGCGCCGACGAAGCGCATCCGGCCTTTTCCAACCTGTTCGTGCAGACACGCTGGGAGCCGCAGTGGCGCGCCCTGCTGCTCAAGCGCAAGCCGCGCCTGCATGGCGACCCGCACATGGCGGTGGCGCACTTCCTGGCCGAGGTGGATGCCGAACTGCTGTCAGTGGACTGCCTGGCGGACCGCCGGTTGTTTGCCGGGCGCAACCAGCCCGCCAACCGGCCGGCATTGCAGGCCCAGCCGATAGACGCGCACGGCAACCCGGTCAACGGCCTTGACCCGGTGGCCAGCCTGCGGCTCACGCTGCGGCTGGCACCCGGTGCCATGGCCCGGCTGAGCTTTGCCACAGCGGCCGCGCAAACCGAAGAAGAACTGGCCGCCCGCATCGACAAGTATTTGCAGCCCATGCACATCGAGCGCGCCACCCGCATGGCCGCCACCCTGGCGCAGGTGAGGCTGCGCGACCTGGCGCTGACCCCCGAAGAACACCTGGCGCTGCAAGACCTGACCACCGCCCTGATGTACAGCACCCCCCGGCCGGCCGCCAGGCCCGGACCGCTGGACCAGCGCCAGCTGTGGCGCTTTGGCATTTCGGGTGACAAGCCGATCGTGCTGGTGCGCATCCAGGCGCACAGCGGCCTGCCGCTGGTCAATGCCTTGCTGCGCGCCCAGCCCTGGTGGGCGTTTGGCGGCCTGGCGCTGGACATGGTGGTCATCAACAGCGAACCCAACTCCTACCTGATGCCCTTGCAGCGCGACATTCTGGCGCTGCGCGACCGGCTGATGCAGGCCGTGCAGTACAGCTTTCCCCACCAGCAGAATGCCGAGCGGACGTCCAGCTTTCACCTGCTGCGCGACCAGGAAACCTCTGCCGCCGAGAAGGCCGCGCTGACCGGGCTGGCGCGGGTCGTGCTCACGGCCGACGGCCGGCCGCTGGAAGTGCAGGTAGCCGCCTTGCGCAGCGAAGCCTGGCCGCGCCAGCCAGGCAGCCCGGTCGCCTGGACGCCCATGCGCGATGACCGCACCCTGCCCGAGCCAATGGCACCAGCGCCAGCGCCAGCCCCGGCGCCTGCCGGCGCGTTTGATCCGGACAGCGGCGAATTCTGGTTTGACCTGCAGGGCGGCCAGTCGCCGGCGCGGCCCTGGGTCAACGTGATCGCCAATCCGGAATTCGGCTTTCAGGTATCAGAAACCGGCAGCGGCCTGACCTGGGCAGAAAACAGCCGCATGCACCAGCTCACCCCGTGGTCCAACGACCCGGTGCGCGACCCGGCCTTTGAACACTGGCTGCTGCAGGACCTGGACAGCGGCGAAATTTACCCGCTGACGCCCTCCGTGCTGGCGCCGGCCAGCAGCCGCTGGCGTGTGCGCCACGGCCAGGGCTACACGGTGTTCCAGGGCATGCTGGGCGGACTGCAGGTGGAAACAACGTTTTTTGCCGCCATGCACGAGGCCGTCAAGGTAGTCCAGGTGCAACTGCGGACAGACGGCGGCGGGCGCAGGCGCTTGCGGGCCGTGGCCCTGGTGGAGTGGCAAATGGGCGACGTCCGCGGCCGGCGGCGCACACTGCAGACCTGGAAAGCGCCAGCCCATGCCGCCGTGTTTGCCCAGCAGCAGGAAACCCGGGACGGCTATGGGGCCCGAACAGCGTTTCTGGCCATGTGCCCTGCCCCGGCCCAGACTTCATGGACCTGCGACCGGGGTGAATTTTTTGACACGCTCGGGCGCATGGGCCTGCCCGCCACCCTGGCCGGCCGAAGCGGCAGCGGGTTTGACCCTTGCGCCGCCCTGGGCGCCGAATTCACCGTGGCCGGCCATGAAGAACTGGCCTTTAGCTTCATGCTCGGTCATGCCCAAAATCCGGCTGCCGCAGCGCAAATGGCCGAGGAATGGACGCAGCGCGACACCCGCCAGGCGCTGGCCGACGTGAAAGCCGGCTGGTCCGGGCTGCTGGGCAAAGTGCAGGTCACCACGCCCGACGCCAAATTCGACGCCCTGGTGAACCACTGGCTGCTCTACCAGACCGTCGTGTGCCGTCTCTGGTCCAAGGCCGGCTTCTACCAGGCGGGCGGCGCTTCAGGCTTTCGGGACCAGCTGCAAGACGCCATGGCGCTGGCGCTGGCCGATCCGGCGCGGCTGCGCGCGCAAATCGTGCTGAACGCCTCGCGCCAGTTTCCCGAAGGCGATGTGCAGCACTGGTGGCATGCGCCCGGCGGCGAAGGCGTGCGCACGCATTTCTCGGACGACCTGCTCTGGCTGCCTTACGCCTGCAGCCACTACCTGGCGGCCACGGGCGATGTGGGGCTGCTGGATGAGGCGGTCGCCTTTATCGACGGCCCGCCGATTCCCGATGGCGCCGAGGACGCCTACTACACCCCCCAAGCCAGCAAACAGTCGGCCAGCGTGTACGAGCACTGCGCCCGCACCATAGACCGCAGCCTGGCAGTAGGTGCGCACGGCCTGCCGCTGATGGGCACTGGCGACTGGAACGACGGCATGAACCGCGTCGGCCATGAAGGGCGCGGCGAATCGGTCTGGCTGGGCTGGTTCCTGTGCACGGTGGTCGAAGGCTTTGAGCCCCTGGCCCGAATGCGCGGCGACGATGCACGCGCCGGGCGCTGGCTGGAAGCACGCAAGGGCTGGGTGGCCGCGCTGCATGACGCCGGCTGGGACGGCGCCTGGTTCCGCCGCGCCTTTTTCGACAACGGTGATCCCCTGGGGTCGGACGTTTGCAGCGAAGGCCGCATTGACCTGATTGCCCAGGCCTGGTCGGTGCTGTCGGGCGCCTCAACGCCCGCGTTCACCAAGTCGGCCATGCTGGCCCTGAACAACCAGCTGATCGATGAAAAAGCCGGCTTGCTGCGCCTGCTCGATCCGCCCTTCCAGCATTCGGCCAACAACCCCGGCTACATCCAGGCCTATCCGCCCGGCGTGCGCGAAAACGGCGGGCAGTATTCCCACGCCGGCGTCTGGGCGCTGATGGCCCAGGCCCTGAGCGGCGACACCGAAGGCGCGTGGCGCAGCTTTGAAGCACTGAGCCCCGCCCACCGCAGCGCGAATGCCGGGCAAGGTCCAGCCTATGAACTGGAGCCTTACGTGATGGCAGGCGACGTCTACAGCGCGCCGCCCTATGTCGGCCGGGGCGGCTGGAGCTGGTACACCGGTTCGGCCGCGTGGCTGTACCGCGCAGCGCTTGAAACGCTGCTGGGCCTGGCGGTGCAGCCCGGCCGCCTGTCGCTGTCGCCGCGCCTGCCGGCGCATTGGCCCGCCGTGGAAATTCGCCTGAAGCTGCAGGGCCATGACATCACCGTGCACTGGCAACGCGAAGCTGCGGCCGACCCGGCGCTAAAAGCCGACCAGTGGCCAGGCTGGGGCGAATGGGTGGAACTGGCGAGTTTGCCGCAGCAAGCCGTGCTGCGGCTGCAGGGCAACGCGCCTACGCCCCCAAAAACTCGCCAATCGGTTTGAGGTCATCCACCCGGTCACACACCGACTTGATCATCATCAGGATCGGTATGCCCAGCAGCAAGCCCCACACGCCCCACAGCCAGCCCCATGCCAGCAGGCCGACAAACACCGCCACCGGGCTCATGCGGGCGGCGCGGCTGGTCAGCCAGGGCGTGAGCAGGTTGCCGACCAGGGTGTGAATCAATAGCGAAGCGCCGCCCACCACCAGAGCCATGTTAAGCGAGCCAAACTGCAAAAACCCGACCAGCACCGAAGCCGCCGCCGTGGCCAGTGAGCCTATGTAAGGCACAAGATTGAGCACCGCAGCGGCAATGCCCCACACGGCCGCGTTCTCCAGCCCGATGGCAAAAAAGGCCAGCCCCGTCAACACGCCCACCAGCGCGCTGGTCAGCAGCTGCACCTGCAGGTAACGCTGAATCTGGACGGTGATTTCATTGAGCGCCTGCAGCGTGATTTTTTTCTTGCTCAGGGTGGGGCCAGCCAGCTTGATCAGCTTGCGGCGAAAGGTGTCGCCCGAGAGCATCAGGAAATAGGTCAGAAAAACCACCACCGTGCTTTGGCCGATCAGGGCCAGCAGGCCCATGGTGCCCGACCACAGGTAGTCCTTGATGTTGAACCGCGACGACTCGACCACCACCCGCATCGCGCCCCGGCTGGTGATGGTGCCGCCCCCGCTTTCCTGCGCGGCCTGCTCGATCTGGGAGGCGGCCTTTTGCACGGTTTCCAGCGCCCCATCCGATTTTCCGCTCCGCTCCTTCATGGCCTGCCTGACTTTTTGCGCCGCCGCCGGCAGCGCATTGACCAGCTGCGCGGCCTGGTTGCTGAGAAAATAGGCGGTGGCTCCGATGGAGCCGCAAATGGCGACCATCAGAACCGCTGCGCCCAGCCAGCGCGGCACGCGCCTGAACTCCATCCAGTTGACGACCGGCGACAGCGCGTAGCTGAACAACACGCTCAGCATCACGGGAATAAATACCTCCTTGGCCCAGTGCAGCACAAAAATGCTGGCCAGCATGGCCAGCACGGCCAGCGACACGCTGCGGATGTCCACCGGCATATGCAGCATCACCCGAGCCGGGTCGGACAGCATCACCGCTTCAGGGTCGGCCACAGTTGCCTCTGGCGCAATAGTTTCAGTCATCTTTTTCCTTTCCATCAGCTGGCGAAATCTATCTCTGTCATTGCGAACGAAGTGCGGCAATCCATGACTGCGCCTTTTCGACGATGGATCGCCGCACTTCGTTCGCGATGACGAATCGGGGGGCGGTTCATGGTCCGTGTACGGTATTGGGCCAGATTCAGGCAGCTCGTAATGAGTCTTTGCTTCAGCCGACCATGGCTTCCCGCACCGCGCTGACTTGGCGGCGCGACACCGACAGCAGCTCGTCAATACCGCTGAGCCGTACCGCCCAGCCTTCGCCTTCCTCGGGGTCGAAGTGCTTTTCAAGCGCCCGCACGGCCTGCCGCGCAATCAGCGCGTTGCGGTGAATGCGCATGAACCGGGCCGCATGCCGCGTTTCCAGCTCGTTCAGCGAGCCATCCAGAATGTAGCTGCGCCTGGCCGTGCGCACGGTGATGTATTTCAGCTCGGCCTTGAAGTACAGCACCTCTGCCAGCGGCACCCGCTCGGTCCGGCCCCGGTCCTGGATGACCAGCATTTCACCCGTTAAATCGGGCATTAGCCCCCGTTCCGACTGCACCATTCGCTCTACTTTTTGTAGCGCCTGCTGCAAGCGTTCCAGCCGCACCGGCTTGGTCAGGTAGTCCAGCGCTTCAAGCTCGAAGGCCTGCACGGCATGTTCGGCATGGGCCGTCACAAACACCACGGCTGGCGGGCGGGGCAAGGCGGCAATCCGCTGGGCCAGCGCCATGCCGTCCGGCCCGGGCATACGGATGTCCAGCAACACCACGTCAAAAGGGCCGCGCTTCAGCGCCGCCATGGCCTGCACTGCATCGGCCGCTTCGCCCGCCACCAGCGCCGTGGGCGCCGTGCAGTCGCCCAGCAGGGTGCGCAGCCGCGACCGGGCCAGCGCCTCGTCGTCCACCACCAGCACGTTCAAGCTCAAACTCATACGGGAACCTCCAACCTGACATGAAACACGCCATTTTTAAACACGGTTTTGAACTGTGACTGCACATCATGCATGAGCATCAGGCGCTCACGCACATTGGCCAGCGCCAGCCCGTGGCCGCGCGTGCCCACGCCAGCGGGTGATGAATTGCTGACCTTGATCACCACCGTGCTGCCGCGCCTGTGCGTGGAAATTTTGATCTGCGCGCCACTGGCGCTGGGCTCCACGCCGTGCATCACCGCGTTTTCAACCAGCGGCTGCAGCAGCAGCGGCGGCAGCCGTGCAGGGTCGGCCAGCGGGTCCAGGCTCCACTGCACCTGCAAGCGGTCGCCAAAGCGGATTTTCTCGATCGCCAGGTAACGCTGCGCCAGCGCGACTTCCTGGCCCAAGGTGACGGACTCGGCCGGGTCGGCCAGCGCATGGCGAAACAGCTCGCTCAAATCCTCCAGCACCGCCTCGGCCTTGGCCGGCTCGGCGCGCACCAGCGCAATGGCGCTGTTGAGCGTGTTGAACAGGAAATGCGGACGGATGCGCGACTGCAGTTCGGCCAGGCGGGCTGCCGTGGCCGCCGGGGTGCTGGCCTTGGCGCGCCAGACCAGCCCCGCCATCACCACTGACGACAGCAGCGCACCCGATGCGGCGCTGCCCCCCCAGGACAACGAATTCAGCAGCCCCATCAGGGCCAGCAGGCCGCAACCATATAGCCCGACGACAGCACCCAGCGCCATGCCCGCAAGCCACTGAAGCGCGGGCGCCAGCCGGTTGAGCGGCGCCTTGAGGAGGCAAACCACGATCAGCCAGCCCAACGTGGCGGGCAACACACCCCCTGTCAGCAAAGAAAATCGCAGCAGCCACTCGGCGACCTGACCAGTCGCAAACAGGGCCGCCACGCCCACGACCGCCTCCACAAACAGCACCACCCGCAGCACCACCCCGACATGGCAGGCGTCAAACATGCGCGCGCGCGCCACAAGGTGCGGCGCCGTCTCCCCGCCCTCCGGGAGCAGGCTGCCATGCAGCGTGGAATCTTCAAAACGCAGGGAAGTCATCGGTTTCATCGGTGGGGCGCAGGGCATTGGACTCGTTTCAGCCTTCAGGGCAGGCGGGTCCGTGGGTTGAAGGGCCGCACGGCGCGCAGATAAAATAAAGTGTTCGAGTATTGCACCGCTCATGGCCTTTGCACCATCGGTTGAAACACCGGCAAGCCGCATCCCCGCCGCAAACTTGTCCACCCCGCGCGCGACCCGAGCCGCCTGCGCCCCCAAAGAAAGCCCACAGTGAATCAATTCGACAAGAAATCCCAAGCCTGGTCTGCCCTGTTTTCAGAGCCCATGAGCGACCTGGTCAAGCGCTACACGGCCAGCGTGTTTTTTGACAAACGCCTGTGGCAGGCCGACATCGCCGGCTCCCTGGCCCACGCAGAAATGCTGGCCGCGCAACAAATCATTGCCCCCGCCGACTATGCCTCCATCCAGCGCGGCATGGCGCAAATCACCGCCGATATCGAATCCGGCGCATTTGAATGGAAGCTGGACCTGGAAGACGTGCACCTGAACATCGAGGCGCGCCTGACACAAATCGTGGGCGACGCCGGCAAGCGCCTGCACACCGGCCGCTCCAGAAACGACCAGGTCGCCACCGATGTGCGGCTCTGGCTGCGCGGCGAGATTGACCTGATCAGCGCCCTGCTCGCCGAATTCCAGACCGCGCTGGTCGACATTGCCGAGAAAAACGTCGACGTGATTCTGCCGGGCTTTACCCACCTGCAGGTAGCCCAGCCCGTGAGCTTTGGCCACCACATGCTGGCCTACGTGGAAATGTTTGCCCGCGACGCCGAGCGCATGCAGGACGTGCGCAAGCGCGTCAACCGCCTGCCGCTGGGCGCCGCCGCGCTGGCCGGCACCAGCTACCCGCTGGACCGCGAGCGCGTGGCCCGCACGCTGGGCATGGTCGACGCGCAAGGCCAGCCGCAGGTCTGCCAGAACAGCCTGGACGCGGTGAGCGACCGCGACTTTGCGATTGAGTTCACCGCTGCCGCGTCGCTGGCCATGGTGCACATCAGCCGCCTGAGCGAGGAACTGGTGCTGTGGATGAGCCAGAGCTTTGGCTTCATCGACATCGCCGACCGCTTTTGCACCGGCTCGTCGATCATGCCGCAAAAGAAAAACCCCGACGTGCCAGAACTGGCACGCGGCAAGACTGGCCGCGTCGTCGGCCACCTGATGGGCCTGATCACCCTGATGAAAGGCCAGCCGCTGGCCTACAACAAGGACAACCAGGAAGACAAGGAGCCGCTGTTTGACACCGTGGACACGCTCAAAGACACGCTGCGCATTTTTGCCGAAATGGTGGGCGGCATCACCGTCAAGCCCGAAGCCATGGAACGCGCCGCCCTCAAGGGCTACGCCACCGCCACCGACCTGGCCGACTACATGACCAAGAAAGGCCTGCCCTTTCGCGACGCCCACGAAACCGTGGCGCACGCCGTCAAGGCCGCGATTTCACACAACGTCGACCTGTCGGAGCTGCCGCTCGAAGTGCTGCAGCAGTTCAGCCCCAGCATTGAAAAAGATGTGTACGACGTGCTGAGCCTGCGCGGCTCGCTGAACGCCCGCAACATCCTGGGCGGCACGGCGCCCGCGCAGGTGCGGGCGCAGATTGCGCGGCACCGGGTGCGGCTGGGGTAGCTAGGCCCTCAAGGGCTACAGCCCCGAACCCTGCGCCCAGTTTTCCAGCCGCAAGCCCGCCACGCGCTCGAATTCACGCGTGTTGTTCGTCACCAGCGTGCAGTCATCGGCCAGGGCGTGGCTGGCAATCCATAAATCATTCGCGCCAATCGGCGTGCCCGCTGCCCTCAGCCGCGTGAACTGCACGGCATAGTGCTCGCAAATGGCACGGTTCACGCCGTAGCGCACCGGCACCACGCGGGTCAGCGCGTCCAGGCGGCGCAGCACATCGGCTTTTCTGGTGCTGCGCTCGGCGCCCATCAGCAACTCGGCAAATGTGAAAAACGACATGCATAACTCGGCGCCGTTGCCGATCGCATTCACGCGCTCGGCAACGATGGGCGGCTTATTCTTGATGAGGTAAATCAGGATATTGGTGTCAAGCATGTACTTCACAGCGACTCCCGTTCCTGCATGGGAAGCTGCTCGCGCCGCCCGGCTTCCAGCAGGGCGACAAATTCATCGTCGAAGCCCTTCAGGGCATCAAGCAAGGCAGCACCCCGGTCGGCGGGCACGGGGTGCAGCACCAGGTCGCCATCGGCGTTGCGGAAAATTTCCACCCGGCTGGTGTCCAGCCTGAATTCCTGGGGAATCCGAACCGCCTGGCTGTTGCCATTCATAAAGACACGGCTGATCGTTGCTGACATGAAAGTCCTCCTTTGTACACACTTTAATGTGTGTATTTTGAGGCGAAATCGCCTGACTGTCCAGGCAATTTTTGAAAAATTGTGGTCCGTCGCCAATTTCACAATCAAGAAAGCAACCCAGCCACCGCATTGACAAGGGCACAAGCTTCACACCGGCGAGTGCGTCCGCAGCCAGTCCTTGAGCGCCGCATCAATGCGCGTTTGCCAGCCGTCCCCGCCCGGAAAGCTTCGACCACCTCGGGCGACAGGCGAATAGTGGTGGAGACCTTGGGTAGCGCCTTTTGCGGCCCGCGCACACGCATGCCCAGCGTCTTTTGCAGCGCAGGCGGCAACACTTCGTGGGCGGGCTTGAACAGCCGCATGTCTTCGGCCGTCAGTTCACGGACTTCACCGTTTTTATCAATGAGTGGGGGGCGCTTGTTCATAACTTCTGATCTCCCGAGGGTTGGCCTTGCGAAAACTGATCACGCGGATACCGCCATCAATCGGCGTGAAGCACAGCACATGTAGCCGTATATCCTGCTGCACGATGGCGGTGTTGAAATCAAAGTCGGCAACACGCTCAAACTGCAGACTTCGCTGATGAATGTTCCTCTCGTTTTTAAAAACGTCGAACTCGATTTTCATCAATCAAATTGATGTAACGATTTGGTCTTTTGCAAAGGCTTTATCGGCATACGCTTTGGCTTGTTGCCATGATCGTGGGCCATTCAAACCGCAAATTGCGCCAGATCAATTCCAGGCACAGGAGGCGCGCCTAGGCTCTTGTCCATGCGCACAGACACCCCCTGGACAACACGAAGGCTGCAGCCTGTTGCTGCGCTGGCACTGCCCCTGATCTTCGCCACGCAGCTTGCGATGGCGCAGCAGGATGACCTGGGGGCTGCTGCGCCGGGCGACGCCGATATCGCCGAAACAACAGAAGCTGTCGATGCGCCGCGAACGCCTGCGGACGAGGCACCTGCCGCCACGCCACTTGCACGCGCACCAGCGGTCAGCGAAAGGACCACGCGCCTTCGCACGGCAGCACTGATGACCGCCACGATCGGTGGAACGCTGGCCTACGGGCGCGCCAAGTGGTGGAAAGACGGTTTCGGCGGCGGCTTCAAGACCGCCCGCGAAGGCTGGTTTGGCCAGGACACGCGCTATGGCGGCGCCGACAAGCTTGGCCATGCCATGTTTGCCTACTCTGGCAGCCGGCTGCTGACGCAGGCCTTCGAGTGGGCGGGACACGACTCCAGCACCGCCCTGAAGCTGGGCCTTTGGACCTCGGTCGGCACCTTGATGGGGGTCGAGCTGATCGACGGCTTCTCGCGGAAATGGCGCTTTTCCAAAGAAGATGCCCTGGCCAATCTGGCCGGCGGTGCGCTGGCCTATGTGCTGGAGCGCAACCCCGAACTGGACGCGCTGGTCGACCTGCGGCTTCAATACAGCTCGCCGTCAGGCGGGCGCCAGTTCGATCCGTTTGGCGACTATTCCAGCCAGCGCTACCTTCTGGTGCTCAAGGCCAGCGGCGTGCCGGCGCTCAAGCGGCACCCGCTGCTCAAGTACCTTGAAATCAACGTCGGCTACGGCGCGCGCAACTTCGATGCCGGCCCCGGCGCGCTGGCGCCGCCGACCCGCAACGCCTATGTGGGCCTCTCGCTCAACCTCTCGGAGTTGCTGCGCCACACGGTCTACCAGGGCAACGCCAGCCCATCCCGGACCCAGCAGGTGACAGAGACCTTGTTCGAGTTCATGCAAATCCCCGCGACGACGGTGCAGTCTGAGCGCGTCATCCGCTGAGGGCTGGCGGGTTTGGGGCCTGCAGCGCGGTAGAACCGCACGTTTACTGGCCGCTGCTCTTTATAGGCTCCGATCAATCACATGACCGTCCTGATCGTTGCGATGCGGGTGAACCCGCGCGCGGGGTTTAGTTGTTGTCACGATGTGCATGCCATGAGGGTTCGGGCATCGACTAAAACGCTGTCTCAGCTACAAATCTGGACATCTGGACACCTGTGCGCCAGCGCCACAAGCAAGCGTTTTAAGTCCCGTCTAAGCTACACACGCCAGACTGTGCCACTTCTCAAGGACTCACCGATGCGCTTACTGCTGGTTGAAGACGACGCCATGATTGGCGAAGCCGTGCTGCAAGTGCTGCGTGCCGAGCACTACGCCGTGGACTGGGTGCGCGACGGCGTCATGGCCGATGCGGCCCTTAAAACCGAGACGTACGACCTGGTGCTACTCGACCTGGGCCTGCCCAAGCGCGACGGCCTGGACGTGCTGCGCGCGCTGCGGGCCCGGCGCGCTGCCGTTCCTGTGCTGGTCGCCACGGCGCGCGACGCGGTCGGCGACCGCATTGCCGGGCTGGATGCCGGCGCCGATGACTATGTGGTCAAGCCCTATGACATTGACGAGTTGCTGGCGCGCATTCGCGCCCTGCTGCGGCGCAGCGCCGGCCGGGGCGAGCCGGTGTTTGAACACAAGGGCGTGCGCCTGAACCCGGCCACCCGCGAGGCCACGGTGCAGGGCCAGCAGGTGTCGCTGTCGGCGCGCGAATGGGCCGTGCTGGAGCCGCTGCTGGCCCGCCCTGGCGCGGTGCTGTCGCGCACGCAGCTGGAAGAAAAGCTCTACAGCTGGAAGGACGACATCAGCAGCAACGCGGTCGAGGTCTATATCCACGGCGTTCGCAAAAAACTCGGCAGCGAATTGATCCAGACCGTGCGCGGCCTGGGCTACGTGGTGCCCAGGGAATGAGCAGCACCCACTCTTTGCGCAAGAGGCTCCTCTGGTTTGTACTGGTGGCCATTTTGCTGGCGGCCGTGCTGCAGGCCGTCACGGCTTACCGGGGCGCGCTGCGGCAGGTCGACGCGATGTTTGACGACCATCTGCAGCAAATGGCGCGTTCACTGCGCAGCGGCATTCCGCTGGGCCTGCCGCAGGCTCAGGATGAGGATGATTCCGCCTATGACCTGTATGTGCAGATCTGGGGGCAGGACGGCACGCAGATATTTCGTTCCACCCGCTCGGCCCTGCCGCCGCGCGCGGTGCTGGGGTTTTCAGACGTCGAGGCGCACGGCAACCGCTACCGGGTGTACACGCTGCAAACGCCGCTGCAAACCGTGCAGATCGCGCAGGA
>NZ_JADMJK010000110.1:5298-6640 GCF_018780625.1 Polaromonas sp. | reverse complement strand
GCCGACGGCTGGGGCATTGCGTTTTTTGAAGGCGACAGCAGCAAGGGCAGCACCGGCGGCGACAAGGGGCTGCGCCACTTCATCGACCACCTGCCGGCCTGCGCGTCGCCCGTGGCCGAGCTGATTCGCAGCTACCCGATCAAGAGCCGCAACGTCATTGCCCACATCCGCAAGGCCACGCAAGGCCAGGTCGCGCTGGAGAACTGCCACCCCTTTGTGCGCGAACTGTGGGGCCGCTACTGGGTGTTTGCGCACAACGGCGACCTGAAAGACTTCGCGCCCCGGCTGCACGGCAGCTTCCGGCCCGTGGGCAACACCGACAGCGAACGGGCTTTTTGCTGGATCATGCAGGAGCTGGCCAAATCCCATGCGGACGTGCCCAGCGTGCAGGAACTGAGCCTCACGCTGCGCGAACTGGCCGCGCAGATTGCCATGCATGGCACCTTCAATTTCCTGCTCAGCAACGGGCAGGCACTGTGGGCCCACGCCTCGACCAGCCTGGTCTACGTGGAGCGCCGCCACCCGTTTGCCCACGCCACGCTGAGCGACGAAGACGTGAGCGTCAACTTTGCCGAGCACGCCGCACCCAGCGACCAGGTGGCCGTGGTGGTAACCGCGCCGCTGACCACGAACGAGCAATGGACGGCGTTTGCACCCGGCGAACTCAAGGTGTTTGTGGACGGCGCGCTGCAGCCGTTTTAATGGGGTGCTTCACAGCACCTGGAACAGTTTCTGGCGCAGTTCCGGCAGGCGCTTGGCGCCAACGCCGAGGGAGGCCATGGTCTCGGCCCATACCGGGTAAACCTGGCGCAAGTCGTCGGCCGTACGGGCGGAAAAGATGGCCTCGATCAGGGTCAGGCGCATGTTCTGGCCAAACATGGTGTTGATGGTGTTGGTCATGAAGTTGCGCGCCATCTCTATGTCCTTGGCGCTGCGCGCGGAAGCCTGGGGCAGGCCGGACAACTCCGCAGCGCCCGCTGGTGCTGGGGCGGCCACCGGCGCGGCTTCAGCGACCGCCAGCGCTTCAATACAGCCTTGTGCCAGCAACTGGCCCAGAATGTCGACCGCGTCATGGCCCGAGGCAAAGGCCGCCAGCTCCTTGCCGCTGCGTTTTCCATCCACCAGCACCAGCAGACGGCGTGTCATCGGCGGCAAGCCCAGTGCGCGGTTCTGGATTTCCTGAATACCCGCTGCCGTCTTGGCAAACGTGGCGGCCGCAAGGTCTGGAGATAAATCGGTCATGGAGGAAGTCGGTTCATGCGAGATGGCGTTGCAAGGAATGGATAAGCGAGCATTTTGCTGATTTCCATCTGCGCCCGCAAGTCGGGTAAACACCGGCAAG
>NZ_JADMJK010000110.1:0-5198 GCF_018780625.1 Polaromonas sp. | reverse complement strand
TTCATGGCCGTTCCATACGCAGCCGCCTTGCCACCACCCTGCGCCATGCCGCCGTACTCGTTGCGCTGGCAGGTGCCTTCACCGCCCAGGGCCGCACGCTGACCATCATCGGCGACACCTCCACCACGACAGACTCGTCACCCACCAAGACGTCGAAACGCCAGAACCAAACGACGACGACTACGACGACTGCGCCAACGACCACCACCACTACCACTACCACCACCGCAACCACGGCGGCCAGCCGGGGCTTCCCCAATGCCGGTCCGTGGGCTTCCTTCTATGGAACAGCGAACACCATCGACCTGCCCAAACTGGCAGCGACGTTCCGCATCATGGACATTGACGCAGACCCGGACATGGGCAACTTCACCGCCAGCCAGATCACAACGCTGAAAAACAGCGGCGCCAACAAAGTCTTGAGCTACCTCAATCTGGGTTCCTGCGAAAACTTCCGTGGCTACTGGTCAACGGTTCCCACCGGATTCCTCTCCTGCTCGGCCAACAAGGCGGCTCAACTGGGCGCCTATTCAGGCTACAGCAATGAAGTCTGGATGAACGTCGGCAATGCGGACTATCAAAACCTGGTCATCAACTACATCGTGCCCCGGCTCGTCGCGCAGGGTGTGGACGGTTTTTACTTCGACAACATGGAAATTGTCGAGCACGGCACCAACACCACCAACGGCCCGTGTGACGCCCAATGCAGCCAGGGCGGCCTGAACCTGATTGCCAAACTGCGGGACAAATACCCGTCGATGCTGTTTGTGATGCAGAACGCGACCAGCAACAAGACCCGCCTCGGCCAGGCAACCGGCGCATCCGGCACGGTGGCCTTCCCCAGCCTGCTCGACGGTATCGCGCATGAGGAGGTTTACAAGCCCACCTACGACGCGGGCGCCGAAGCCGAACTGGTGAGCTGGTCCGGCATGAACCTGGCGCCGGGCGGGCGCAAGTTCTGGATTGGAACGCTGGATTACGTCAGCAGCTGCACCAACACCACGGCAGCCGAGTCCGCGTTTCAGTCCAGCCGTGCGCGCGGCTTTTCGCCTTCGGTCTCTGACTCCAGTGCAGGACAACAGACCGTTTGCTACTGGCCGCCTACTTTTTAAGCCGTTCAGGCGGGTATCCAGGCAAAGCGCGTGAGGGCTGCAATGCGCCCCACGCGCCTGGCTTTGACGTAGCCATCAACCAGCGCGCACCGCCTGCTCCAGCGCGTCGATGAACATGGCCGCCACGTCAAACCCGGTCTGGTCAAAGATTTCCTGAAAGCAGGTCGGGCTGGTGACGTTGATTTCGGTCACGCAGTCGCCAATCACATCGACGCCGGCCAGCAGCAGGCCGCGGCTGAACAGGATGGGGCCGAGCGCCTCGCCGATTTCACGGTCACGCGCCGAGAGCGGCCGGGCCACGCCCTTGCCGCCAGCGGCCAGATTACCGCGCACTTCGCTGCCCTGCGGAATGCGTGCCAGGCAGTAAGGCACCGGCTTGCCGCCGATGATGAGCACCCGCTTGTCGCCGTCCACGATTTCGGGCAGGAATTTTTGCACCATCAGGCTCAGGGCGCCATGGCGGTTCAGCGTCTCGGTGATAGACCCCAGGTTCAGCCCGTCGGGGCCGACGCGAAAAATGCCCATGCCGCCCATGCCGTCAAGCGGCTTCAAGATGATGTCCTGGTGCTCGGCATGAAAGCGCTTGATGTCCTCGGCATCGCGCGTCACCAGGGTGGGGCCGATGAACTGCGGAAACTCCATGATGGCGAGCTTTTCAGGGTGGTCGCGCAGCGCACGCGGCTTGTTGAACACCTTCGCGCCCTCGCGCTCGGCCTGCTCAAGCAGGTGGGTGGCATAGAAATACTCGCTGTCAAACGGCGGGTCCTTGCGCATCAGCACCGCGTCAAAGTCCTTCAGGGCCACGGCGCGCGCGCCGTTTTCTTCAAACCACTTCACCGCATCGCCCGTCAGCGTGATGTCGCGCACATGGGCCGTCACGGCCGCGCCGCGCTGCCACATCAGGTCCTGCGGCTCGCAGGCGCTGATGCGGTGGCCGCGCTGTTGCGCCTCGCGCATCATGGCAAAGGTGGTGTCCTTGTAGATCTGGAAGGACGCAAGGGGATCGGCAATAAAGAGAATATTCATGGCGTGTTGGGGATGGGGTCCGGTTGGATGGCGCCGAATGCGGCAAGGGCGCGTGGCGTACTGGCCCGTATTGTTGTACAAACAGCGCGACCGCGCCGGCGGCCGCTGAGGTGCGCATGACAAAGCTGCCAAGATGCAACTTTAATTCGCATTGATCACGGGGCAAATTTTCTGATGGAGTCGCATTTACACGCGCTGATCGCTTACTTTTCAGCACACCCGCAACTGGCGCTGGGCGCCATCTTTGCGGCGTCGCTGCTGGAGGCCTTGGCCGTGATTGGCACGGTTGTTCCAGGCAGCACCATCGTTTTCGCCGCAGGGATGCTGATCGGACTCGGCGAACTCAACCCCTGGTGGAGCGCAGCGATGGCTGTATCCGGCGCCATCATGGGTGACGGCATCAGTTATTGGCTTGGACATCATTTCCAGGACCGCATTCGCACCGCTTGGCCGATGAAAAAATTCCCCGCATTGTTTGAACGGGGTCAGCTTTATTTTGAGAAAAACGGTGGCAAGAGCGTGTTTCTCGCTCGCTTCCTTGGACCGGTGCGGGCCATCGTTCCTGTGGTGGCGGGCATGGCGGGCATGCCGGCCAGACAGTTTTATGCCATGAACCTGTTGTCGGCGCTGGCGTGGGCGGCCGCCCACCTCCTGCCAGGCCTGCTTTTTGGCGCCTCGCTGGCGCTGGCCGGCGCCGTGAGCGCCAGACTGGTCGTGATGCTGCTCATCCTCGCGGCGTTTTTATGGGCCACCAGCAGGCTGGTCCAGATCGCGTATCACCGGGGCTGGCCCCGCTTGCAGTCGCTTCGGCACCGCGCTGTGGCGCATGCGCACCAGAAACCGGGTCCCTTCGCATCCGTCGTCCTGTCACTGCTGGATCCCGCCAGGGCGGAGTCCCCCGCCTTGCTGACGGCAGCGCTGCTCCTGATTGGCGGCGCCTGGCTGTTTCTGGGCATTGTGGAAGACGTCACGTCGAACGATCCCCTGATCCAGGTCGATCAAATGATTTACCTGGCACTGCAGGAGCTGCGCACGGCATGGGGCGACCACCTCATGGTGGCAGTGACCGAGGCGGGGGGCGCGGTGGGCGCTGCTTTTCTCATTTCAGGCGTGTCGCTGTTCTTTGCCATCGGACGACGGTGGCGAACGCTTGGCTACTGGCTCGCGGCAAACGGTATTGCCGAGATTCTTGTGGTGCTGCTGAAATACACGCTGGGACGTGCGCGGCCCCACAATATTTACACGGGCCTGGCGCAGTTTTCATTTCCGAGCGGGCACGCCACGTCAAGCATCGTAGCCTTCGGTTTTCTGGCATTCCTGTTCGCGCACGGAAAATCGGACCGGGGAAAAATTGCGATCACGCTGCTGGCTGCTGCCAGCATCACCTTGATCGCATTTTCACGTCTTTACCTGGGCGTGCATTGGTTTTCTGACGTGTTGGCAGGCATGAGCCTGGGCTTGGCCTGGGTGGCGTTGCTCAGCATTGCCTACCTTCATCATGCGACCCATGAGCGGGTGAGACCGTGGCCGCTTTTACTGGTGGCCCTGGCTGCGCTGGGGCTGACGGCCGGCTTTTATGCCGGAGATCGCTACCGGGCCGATGTCGAACGCTATGCATTCCACCCAGCACTGGAAACCCTACCCCTTGAGGACTGGACGGGCGCCGGATGGCGCCAACTGCCCGCATCGCGCGCCGAGCTGGGCGGGGAGATGGAGGAGCCTTTTGCGCTTCAGTGGGCGGGGACGGCAGGACAGATGGCTGAGTCGCTGCGGGCCTCCGGATGGCAAACGCCCGAAACCTGGACCCTGAAGTCCTCGTTGCTCTGGCTGCTGCCCACTGCGCAGATCCAGCAACTCCCGGTGTTGCCCAAATTTGATCAAGGCGAAGCACCCAGGATTACCGTTATCAAGATGATCCATCCCGATGAGCGCCTGGTGCTTCGGCTCTGGCCATCGGGCCGGGAGGTCAGACCGGACCCGGCACTGCCAGCGCGCCCGCTATGGATTGGCATGGTGGCAACGGAGCGACTGCTTCACCCCGGCGGCATGATCACGCTCGCCAGGACAGGCAAGGATTTCAGGATGCCCTTGCGCGTCCTGACCCAGGACCTGCAAAGCCAGCACCGGTCGGTGCAGAGCCGGGAAAAACCGGACAATGTGGTGTGGCTCGTCTGGTAGCAGCGCAGCGAGGGTTTTCGGTGTGGCTGCCCTGCCAGCTGACTATTGCCCCCGTGCCTACCAGCCAGCCAGCCAGCCACCACGAAAATCCAACTCAAATCTCGATCTTGCTGCCCAGTTCCACCACCGAGTTGTTGGGCAGGTTCAGGAAGTCTGCCGCGCCACTGGCGTTGTGGTGCATCTGCGCAAACAGCTTTTCACGCCACTGCGACATGCCGGTGCCAATGGTTGGAATCACCGTGTCGCGCGACAGGAAGTAACTCGTCGTCATCGGCTCGAGCTGGCAGCCGCGGTTCTTGATCTGCTGCAGCGCCTTGGGCAGGTCCAGGTCGTTCTTGAACCCGTAGTTGACCGTGACCTGCCAGCAGTCATGGCCCAGCGACTCCACTTCCAGCCGCTTGTCCATGCCGATCCAGGGCACCTCGTGGTTGCGCACCGTGACAAACAGGTTTTGCTGATGCAGCACCTTGTTGTGCTTGAGGTTGTGCAGCATGGCATTGGGCACGATGCCCGGCTCGGCGGTCAGGAAGACAGCGGTGCCTTCAACCCGCAAGGGCGGATTGATAAACACGGCGTCCAGGAAACTCGGCAGGTCAATCGCGTCGGCGCGCAGCTTTTCGTTCAGGATGCGGCGGCCTTCCTTCCAGGTGATCATCAGCGTGAAGACGATGCCGCCAATCACCAGCGGGAACCAGCCGCCGGCGAACAGCTTCATCAGGTTGGACGCAAAAAACGCGAAATCGACGGCAAAAAACACGCTGGTGGCCGCAATGCACAGCGCAAGGGGATACTTCCAGCCGTAGCGAATCACGTAAAAGGTCAGTACGGTGGTGATCAGCATGTCGGTGGTCACGGCGATGCCATAGGCCGCCGCCAGGTTGC
>NZ_JADMJK010000075.1 GCF_018780625.1 Polaromonas sp. | reverse complement strand
TCGCCAGCGAATCCCAGACCACCAGACCGTCGTCGTCCAGCGCGGGCACCTTGCCTGCGGGGCTGACCGGGCCTATCTGGGTCTTGAAGCCCGAATCGGCGTCAAAGGAATCAAAGCGCAGCTTGATTTCCTCGAAAGGAATGCCGGCCTGCTTGAGCAGCACCCACGGCCGCATGGACCAGGAAGAATAGTTTTTGTTGCCGATGTAGAGCTTTAGCATGGAGGTCCGATCTGCTGACGGGATGTACGTTTCTTTTCCAGCGGTGGGGGCTGTGGCTTAAAAACGTCCGGCGGTTTTTCGCTTGGCCATCAGGCCGCTGCGCAAGCCTTGTGCGCCCAGGTAGCTCGGGCCAATGGCCGCCAGTGCGGCGGGCTCGATGCCCAGCGCCTGCAGGCCGGGCAACTGGCCGCTGGCCACGTTGTCGGTCTTCATGGCGTCGAGGTTGTCGCGGCTCAGCACCGGCTCGCCTGGTGCCAGTTCCATCAGCCTGGCCTGAACGCGCGCCAGTGCGTCGGGCAGTCCGATCACGGTACGGCCCTTGCCGCCGTTGATGCCGGCGTAGCGCCCGGCCAGCTCCACCAGCTGCTTGAGCGTGAACACCTCGGGTCCGCAGATTTCATACACCTTGCCAATGGTGCCCGGCGTCTGCAGGCAGTGCACGACCGCGCGCGCCACGTCCTCGACCCATACCGGCTGAAAGCGCGCCTGGCTGCCCGCCAGCGGAATGACCGGAAACACCTGCTGCAGCGCGGCAAAGGTGTTGAGGAACTTGTCTTCAGCGCCAAAAATAACGCTTGGGCGCAGTACCGTCAGGTCCAGCCCGGCGCCCGCCAGCACGGCCTCGCCGCGCGCCTTGCTGCGCTGGTACATCGAGGCCGAATCCAGCGACGCCCCGAGCGCGCTGATGTGCACGACGCGCCGCACGCCGCTGGCCTCGCAGGCCTGCGCCAGCGCCAGCGGCAGCTGCACATGGATTTTTTCAAACGCGTCTTCCGTGCCGTGCAATATGGCGATCAGGTTGACCACGGCGTCGTGCCCGGCCAGCAGCTGGGTCAGCGCGGCGCTGTCATGCGCGCGGGCCTCGATCACGTCGACCAGTGGCAGCATCAGCAGGTGCTGGGCGTTGCGGCGGCGGCGCGTGACCACGGTCACGCGGCATTGCGCTTCAACCAGTTTTTCGCAAACATGCCGACCCACAAAGCCGGTACCGCCGAGGATGAGGATTTTTTTCATAGGGTCTAATTTAGCGCGTTTGGCAAGGGTTTGGCCGAAAACCGATGATTTGAACGTTTTATGGCTGAAGCCCAATAAATATAAGATTGTTTAGCTATTTATTTGATAGTTAAATGGCCGCAAGGTTGCCGTAAAAAAAGGCATACAAGCCGCCGTTGGCCTACACGGGGCGGCCCGCCAGGTCCCCATAATGAACGGATGAACATTTTTGAAGCCTTGCGCATCAGCCATGTCACCCAGCGCGCGCTGGCTGACCACCTGATCCAGACCCACGGCGACTCTCCTGACAGGATGTCGCTTTTCAGTGAACTCAAGCGTGAACTGGCCGCGCATGCGGCTGCCGAGGAGCGATTTTTTTATGTCCCGCTGATTGCGCATGACATGACGCAGGAGCCTTCGCGCCATGGCATCGCCGAGCATCACCAGATGGACAAGCTGATCGAGCAACTGGATACCACCGATTTCAGCGCATCGGCCTGGCTGGTCACGGCCAAAGCCTTGCACCACAAGATTTACCACCACCTTGAGGACGAAGAGCAGGGCGTGTTTCAGCTGGCTGGCAAGGTGCTGAGCGAGGCTGAAAAACTGTCGCTCGCCAAGGAATACGAAGGCGAATTCGCCTCGCAGCGCCTCAAATCCTGAAGCGATAAAAGGGTCGCAAGGTTCGCCAGCCACTATTCATTGGATTGCGCCCCGGTCTTGGTGATTTTTTGCGGCTTGCCAAAATCGTCAATCGCCACATAGGTCAGGCTTGCCTCGGTCACCTTGATATAGCGGCCCTGCGCGCGAAAACGCTCGGCATAGACCTCGACCTGCACCGTGATGGACGTGGTGCCAATTCGGGTCACGCTGGAGAAAAACGACAAAATGTCGCCGACCCGGACCGGCTGCTTGAAGACAAACTGGTTGACCGCCACGGTGGCCATGCGGCCATCCACGTAGCGCGCCGGCACCACCGCGCCCGCCAGGTCGACCTGGGCCATGACCCAGCCACCAAAAATGTCCCCATGGGCGTTGCAGTCGCGCGGCATCGGGATCACCTTGAGGACCAGTTCCTTGTCGGTGGGCAGTTGCGCGCTCAGTGACCTATCGTCGGCATGGGCGCTGGCCGTTGTGGCATTGCCCGTCGGGGCGCTGGATTCAGAAGACATAGGCACAATCTCACAAGAAATTTTTAAATTCCCAACGATTGTCACTCATGCGCTCCCGAGCTACCACGGCCGATTCTTCCCTTTCCGCACCTTCCGCCACCCCCAGCGGGCCAACCGCCGGCCCGGCCCGTTCAGACTGGGGCACGCTGACGCGGCTGTTTCCTTATTTGTGGGAATACAAGTGGCGCGTGGCGGCGGCGCTGGCCTTCATGGTGGGCGCCAAGCTGGCCAACGTGGGCGTGCCGCTGCTGCTGAAAAACCTGGTTGACACCATGAATTTCAAGCCCGGCGATGTGCAGGCCGTTCTTGTTGTACCGGTGGCGTTGTTAGTAGGTTACGGCCTGCTGCGGCTGTCAACCACGCTGTTCACCGAATTGCGCGAGCTGGTGTTTGCCAAGGCCACCGAAGGCGCGTCCCGGCGCATTTCGCTGGAGGTGTTTCGCCACCTGCACGCGCTCAGCCTGCGCTTTCACCTGGAGCGGCAAACCGGCGGCATGACGCGCGACATCGAGCGCGGCACGCGCGGCGTGCATTCGCTGATCTCGTATTCGCTCTACAGCATCATTCCCACGCTGATTGAAGTGACGCTGGTGCTGACCTTGCTGGCCGTCAAGTTTGACGTCTGGTTTGCCGGCATCACCGGCATTGCGCTGGTGTTCTACATTTTCTTTACGGTCAAGGTCACCGAATGGCGCACCCAGTTCCGCAAAACCATGAACGAGCTCGACTCGTCGGCGCACAGCCGCGCCGTTGATTCGCTGCTCAATTACGAAACCGTCAAGTACTTCAACAACGAAGAATTCGAGGCGCTGCGCTACGACGAAAACCTCAAGCGTTACCGCGCCGCCGCCATCAAGAGCCAGCGCACGCTGAGCCTGCTCAACGCCGGGCAGCAGCTGATCATTGCCATCGGCCTGGTCGCGATGCTTTGGCGGGCCACGCAAGGCGTGGTCGATGGCCGCATGACCCTGGGCGACCTGGTGATGGTCAATGCCTTCATGATCCAGCTTTATATTCCGCTGGGGTTTCTGGGCGTGATTTACCGTGAAATCAAGCAGAGCCTGACCGACCTGGAAAAGATGTTCACGCTGATGGAACGGGAGCGCGAAATTGCCGATGAGCCCGGCGCGCAGCCGCTGCGCATCGACGGCGCCCCGGCTGTCCGCTTTGAAAACGTCAGCTTTGCCTACGACCCGGCAAGGCCGATCCTGCACAACGTCAGCTTTGAAATTCCGCCCGGTAAAACCGTGGCGGTGGTCGGCTCGTCGGGTGCAGGAAAGTCCACGCTGGCGCGCCTGCTCTACCGCTTTTACGACGTGCAGCAAGGCCGCATCACCATCGCCGGGCAGGACATCAAGCAGGTCACGCAGGCCAGCGTGCGCCGTGCCATCGGCATCGTGCCGCAAGACACCGTGCTGTTCAACGACACGATCGAATACAACATCGCCTACGGCAAGCCCGGCGCAACGCATGCAGAGGTCGAAGAAGCCGCCCGCGCCGCGCGCATCCACGCCTTCATCGCCTCCACGCCCCTGGGCTACCAAACCATGGTTGGTGAGCGCGGCCTGAAACTGTCCGGGGGTGAAAAGCAGCGCGTGGCCATTGCCCGCACCTTGCTGAAAAACCCGCCCATGGTGATTTTTGATGAAGCGACCTCGGCCCTGGATTCGGCCAACGAGCGTGCCATCCAGACCGAGCTGCGCACGGCCGCCCAGAACAAGACCACGCTGGTGATTGCCCACAGGCTTTCGACCGTGGTGGACGCGCATGAGATTTTGGTGATGGACGCCGGCCGCGTCATTGAGCGCGGCAACCACGTTGCGCTGCTGGCCGCCAACGGGCGCTATGCCGAGATGTGGGCCCTGCAGCAGCAGGCGAGCGAACATATTCTGGATGAAGTCGGGGTGTAGCGTTTTCCCTGTCGCCAGCGGTATTCTCAAGTCGATAATCGCCCCATGGAAACCAAATGGCTTGAAGATTTTGTCAGTCTTGCGGACACCCGCAGCTTTAGCCGTTCGGCCCAGTTGCGCCACGTCACGCAGCCCGCGTTCTCGCGGCGCATTCAGGCGCTGGAAGCATGGGCGGGCACCGACCTCGTTGACCGAAGCTCCTACCCCACGCGCCTGACGCCGGCCGGCCAGACGCTCTATACCCAGGCGCTGGAAATGTTGCAGGGACTGCAGTCCACTCGGGCCATGCTTCGCGGCCACAGCTCTGCGGGGCAGGACTTCATCGAATTTGCGGTGCCGCACTCGCTGGCTTTCACGTTCTTTCCGGCCTGGGTCAGCAGTCTGCGCGAGAAGTTCGGACCGATGAAAAGCCGCTTGATTGCGCTCAATGTGCATGATGCGGTGTTGCGGCTGGTCGAAGGCAGTTGCGACCTGCTGATGACCTACCACCATGATTCCCAACCCTTCCAGTTGGACCCCGATCGCTATGAAATGGTGTCACTGGGCCAGGAGGTGCTGGCGCCGTTTTGCCGGCCCAATGCGGCTGGCGAGCCGGCGTTCAGCCTGCCTGGCGCCATCGGGCATGCATTGCCGTATCTCGGGTATGCGCCCGGCGCGTACCTGGGCCGAATGGTGGAGTTCATTCTCAAGCAATCAAGCACCACTATTCATCTGGACCGGGTCTATGAAACCGACATGGCCGAGGGGCTCAAGGCCATGGCGCTGGAGGGGCACGGCATCGCATTTTTGCCGATCAGCAACGTCAAGAAGGAGTTGCGGGCCAAAAAGCTGGTGAGCGCTGGCAGCCATCTTGAGATGACCCTGGAACTTCGTGTCTATCGCGAGCGGCCTGCCTCCAAAAAAGTACCCAAAGCCCATGCCCAGGCGCTATGGGCGTATTTGCAGTCGCAAAACCAGTCATAGGGGCAAAGCCTGGCCTCCAGGGCATCGATCTGCTTGCATGCACGCGCAAACGGCGGCTATCTATAGGGGAGTGGGCGAGCGCGAGGGGTGAGGTTATGCTTTGGTAGTTACCCTTAGTCGTTATAAAAAAAATGCATGACGGTGCCATGAAACGGCATTGGCATTTTGACGGGGTCAAATTTAAAGTACGGGACGGTCAGATTTTGAGTGCCGCCTGTGTCGCACCACCGCTGTTTTAGCCTGACAGTCGTGTGCTTCATGACACCGCAATACAAGGTCCAGCCAAGAGTTGGCACAACCATTGCGTGCAGTCTGTCTGCCGTTTTGGCCTTTGGCTTGCACTATTTTGAAAACATTTGGGCATGGCCGATTTTTCTGCAGTGTAAAAAATTCACTGGCCTTCAGGCTCGGTCGACGTGATTCAACACAATGCGGGTAAACACAGGGAAGGTGGAGTTGCCCGCTCCTTAGAATAGTGTGTAATAGTCTGTTAATAGGTTCTTTTTTTACTGGAGATTTTATGAAACTTAAGGTAATTGCCTTATCCGTCGCCCTTCTTGCCGGTGGCGCTGCATTCGCGCAGTCCATTGACACCGTCGCCAAAGTAAAAGCTTCGGGCGTGGTCACCGTGGGCGTTCGTGATTCGTCCGGAGCCTTGTCCTACACCCTGGGTGACGGCAAGTATGTCGGTTACCACGTCGAGATTTGCAACCGCATCGTGGCCAATCTGGAAAAAGCAGCGGGCCGCAAGCTTGAAGTGAAATACCAGTCGGTGACCTCGCAAAACCGCATTCCGCTGGTCCAAAACGGTACCGTAGACATCGAGTGTGGTTCGACCACCAACAACGCGACCCGCGCCAAGGATGTGTCTTTTCTTGATACCACCTTTGTCGAGGAAGTCCGCATCGCAGTAAAAGCCAACTCAGGCATTGCATCCATTGCTCAACTCAACGGCAAAAACGTAGCAACCACGACCGGCACCACGTCGGTTCAAACGTTGCGCAAAAATGAGCGCGCCACCGGCGTCGACTTCAAGGAAGTCTACGGCAAGGACCATGCTGACAGCTTCCTGCTGCTCGAATCGGGGCGTGCCGACGCATTCGTGATGGACGGCTCCATTCTGGCAGGCAACATCGCCTCGTCCAAGAACCCCGCTGACATCAAAATCGTCGGCGAAGTGCTGAGCGTGGAACCCATTGCCATCATGATTCGCAAGGACGACACGGCTTTCAAGAAAATTGGTGACGACACCATCAGGGCCATGATCAAGTCGGGCGAATTGGCCAAGACCTATGACAAATGGTTCCTGGAGCCGATTCCTCCGAAGAACGTCCGTGTCGGCCTGCCTGTGAGCGAGAGTATCAAAGCGGCTTGGGCAACGCCTAATAACAAGCCGATGGAAGCTTACGTCACCAAGTAATTCTTTCGGTGATCCCAACAAACCCCGCTGGTGATGGTTCTGGCGGGGTTTGTTGTTTGATCTTGCGAAGATTGATTCAACAGCGCATAACAACAGGCTGGAGCCGCCATGAACTGGGACTGGAAATTCTTTTTGAACGACGATGGGGGCGGCCGCACCTATCTGCAGTGGATGCTGGATGCCTGGGGCTGGACGCTGTCCGTTGCTGCCCTGGCATGGGTAGTGGCCATGCTTATGGGTGCCCTCATGGGGACCTTCCGGACACTACCAAACAGCCCGTGGCTGGTGCGCCTTGGCAACGCGTGGGTGGAGTTGTTTCGCAATATCCCGTTGCTGGTGCAGATTTTTCTTTGGTACTTTGTAGTGCCAAAAATATTTCCGCTCATGATGCAGGTGCCTGGCTTTGTGCTGGTGGTGCTGGCGCTCGGATTTTTCACCTCGGCGCGTATTGCAGAGCAGGTGCGAGCCGGGGTACAGGCGCTGCCGCGCGGGCAGCGCTATGCCGGCATGGCATTGGGCTTTACCACCGCACAGACCTATCGGTATGTGATTTTGCCCATGGCTTTTCGCATGATCATTCCGCCGCTGACCAGCGAGTCAATGAACCTGCTGAAGAACTCTTCGGTTGCTTTTGCCGTGTCGATTGCCGAACTCACCATGTTCGCCATGCAGGCGCAGGAAGAGACCTCGCGTGGCGTGGAGATTTACATCGCGGTGACGGCGCTGTATGCGATCTCGGCGTTTGCGGTGAATCGCATGATGGCTTTGGTTGAAAAGAAAATGCAAATACCCGGTTTTGTGGTGGCCGGGTCAGCTGGCGGAGGACACTGACATGCTAGGACTCGACCTTAGTTTTTTCAACTGGGAGATCATCTCCAAGTTCGTCAAGAATGGTTTTATTTTCAGCGTTCAGCTGACCGTGATTGCGACGCTGGGCGGCATTCTGCTGGGCACGCTGCTGGCGCTGATGCGTTTGTCGGGCAAAAAAGCGCTGGCGATTCCGGCGACGATTTATGTCAACGGCATGCGCTCCATCCCGCTGGTCATGGTGATCCTGTGGTTTTTTCTACTGGTGCCCGCGATCATCGGACGGCCCATTGGCGCTGAACTGTCGGCCACGATCACTTTTGTGGCTTTTGAGGCCGCTTATTTCAGCGAGATCATGCGCGCCGGCATTCAGTCAATTTCGCGTGGTCAGGTGAACGCAGGGCGAGCGCTGGGCATGACCTACAGCCAGAACATGCGCTTGATTATTTTGCCGCAGGCTTTTCGGAACATGGTGCCGGTGCTGCTGACGCAGACCATCATTTTGTTTCAGGACACCTCGCTGGTATATGCCATTGGCGCCTACGATTTGCTCAAGGGCTTTACCACCGCTGGCAAGATTTATGGTCGGAGCGAAGAGGCCTACTTGCTGGCTGCAGTGGTTTATTTCGTAATTTGTTTTGGTATGTCCTACCTGGTCAAGCGGCTGCAAAGCCGTATCGCGATCATTCGCTGAACCTATTGTTGTCAAGAAACAATAAGTCGTAAAAAGCACACTGGAGAATCAGATGATTGAGTTGAATAACGTTTCCAAATGGTACGGTGATGTGCAGGTGCTCAATAGCTGCAGCACACGCATTGAAAAAGGTGAAGTCGTCGTGGTCTGCGGACCTTCGGGCTCGGGAAAATCGACGCTCATCAAGGTCATCAACGCGCTCGAACCTTTTCAGAAGGGTGAGATTTTTGTGGATGGCCAGGCTGTGCACGACCCTAAAACTGACCTGCCCAAGCTGCGTAGCCGCGTCGGCATGGTGTTTCAGAACTTTGAGTTGTTTCCGCATCTGAGCGTCACTGAAAACCTGACGCTCGCCCAGATCAAGGTGCTGGGCCGCAACCCCGACGAGGCCAGGACACACGGGCTGAAATATCTGGACCGTGTGGGTCTGATGGCCCACAAAGATAAATTCCCCGGCCAGCTGTCAGGTGGGCAGCAGCAGCGGGTGGCCATTGCCCGGGCGCTGAGCATGGACCCGATTGCCATGTTGTTCGACGAGCCTACGTCCGCGCTGGACCCCGAGATGGTGGGCGAGGTGCTGGACTGCATGATGGGCTTGGCGCAGGACGGCATGACCATGATGGTGGTCACCCACGAAATGGGTTTTGCCAAAAAGGTCGGCAGCCGGGTGATTTTCATGGATGTGGGCGGCAAGATTCTGGAGGACTGCAGCAAGGATGAGTTTTTCAGCCACCCTGAGAATCGCCAGGCGCGCACCAAGGATTTTCTCAACAAGATACTGCAGCACTGAGTCCTGGAGAGTTCCGACTTGCCTCGGGCTTTTGAAATTCAAACCCCGGCATCGTCATTTTGATGCGCGCGTTACGGTGCAAGGCCATCTCGCGATCGGAGCTGGACCGTCGCCTGCGCCGCTACGGGTGGGCATTGACAAGCGCTAACCCAGGCGTTTGGCGTGGGTCGCGCAAGGCGTGCCGGAGCCCCGCGCCTGGCTCCTGCACTTGGGAATATCAAATCCGGTCGCAGATCGGACCATTCCGTGAGGTGCTACCTGTTCGTGGCAGTCAGGAAGGACAAAAGACGGCGGGGAACTCGCAGACTACTTGTTTGGGTCGCGCGAACACCTATAGGCCCTGAAAAGCAAACCCCCGCTGCAAGGCCTGACGATGGCTTCCATGCACATCTTCACTTGTTCAACAGGCGACCTTGCGATCGTCCGGGATGTGACTCCTAACAGAAGGCAGCGTCCATGATTACGGGATTTTTCGCATACTTCCAACGCTTGGCTTGATGGCAGGGATGGTTTCGATTTACACCCTCTAATCTATAGACGATGATATCCATTTGACTTCAATACAGAGAACCATGGCTGTTGCCGAACCTGCGATCACACTAGCATCTTCCACTGCTCTGCCCGGTTTGGGGCGGGCATTGGTGGCCGCGGGCAAACTGGGCCAGAAGACCGCCGAAGATATTTTCCGCAAAGCGCAAACCGGGCGAACCAGTTTTATTGCTGAGCTGACAGGTTCGGGCGCAGTGTCTGCGTTTGACCTGGCGCACATCATGTCGACCGCGTTTGCAGCGCCGTTGCTGGATCTCGACGCTATCGACGTTCAACGCTTGCCCAAGGGCCTGCTGGATGGCAAGATTTGCCTGGCTTACCGCATTGTTGTGTTGAGTAAACGCAATAATCGGCTGATTGTTGCGACGGCCGATCCCTCGGACCAGGATGCCGCCGAAAAAATCAAATTTTCCACCCAGATGGGGGTGGATTGGATTATTGCGGAATACGACAAGTTGTCCACGTTGGTGGATGCGTCCCACACCACGGCCGCCGAGGCCATGGAAAATCTCATTGGCGACGATTTCGAATTTGATGAAACCCCGGATTCGGCAATAGCTGACGACAATAGTGCCAGCGTGTCTGAAGTTGAAGATGCGCCGGTTGTCAAATTCCTGCAGAAAATGTTGATTGACGCATTCAACATGCGCGCATCCGATTTGCATTTTGAGCCATTCGAGCACAGCTATCGTGTGCGTTTTCGTGTCGATGGTGAGTTGAGGGAAATTGCGTCTCCACCCGTGGCCATTAAAGAAAAACTGGCAGCCCGGATCAAGGTCATCTCCAAACTGGATATTTCAGAGAAGCGTGTGCCGCAAGACGGCAAGATGAAGCTCAAGATTGGTCCTGATCGGGTCATTGATTTTCGAGTGAGTACCTTGCCAACCATGTTTGGTGAAAAGATCGTGATTCGTATCCTGGATCCGAGCAGCGCCAAGCTGGGCATTGATGCATTGGGATACGAGCCTGTTGAAAAGGATCGCTTGCTGGAGGCTATCCACCGGCCGTATGGCATGGTGCTGGTCACAGGTCCTACTGGTTCGGGTAAAACGGTGTCGCTCTACACCTGCCTGAATATTCTGAATAAGGCGGGCGTCAACATCGCAACCGCTGAAGACCCTGCTGAAATTACGCTACCGGGTGTCAACCAGGTCAGCATGAATGAAAAGGCAGGCATGACCTTTACGGTGGCGCTGAAAGCATTTTTGCGCCAGGATCCCGACATCATCATGGTGGGCGAAATCCGTGATATTGAAACCGCCGATATCGCCATCAAGGCCGCTCAAACCGGACATTTGGTCCTGTCCACGCTGCATACGAACGATGCGCCATCGACATTGACGCGCATGCGCAACATGGGCATAGCCCCTTTCAATATTGCATCCAGCGTCATTTTGATCACGGCCCAGCGGTTGGCGCGGCGCCTGTGCTCCCACTGCAAGGCCCCCGCAGATATTCCGCGCGAAACCTTGCTGCAGGCAGGCTTCAAGGAGGACGATGTCGATGGCTCCTGGACGCCTTACGGTCCGATCGGTTGCTCCATGTGTACCAATGGCTACAAGGGGCGCGTGGGGATTTATCAGGTGATGCCGATTTCCGAGGACATTCAGAGAATTGTCCTGCGCGACGGCAGCGCTCTGGAGATCGCAGCCCAGGCCGATGCTGAAGGCGTCAGAAGCCTGCGCCAGTCCGGTCTGCACAAAGTTAAACTCGGCATGACCTCCCTGGAAGAGGTGCTGGGCTGTACCAATGTCTAGCCTGGCGAGTGGAAAAGCCGGGATATCAGGGTTGTGATTGAAGCGAAGAGATGGGCTGAAGGCCCTCATTAAACGAGAAGACACTATGGCAACTGCAGTATCCAAAGGCATCAAGGAATTTGTTTTTGAGTGGGAAGGCAAGGACAGGGGGGGCAAGCAGGTACGCGGCGAAATCCGTGCGGCTGGCGAGAGCCAGGTCAAGTCGTCTTTGCGTCGGCAGGGCGTATTGCCTAGCAAAATCAAAAAACGCCGCATGCGCGCCGGTAAGTCCATCAAACCCCGTGACATTGCCATCTTTACCCGCCAGCTCGCCACCATGATGAAGGCCGGCGTGCCCTTGCTGCAGTCTTTTGACATTGTGGGCCGAGGCAACCCTAACGTCAGTGTCACGAAACTGCTTAACGACGTGCGGACTGACGTCGAGACCGGGACCTCCCTGAGTGCGGCTTTTCGCAAGTACCCGATGTATTTCAATACGCTTTATTGCAATCTGGTCGAGGCGGGCGAAGCGGCCGGTATCCTGGAGTCCTTGCTGGACCGTCTGGCGGTCTATATGGAAAAGACCGAAGCCATCAAATCAAAAATCAAGTCAGCCTTGATGTATCCGATTTCCGTTGTCGTGGTGGCCTTCGTGGTGGTGGCGGTGATCATGATTTTCGTGATTCCTGCGTTTAAAGAGGTTTTCTCCTCCTTCGGTGCAGATTTGCCGGCACCCACCTTGTTCGTGATTGCCATCAGCGAATTTTTTGTGTCTTACTGGTGGCTGATTTTTGGCGGTATTGGCGGAAGTCTTTATTTTTTCATGCAGGCCTGGAAGCGCAGTGAAAAAATGCAGAAAGTCATGGACCGGCTGCTGCTGAAAATGCCGGTGTTCGGCGCCTTGATAGAAAAGTCCGTCATTGCCCGCTGGACCCGTACCTTGTCGACCATGTTTGCGGCCGGCGTGCCGCTGGTCGAAGCACTCGACTCCGTCGGCGGCGCATCAGGCAATTCACTGTATGCCGATGCGACCGAAAAAATCCAGCAGGAAGTCTCGACTGGCACCAGCCTGACGGCTGCCATGACCAATGCCAACCTGTTTCCCACCATGGTGCTGCAGATGTGCGCGATTGGCGAGGAGGCGGGCTCGGTGGACCATATGCTGGGCAAGGCGGCCGATTTTTATGAAGCCGAAGTCGATGAAATGGTCGCTGGCCTGTCCAGCCTGATGGAGCCCATCATCATTGTGTTTCTGGGCACGCTGATTGGCGGCATTGTGGTTTCGATGTACCTGCCCATCTTCAAACTGGGTCAGGTCGTTTGATGACGCTGCTGGACCTGGGGCCTGGGCTTGTCGCCGTGCTGGCCGGAATTTTTGGCTTGCTGATTGGCAGCTTCCTGAACGTCGTCATTTACCGTGTGCCAAAAATGATGGAGCGACAGTGGGCAGAGGAATGTTCCGAGCTGGGCGGCATCTCCTTGGCGCAGGCTGAAAAGTTCAACCTGCTGACGCCGCGTTCGCGATGTTCCAGTTGCGGCCACCTGATCCGCTGGTATGAAAACATTCCCGTGTTCAGCTACCTTTTCCTGCGGGGCAAGTGTTCGGCATGCGCAACGCCTTATGGTGTGCGCTATCCGCTGGTTGAAGTCGTCACGGGCGGCCTGTTTTTCTTTTGTGCCTGGCGCTGGGGCGCAACGCCGACGGCGCTGATCTGGTGCGGGTTTTCTGCGGCGCTGCTGGCGCTGGCGGTGATTGACTGGGACACCACCTTGCTGCCTGACGACATCACCTTGCCCTTGCTGTGGGGCGGACTGATTGCGGCGGCGTTGCAGTGGAACCCTGCAGTCGATTTGCCCACGGCCCTCTGGGGCGTGGTGGCCGGTTATCTTTCCTTGTGGGGGGTGTACTGGGCTTTCAAGCTGGCAACCGGCAAGGAGGGCATGGGTTATGGCGACTTCAAGCTGTTTGCGGCGCTGGGGGCCTGGTTTGGCTGGCCCGCACTGGTTCCCATGATTCTGATGGCTTCGGTGATCGGTGCCATCATTGGGATTGCGATGAAATTCTTCGGTGGTTTGCGGGAAGGTGGCTATGTGCCGTTTGGTCCCTTTCTGGCTGGAGCGGGTTTCACCGCCATGATTTTCGGGCCGCAATCCATCCTGAAGTTCGCAGGTCTATAGGCTGATGCAGCCGCCCATCCTGCGCATAGGCCTGACTGGCGGCATAGGCAGCGGGAAAAGCACCGTAGCCAGCGTCCTCGTGGCCAGCGGCGCCACGCTGATTGATGCCGATGCTATTTCCAGGCAGGTCACGGCGCCGGGTGGGTTGGCACTTCAAGAGATTGCAAGGCAGTTTGGTGACGATCTCATCACGGCCGATGGCGCGATGGACCGTGACCGGATGCGGCAGCTTGCCTTCAGTGATCCTTCTCTCAGACGCAGGCTGGAGGCCATCATCCACCCCTTGGTAGGCCAGGAAGTGATGCGCCAGTCCGAGCAAGCCGTGACGGTGGCCAAGGGCGAAGGGGGCTGCATCGTCTTTGATGTTCCGTTGCTGGTGGAGTCCGGGCGCTGGCGGCAGCAGGTCGACCATGTGCTGGTTGTCGACTGCATGGAAGCCACCCAGATCGCCCGGGTCATGGCCCGAAATGGCTGGTCGCAAGAGGTCGTTGAAAAAATCATGGCAGGACAAGCCAGTCGCGCGCAAAGGCTGGCGGCGGCCGACAGTTGCATATTTAACGATGGCTTATCACTCGATGCACTGGCCGTGCTGGTGCGTCAGCTTGGTCTGCACTTCGGGCTATGATGCTGGTTAAACATCTTCCATGAAGCTGACGAAATTAGCACTGTGATTCTTTACGAATATCCTTTCAACGAACGCATACGCACCTACTTGCGGCTCGAGCATCTGTTTCGCCGTTTGGGTGAGCTGGTCGATCGGGAGAGTCCGACGGATCACCACTACGCCATCACGACCATTTTTGAGATCATGGATGTGGGCAGTCGGGTCGATTTAAAAACGGATGTGCTGAAAGACCTCGAAAAGCAGAAACATGTCCTTAATGGCTACCGTGGCAACCCCGCAATTTCAGAGTCTGTGCTTGACAAGGTGACGGGTCAGCTGGAAGTCTGTTTTTTAGCCTTGAGCAATCTCCCGGGCAAAGCCGGGCAGTCATTGACTGAGAATGATTGGCTCATGAGCATTCGGAGCCGCGTGGGCATTCCAGGCGGAACCTGCGAGTTTGATTTGCCGGCTTACTACGCGTGGCAGCAGCTGCCAGCGGCCACGCGCCAGCAAGACCTGCAGCGCTGGGTTGTTCCCCTGGTGCCGTTGGCGGAATCCATACGTGTTTTGTTGGGGCTGTTGCGCGATTCCGGCGCACCGCAAAAAGTGGTGGCGCCAGTCGGTCAGTACCAGCAGACGCTGCCGCAAGGCCGCACTTTTCAGCTGCTGCGGCTGCGCATCAATCCCGCGTTGGGTCTGATTCCGGAAATTAGCGGCAACCGCCTGATGGTGTCAGTTCGCCTCATGCGCCATGAAAGCGATGACCGGCTGCACGCGAGTAGCGATAATTCAGCGTTTGAGTTGACGCTTTGTGCCTGAGTACCAAGCCTGACTTGTCCTGCGCTGCAGAAGAGCCTGACCGCCATGAACAACGATAAATCCCCTTTGCCCGCCAAGACCAAGATCGTGGTGTGCCCTGGTTGCGGCGGGAAAAGCATTTACGCGCCAAGCAATCCTTTTCGCCCCTTTTGCAGTGAACGCTGCAAAAATATCGATTTTGGCGCTTGGGCCAGTGAAGACTTTCGCTTGCCTGCTGATGCGCCTCCCGATGACGAACCCTACGGCGATCCGAAAGTGCGTCAGCCCGGGTCCAAGCCGGATTGACCAAGCCGGAGGATTCGCCATGTATTCAATGCAGGGAGAGACAGAAATGAAGTCTTCGTTTATCCGGCCGGCCATGGTCTTGTTTGCAGTGCTTGCCTTGGTGTTGGGTAGCCCCCACGCACTGTCGGCAGAACCCATGGGCCAACCTGCAAAAGCCAAAGCCAAGACAAAGACCGCTACCGATGCCCGCAAAGGGCAGGTTGGCAAGGTGACGTTCCTGAGGGGCTCCGAGGAAACAACTGGCGAGCGCAACGCCCGCCTGAAGCGCGAATGCAAGGGCGGGGTGAATGCCGGTGCCTGCGCAGGCTACACGCGTTAAGCGGTAAGCGTCGGGTCATCAGCCGGGAAATAGGCCCCAAGCGGGGCTTTCAAGTTTCGGATCTCAGGCAGCGGGCGTGCCCAGCACCTGCTGGAGCTCACCGCTCTCGTACATTTCCATCATGATGTCGGAGCCGCCCACAAACTCCCCCTTGACGTAAAGCTGGGGGATGGTGGGCCAGTTGCTGTATTCCTTGATGCCGTGACGGATTTCCTCGTCTTCCAGCACGTTCACTGTGGCGGGCTTGCTGACGCCGCAGGCTTTGAGCAGTTGAATGGCGCGTCCCGAAAAACCGCACATCGGGAATTGGGCGGTTCCCTTCATGAAGAGAACGACTTCGCTCGATTTGACGATCTGCTCAATGCGTTGCTGCGTGGGTGCGGTGTTGCTCATGGTGAAGTCTTTCAGGTGGGGCCGAAGGGGGCCATATCGGGTGGAAAAGGTTTTGAGCGGTCCATTTTCTGTACATGGAGGCTGCAAACCACATTAATCAACTTATTATGTCGCCGTTTGATGGCCGGTGCTGGGCTGGGGCTGTCGCTGATTCGGTTCTTGTTCGGCCGTCAAGCAGGCCATTGTCCACCCGAGCAGCGTTCAATGCCCGCCAGATCCCGGCGGCTTTGGACCTGAATAAATCCCTGTTCTGCCAGCAACTGACGAACCGCATCGGCCTGGTCGTAACCGTGCTCCAGCAAGAGCCAGCCGCCCGGGTGCAGATGCCCGGGCGCTTGGCGGGTAATTTGCCGGAGGTCGTCCAGGCCGTCCATGCCTGCGGTGAGAGCCTCCAGCGGCTCGTGCGCCAAGGCGGCCAGATGGGGGTCGACACTGGCGATGTAGGGCGGATTACTGGCAATCAGGTGAAAGTATCCACTCACTTCCTGCAGCCAGCTGCTCTGGATGAATGTCAGGTCCAGTTCTAGTTGTTGCGCATTGCCACGGGCAACGCTTAGCGCGCCAGTGCTCGCGTCCACGGCGACGACCTTGCCCTGGCGGCCTGTAGCCCGCATGCTGTGCGCAATCGCCAGCGCAACCGCGCCGCTGCCAGTGCCCAGGTCAAGAACCTGAGTGACAGGCGGCATGCCGGGCGCTTGGAGCAGGTCCAGCGACCACTGCACCAGTGTTTCGGTGTCAGGCCGGGGCACCAGCACGCGTGCGTCCACCTGCAGCGTCAAGCCAAAAAACTCCTTGTAGCCGACGATGTAGGCCAGCGGTTCGCCGCCGGCCCGGCGCACGGTCAAGGCCAGGTAGCGCTGCGCGACCTCGTCACTGAGCAAGTCGGTATCGTGGGCCAGAAGCCAGGCGCGGGCATCGCTGGGCTTGCCGAGCGCGTGCAGCAACAGCAGTTGCGCGTCCAGCCGATCCAGTCCCAGGGTTTTGGCGGCCAGCAAGGCCTGTGCGCAAGTCGCGTGGTTCATTTTAAAATGATCAATTTTCTATGCATGCAAATGCCAGCCGTCAACGCAATGACGAGTCTTCCAGTTCCGCCAGCAACTCGGCCCCTCGCGCCACCTGCAGCGCCGTGATCACATCGTCCAGGTCGCCTTCCATGATGGCCAGCAGCTTGTACAGCGTCAGGTTGATGCGGTGGTCGGTCAGCCGCCCCTGCGGAAAGTTGTAGGTTCGGATGCGGTCGCTGCGGTCTCCGCTGCCGATCAGTCCCTTGCGCATGGCCGCGTCCTTGGCGGCTTGCGCCGAGCGTTCTCTTTCATGGATGCGGGCCGTGAGCACCTTCATGGCCTGGGCCTTGTTGCCGTGCTGGCTGCGGCCTTCCTGGCACTCGGCCACGATGCCGGTCGGAAGGTGGGTGATGCGTACCGCCGAATCCGTCTTGTTGATGTGCTGGCCGCCGGCCCCGCTGGCGCGGTAGGTGTCAATCCGCAGGTCGGCCGGGTTGATCTGGATCGCCACGGCCTCGTCGGGTTCGGGCAGCACGGCCACGGTGCAGGCGCTGGTGTGGATGCGGCCCTGGGTTTCAGTCGCGGGCACGCGCTGCACGCGGTGGCCGCCTGACTCAAAACGCAGCTTGCCGTAGACGCCCACGCCCGTCGCATCCGGGGGACCGTCGATGCGCAGCACCACTTCCTTGTAGCCACCCAGCTCGCCCTGTGATTCGCTGATGACCTCGACCTGCCAGCGGTTGCGCTCGGCATACCGGGTGTACAGCCGAAACAGATCGCCCGCAAACAGCGCGGATTCGTCGCCGCCCGTGCCGGCGCGGATCTCGATGAACGCCGCCCGCGCGTCATCCGGGTCCTTGGGAATCAGCATCAACTGCAGATCCTGGTCCAGCTTGGCGATATCGGCCTTGGCGGCGGCGATCTCTTCCTCGGCCATGTCTGCCATCTCGGGATCTGCTTTGGCTTCAAGCAGCATGCTCTCGGCACTGGCCAGGTCGGCTTCGCGGCTCGTCAGCTGGTTGTACTGATCGGCCAGCACGCTGGTTTCGGCATGTTCCCGGGTCAGGGCTCGAAAGCGTGCCAGGTCGCTGACCACGTCGCTGGCAGACAGCAGGGCATCCAGCTCATGCAGACGCAAAAGCTGGCGGTCCAGGGTTTGGCGAAGAAACGGTTTCATGGAATAGGGGGGCTTCTAGGGCCAAAAAATAAGGGGGCAGGCTGGCGAAGTGGCCGGCAAGAAAAGGTGGTTGCCGTCAGCAGGGGCTGCGGCAGCAAGAAAAAAAGCCCCGGCGCTAACGCTCTTTGTGTTCTTTGGGCAGCTGGCCGCGCAAAAAAAGCTTGGACACAGTGTGCGCGGTGGCTTCGCGGCTTTGCGCGTCGCCGGCATGCAGTTCTGCCAGTGTGCCGTGCAGCATTTTTTGCGTGAGGCCACGCGACAGCGCTTCCAGCACCGCATCAATGGGCTCGCCTTTGGCCAGCAGTTTTTTGGCGCGCACGATTTCCATGGCTCGCCAGCTGTCGGCTTGTGCATTGATTTGCTGGATCAGCGGAACGCTCCCCCGCTGGCCCAGCCAGTGCATGAAGTTCTGCACCCCTGCATCGATGATGACCTCGGCCTGGGCGACGGCGGCCTGCCGGCTGTCCTTGCCGGTTTGCACCACATGCGCCAGGTCGTCCACGGTGTAGAGGTAGACATCGGGCAGATCCTTGACTTCAGGTTCGATGTCGCGCGGCACGGCCAGATCGACCATGAAGATGGGACGGTGCTTGCGCAGCTTGAGTGCGCGCTCCACCGCACCCAGGCCAATGATGGGCAGGGTGCTGGCGGTGCAGCTGATCACGGCGTCAAATTCGTGCAGGCGGCTGGGCAAGTCGCCCAGGCGCATGACCTCGGCGCCAAACCGGCTGGCGAGCTTTTCGCCACGCTCCAGCGTGCGGTTGGCAATGGCCATGGCTTTGGGGGTTTTGGCGGCAAAGTGGGTCGCTGCCAGGTCAATCATTTCGCCTGCGCCGACAAACAGTACCCGGATGTCGCCCAGGTCTTCAAACAGCTGGCCGGCCAGCCGTACCGCCGCCGCCGCCATGCTGATGCTGTGGGCGCCAATTTCGGTGCTGGTGCGGACCTCTTTGGCCACCGCAAAAGAGCGCTGAAACAGCTGGTGAAGCGTGGTGCCCATGGCGCCCGCACCCTCGGCGGCACGCATCGCGTCTTTCATCTGCCCCAGAATCTGCGGCTCGCCCAGCACCATGGAATCCAGCCCGCTGGCCACGCGAAAGGCGTGGCGTGCGGCCTGGTCGCCCTGCAGGGTGTAGGCGTGCGCGCGCAGCAGCTCGGTTGAGACGCCGCCGCTGTGCGCCAGCCACTCCATCGTGTGCGTCAGATCGCTGTGGTCGCCAGCGCAGTAGATCTCGGTGCGGTTGCAGGTTGACAGCAGCGCCGCTTCCGGGGGGCGTGCCAGTGACGCGCGCAAGCCGCGCAAGGTCGGCTCGATCTGGTCGATGGCATAGGCGAATCGCCCACGCAAATCGAGGGGGGCGGTGTGATGGTTTAGCCCTAGGGCCCAGACTGACATGTGCTGATTATAAAATTGAAGTTGGCAAGAAGGGGCACGGACTCCGTCAATCTCCTTGGCGGCCCTATTCACAGGCGGTGTTCAGGGGGTCTTGTCGGGTTTCTTGTCGATTTTTGAATGGCTGTCAATGAGTGCTTACCTGCTGATCAACCACTTGCTCAATTTCATGGCGCCTGCAGCGCTGCTGGCGTTGCTGTTGGTGGTTTTGCCGCGTTTTTTTCTTGGATTTTTTTCTTCAAAAAGGCCTGTGGCCAAATCCTGGTGGTGGCAGGTAGCTATTAATTTTGTAGTGGGCATGCTGCTGCTGCTAGCCGGACTGGTACTGTTGGGCCGGGATGGGAAAATGCTCACCTACGTCGGTCTGGTGTTAGGGATGGCCACCAGCCAGTGGTGGCTGCTGGGTGGCTGGAAAAAATAGCGGGCGGCGACAGCGCCGGCTGCACCGCGCAGCTGGCTTGACCTGAGTCAACGAAGTCGCGGGCGGGCTCGCGTCCGTCGGCAACGCTCAGGCGGGGCGGAACAGATCGATCCGGTCGGTGATGATGCCGTCCGTACCCAGCGCGACGAGGCGCTGGGCGGCCGCTTCGTCGTTGACGGTATAGCTCAAGGCCCGTAATCCGGCCGTCTGGACCTGGGCTACGGTGGTGGTGTTCCATAGCGCATGGTGGCAGACCACGGCCACACAGCCCAGCGCGCGCGCAGAATCCAGCCAGTCGTCCCGCAGCGTGTCCAGCAACAGGCCGCGCGGCAGGCCGGGGGCGGCGTCGCTTGCGCCCTGAAGCGCTTCGGGGGAGAACGAGGTCAGGAACGGCGGCAGGGCAGCACTTTGCCAGAGTTGCGCTGCATGAGCGGCCACCACCCCGCCCGTGTGCCGCTCCGTGCCCGGTGTGGGTTTGATTTCTATGTTCAATGCATGGCCGTTCGCCAGGCAAAAGCGCGCCGCGTTGTCCAGCGTCGCCAGGGGCTCGCCTGCGTAGGCGCCTGAGTGCCAGCTGCCCGCGTCGAGCTGCGACAACGCAGACCAGGCGTGCTCGCCGCCCACCGCGCTGGCGCCTGCCGCCAGGCGCGTGTGCGCATTGGTCGTTCGTGCGAGCGTGGCGTCATGCATGAGAAACGGTACGCCGTCGGCACTGAGTTTGGCATCGCATTCAAACATGCGGTAGCCGTACTGCGCGCCCAGCCGGAACGCTGCGAGCGTGTTTTCAGGCGCGAGTGTTCCGGCGCCGCGGTGGGCAATCCAGAACGGATAAGGCCAGGGCGTGGTGTTGATTTCCGGGGGTATCGGGTGTCTGAGCATCATGGCGGCCTTTGCATGAGGGCTATTAGAGCGTGCCTGCTCTGACGATGGGGCTGCGGTAACATAGCGCCGCAGCGCTGGAGGTCGGTCCGAAGCGACTGTCTTTTCATCATGAACGCTCCTATTACCTTACAAGAATTAAATGTTTTTGCGAATGACGCAAAGCAAGACGAAGCCCGCATTCGCGAGATTCCCTACAACTACACGTCCTTTTCCGATCGCGAAGTCGTCATTCGCCTTCTGGGTGCAAGGGCCTGGGACCTTCTGAATCGGCTGCGGGACGAGCGCCGCACGGGGCGGTCCGCGCGCATGCTGTATGAGGTGCTGGGTGACGTCTGGGTGGTCCAGCGCAACCCGTATCTTCAGGATGACTTGCTTGAGAATCCCAAGCGCCGGAAATTGCTGGTGGACGCCCTGCAGCACCGCCTCTCCGAGGTTGAAAAACGCCGGACGCCTGATGCCGACAGCCAGCGCGATGCCATCGTCGGCGACTTGCTGGAAGCGGCCCGGGGCGCGGTGAGCCGCTTTTCGGCCTCGTTCGAGGAAATGGCCGCCCTTCGTCAGCAGACCGAGCGCAAGCTGCGCAAGCTGACCCTGAAGGACAACGTCAAGTTCGACGGCCTGTCCCGCGTGTCGCATGTGACCGACGCGACCGACTGGCGCGTCGAATATCCGTTTGTGGTGCTCACGCCCGACACCGAAACCGAGATGGCCGGGCTGGTCAAGGCCTGCATCGAGCTGGGGCTGACGATTGTTCCGCGCGGCGGCGGCACCGGCTACACCGGCGGCGCGATTCCGCTGACCTGGAAATCGGCCGTCATCAACACCGAAAAGCTCGAAGCCATGACCGAGGTCGAAATGGTCTCGCTGCCCGGCCTGGACCAGCCGGTCGCCACGGTCTGGACCGAGGCCGGCGTCGTCACGCAGCGCGTGGCCGATGCGGCGGAACGCGGCGGTTTTGTGTTCGCGGTCGATCCGACCTCGGCCGAGGCGTCCTGCATAGGTGGCAACATTGCGATGAATGCGGGCGGCAAGAAGGCCGTGCTGTGGGGCACGGCGCTGGACAACCTGGCGTCGTGGCGCATGGTGACGCCCGACGCGCAGTGGCTGGAAGTGACCCGCGTGGGCCACAACCTGGGCAAGATCCACGACGCCGAGATGGCGAGTTTTGACCTGAACTATTTTGAGGCCGACGGCAAGACGCCGATCCGCACCGAGCGGCTTGACATTCCCGGCAAGACCTTCCGCAAGGAAGGCCTGGGCAAGGACGTCACCGACAAGTTTTTGAGCGGCCTGCCCGGCATCCAGAAAGAAGGCTGCGACGGCCTGATCACCAGCGCACGCTGGATCGTGCACCGCATGCCGGCGCACACCCGCACGGTCTGCCTGGAGTTTTTCGGCAATGCCAAGGACGCGGTTCCCAGCATCGTCGAGATCAAGGACTTCATGTTCGCCGAGCAAAAATGCGGCGGCGCCATCCTGGCCGGACTGGAGCACCTGGACGACCGTTACCTGAAGGCGGTCGGTTATGCGACCAAGTCCAAGACCCACGGCGGCCTGCCGAAAATGGTGTTGTTCGGCGACATCGCCGGCGACGACGCCGACGCGGTGGCGCGCGCGACCTCGGAAGTCGTGCGCATCGCCAATTCGCGCCGCGGCGAAGGCTTTGTCGCCATCAGCCCGGATGCGCGCAAGAAATTCTGGCTGGACCGCAAGCGCACGGCGGCCATTTCGCGCCACACCAACGCCTTCAAGATCAATGAAGACGTGGTGATCCCGCTGCCGCGCATGGCCGAATACACCGACGGCATCGAGCAGATCAATATCGAACTGAGCCTGCGCAACAAGATCAGGCTGTGCGACGAGCTGGACGCCTTCTTCCGCAAGGGCAAGCTGCCCTTGGGCAAGTCGGACGACGCCAACGACATTCCGTCAGCCGAGTTGCTGGAAGACCGGGTCGCCCAGGCGCTGGACATGATTGCCGACGTACGCGCCCTCTGGGCCGGCTGGCTGCAGGACGTACCAGCCCTGTTCCCGCAGTTGCAGGACCACACGCTGCGCGCCAGCTGGAAAACCCAGATTCGGGCCCGGCTGCAGGCGATCTTCAGCGGCGGTGCGTTTTTGCCGATTCTTGAGGAATGCAACGCCATTCACAAGCGCGTGCTCAAGGGCCGCGTATGGGCCGCCCTGCACATGCATGCGGGCGACGGCAATGTGCACACCAACCTGCCGGTCAACAGCGACGACTATGAAATGCTGCAAACCGCCCATGAAGCGGTCGCGCGCATCATGGTGCTGGCGCGCTCGCTCGACGGCGTGATTTCCGGCGAACACGGCATTGGCATCACCAAGCTCGAATTCCTGACCGACGAGGAACTGCGCCCCTTCACGGAATACAAGCAGCGGATTGATCCGGAAGGGCGCTTTAACAAAGGCAAGTTGCTACGAAATACAGAGCTACTTGCCGCCGGTAATCATGGGCTGCAGGCCGATTTGACCAATGCCTACACGCCGAGCTTTGGCCTGATGGGCCACGAGTCGCTGATCATGCAGCAAAGCGACATCGGCGCGATTGCCGACAGCGTCAAAGACTGCCTGCGCTGCGGCAAATGCAAGCCGGTATGCGCCACCCATGTGCCGCGCGCCAACCTGCTGTACAGCCCGCGCAACAAGATCCTGGCCACCTCGCTGCTGGTGGAGGCCTTTTTGTACGAAGAGCAAACCCGGCGCGGCATCAGCATCAAGCACTGGGAAGAGTTTGAGGATGTGGCCGACCATTGCACGCTGTGCCACAAGTGCCTGACCCCTTGCCCTGTGGATATCGACTTTGGCCAGGTGTCGATGAACATGCGTAACTTGCTGCGCAAGATGGGCCAGAAGTCCTTCAGGCCGGGCAATGCGGCTGCCATGTTCTTTCTCAATGCCAGCAATCCGCAAACCATCAAGGTCATGCGCAGCGCCATGGTGGGCGTGGGCTTCAAGGCCCAGCGCCTGGCCAACGACTTGCTGGGCCGCCTGGCGCGCAAGCAGACGGCCAAGCCGCCGGCCTCTGTGGGCAAGCCGCCGATCAAGGAGCAGGTGATTCACTTCATCAACAAGAAAATGCCCGGTGGCCTGCCCAAGAAAACCGCGCGTGCCTTGCTTGATATTGAGGACAAGGATTACGTGCCCATCATCCGGCATCCGAAAAACACCACGGCTGAAACCGAAGCGGTGTTTTATTTCCCGGGTTGCGGGTCGGAGCGCCTGTTTTCCCAGGTCGGCCTGGCAACGCAGGCCATGCTCTGGCACGCCGGCGTGCAGACCGTGCTGCCGCCGGGCTACCTGTGCTGCGGTTATCCGCAGCGCGGCAGCGGCGACCTGGACAAGGCCGACAAGATCATCACCGACAACCGCGTGCTGTTCCACCGTGTCGCCAACACCCTCAATTACCTCGATATCAAGACCGTGGTGGTCAGTTGCGGCACCTGCTACGACCAGCTCCAGGGCTATGAATTCGACAAGATTTTCCCGGGTAGCCGGATCATCGATATTCACGAGTACCTGCTGGAAAAGGGCATCACGCTGCGCACCGACGAGCCGGGCAAGGGCTATCTTTACCACGATCCCTGCCACAGCCCGATGAAGCTTCAGGAGCCGATGAAGACCGTCAAGGCCTTGCTTGGCGACAACGTGCTCAAGAACGAGCGCTGCTGCGGCGAGTCCGGGACGCTGGGCGTGACGCGGCCCGATATTTCGACCCAGATCCGCTTTCGCAAGGAAGAGGAGCTGAAAAAGGGCGAAGTCGCGCTACGGGCGTCGGGCGCCTTGGGCGAGCAGGAAAACGTCAAGATACTGACCAGCTGCCCGAGCTGCCTGCAGGGCCTGTCGCGCTACGGCGATGACATGAAGAATGGCTTGCTCGAAGCCGATTACATCGTGGTCGAAATGGCCAACCAGATTCTGGGCAAGCAATGGCTGCCGGAGTATGTGGAAGCGGCCAACCAGGGTGGGATCGAACGGGTTCTGGTGTAAGTGGCCATGAACGCCAGCGACTGCCCCCTGTGCGAGACCGACGGTGGCCTGCTGGTGTTCCGGGACGGGCTGCTGCGCGTCATTCAGGCCAGCGAGGCGGGTTTCCCTGCCTTTTACCGCGTGGTGTGGACCCAGCATGTGGCCGAGTTTTCCGATCTTTCGCCGGCGGAGCGCGGCACCTGCATGAATGCCGTCGTGGCGGTGGAGCGGGTGCTGCGCGCCGAATTACAGCCCACCAAGATCAACCTGGCAGCGCTGGGCAATATGGTGCCCCACCTGCATTGGCATGTGATTGCCCGCTTCGACTGGGACAGCCACTTTCCGGCGCCGGTCTGGGGCGGGCCGCAGCGACCGCTGGACGCGGAAAAGCTGGCGTCCCTCGCAGCGCGCTGCCGGGATGTCAACCGCCTGATCGCTGACGAACTGGCGCGCTGACGCCCTCGAACCTTTAATTTTTCAGAAAGTGATGTATCACCATGGCAGGTCTTCAAGCAGGCGCACCGACGCCCACGGCACTGACGCTTCACAACCAGTCGCGTATTCTTGAAATCGCTTTTTCGGACGGCGCTCAGTTCCGTATTCCGTTTGAGCTGATGCGCGTGTACTCGCCGTCTGCAGAGGTGCAGGGACATGGCCCGGGGCAAGAGGTGTTGCAGACCGGCAAGCGCGAGGTGAATGTGGTGGAACTGGAGCCTACCGGCAACTACGCGGTCAAGCCGGTTTTCTCTGATGGCCATGAAAGCGGCATCTTTTCCTGGGACTACCTGTATTTTCTGGGGTCGGAGCAAAGCCGCTTGTGGGACGACTACACGCGCCGGCTTGAGGCGGCCGGCCAGAACCGTGATGCGCCCATGGTTGTCGCAAGCGCGCATGCCTGCGGCAGTCACTGACAATTCCCCGAAAGCGCCCCCCTGCATTCGCCGCTTCAGGCGAGTTGACGCAGCGCACGGCCAGTGTTGTTTTCAACCATAAAATTCGGCAATACCCTGTATCTTTACAGGGGTGTCGTAATCAATCCGGGCTTTGCCCTCTAGCATCCAATTTATGACCAAAACCCATTTCGGCTTTGAATCTGTTGACGAGCAGGACAAGGCGCGCCGCGTGCGCGGTGTGTTCGACTCCGTGGCCCCAAAGTACGACGTCATGAACGATTTGATGTCGATGGGCTTGCACCGGGCCTGGAAGGCCTACACCGTGCTGGTGGCCAACGTCAAGGAAGGCCAGCAGGTGCTGGATATCGCGGGCGGCACGGGGGACTTGTCGCTGGCGTTTGCGCCCAAGGTGGGTGCCAGCGGGCGTGTGGTGCACACCGACATCAACGAAGCCATGCTCAGGGAAGGGCGCAACCGGTTGCTGGATGCCGGTGTGAGCCTGCCGACGCTGGTGTGTGATGCGGAGAAATTGCCGTTTCCCGATGCCAGTTTTGACCTGGTTACGGTGGCTTTCGGGCTGCGCAACATGACGCACAAGGAAGATGCGCTGCGCGAAATGAACCGTGTGCTCAAGCCTGGCGGCAAGCTGCTGGTGCTAGAGTTTTCCAAAGTGGCCAAGCCGCTGGAGAAGATTTATGACTGGTATTCCTTCAAGGTATTACCCCGAATTGGCAAACTGGTGGCCAACGACGACTCCAGCTACCAGTACCTGGCCGAGTCGATTCGCATGCATCCGGGGCAGGAGGAGCTGAAAGCCCTTATGCGTAATAGTGGTTTTGGCCATGTGGACTATCACAACATGGCGGGCGGCGTAGTGGCGTTGCATGTTGGAATCAAGTGTTGAATTTAACTAGAGGAGACGTTATGAAACTTTGGTCTGGAATTTTGGCTGTCGTATTGACAGCAGGCATGCTTTTGGCGGGTTCGCCCGCAGAAGCCAAACGCATGGGGGGCGGCAGCTCGATTGGCCGGCAATCGACCAATGTGACGCCGCGTCAGGCGACGCCGCCAACCCAGAACGCAGCGCCAGCAGCCGGTGCTGCTGCAGCGCCCAAGAAACCTTGGGGCGCGATGCTCGGCGGCCTGGCTGCAGGTCTGGGGCTGGCCTGGCTGGCCTCGTCACTGGGTCTGGGTGGCGCTTTTGGGCAGATCATCATGTTTGCCTTGCTGGCGCTGGTGATCATGGTGGTCATTGGTTTTGTCATGCGCAAGCTCAAGGGCGGGGCGGCAAACAGTGCCGCTGCAACACGCACCCAGCCGCCTTTTGCTTTTCAAGGCGCAGGAAGTGCCGATACACCCAGGAGCTACAGCCCTGCAAATGTAGGCAATGACGCGTCAGCCCGCCCGTGGGAGCGCAGCAGCATGGCGTTTGATGCCAACAAGAACGAATCCGCCGCCTCCGCGGGAGGATCCGTCATCGGGTCGGCATTGCTGGGAGCCCAGACTTGGGGCGTGCCTGCAGGGTTTGATACCGAGGGCTTTCTCAAGGCGTGCAAAGCCAATTTCGTGACGCTGCAAGACGCCTGGGACCGCTCCGACCTCCAGAGCTTGCGCGCCATGATGACGGACGACATGCTGGCGCAGATCAAAACGCAGTTGGCGGACCGCGAGTCGCATACCGGCGGCGTGCCCAACAAAACCGAGGTCGTGATGATTGATGCCCAGTTGCTGGGCATTGAAGAACTGGATGACGTTTACATGGCCAGCGTGGAGTTCTCCGGAATGATCCGTGAAGACGATTCCGGCGCCAGCCCTTTCCGCGAAGTCTGGAACATGACCAAGCCCCGGACTGGCAGTGGCGGCTGGCTGGTGGCCGGCGTGCAGGCGCTGCAGTAACTTGATCGCGGCTGGCGGTGGAGGCTGCCGCCTCCTTGCTGGCGCGCAAATGGTTTTTGCGTGATGGTGAAGCCCACAAAGTGACAGGGAAGTGAGGGGTCTGCGCCAGCGAAGGCTTTTTTATCCTGCAAAATCGGGGACTTATGAATAACTCGTCCCCTTTTCCCTCCCTGGAGTCCATCGCCGGCCGTTTTCAGCCCCCCGCCTGGGTGGTGGATGAGGGACAGCAGCGCCTCGTGCTGTTTCTAAACCATGTCTTGATGCAGGAAAAGCAGGCCCAAGACAGGCTCTTACGTCAAAAAGGCCGCGTGGTTCACATTCAGTGGGGGCTGTTCACGCTGTATCTGGTCGTCACGCCGGCCGGCCTTGTAGACCGTGCGCCAGCCGCCACCAAGCCGGATTTACTGCTTTCCGTGGCCACCGCTTCCCCTCTTGTGATCGTGCAGTCGGTGTTGGCCGGCAAACCCCCTCCCGTCAAGATTGACGGCGATGTGCAATTGGCCGCCGAATTGGGCTGGCTGGCGGAAAACCTTCGCTGGGATGCGGAAGAAGATTTGTCCCGACTGATTGGTGACGCGCCCGCCCATGCGCTGGCCGATGTGGCGGGGCGTTTGCTGACCGGCCTGAAGCAGTTCCTGGCCCAGGGACCACTTTCCCAGTCATCGCCCTCGTCCTCGTTTTCAAGCCCGGCGCCCGAACGCAGCGACGGGCCGCCCCAGGCAAGTTCCGCACCCTCGGGGGGCAGCGCAGTGCGCGAAGCGACAAGCGTTGGGGCAAGTTCCACTACGAAGGCCTCTGCATGAGCCGGATTTCCAGGGGCGTGTTCATCGTCTGGACGGTATTGCGCTTCGGTCTTGATGAACTGGTGCTGTCCAGCTTTGAAAAACCCTGGATTCGCCTGCTGACCCGCGTTGTCTCCATGGGGCGAAACCTGAAGGCGCCGCGTGGCGAGCGTCTTCGCGAGGCGCTTGAACGGCTGGGACCGATTTTCGTCAAGTTCGGGCAGGTGATGTCCACGCGCCGGGACTTGCTGCCGTCCGATATCGCGGACGAGCTGGCACGGCTTCAGGACCGTGTGCCGCCCTTTGACTCTGTCGTTGCAGTGGCCATCATTGAAAAGGCCTTTGGCCGGCCGCTGGACCGTATTTTTGCAACATTCGAACACAAGCCTGTGGCCAGCGCGTCGATTGCCCAGGTTCACTTTGCCACGCTGCCCGATGGGCGTGAGGTCGCGGTCAAGGTGTTGCGGCCCAACATGCGGCCTGCGATTGAAAAAGACCTGGCGCTGATGCGCATGATGGCTGGCTGGCTGGAAAGCGCATCGGCCGACGGCAAACGCCTCAAACCGCGCGAAGTCGTGGCGGAGTTTGACAAGTACCTGCATGACGAGCTTGACCTGGTGCGCGAGGCGTCCAACGCAGCGCAGTTGCGCCGCAACATGCAAAGCCTCAATCTCGTGATGATTCCCGAGATGTACTGGGACTACTGCATGCCCGATGTCATGGTGATGCAGCGCATGAAAGGCGTTCCCATCGGCCAGACGCAGCGCCTTCGGGATGCGGGCGTCGACATGAAAAAGCTGGCGCGCGATGGCGTGACCATTTTCTTCACGCAGGTGTTTCGTGATGGTTTTTTTCATGCCGACATGCATCCGGGCAATATTCAGGTCAGCCTGGAACCCGCCACGTTCGGACGTTATATCTCGCTTGATTTCGGGATTGTCGGTACCCTGACCGAGGTTGACAAAGAGTACCTGGCGCAAAATTTCAGTGCTTTCTTCCAGCGCGACTACAAGCGCGTGGCCGAACTGCATATCGAGTCGGGCTGGGTGCCGGGCAAAACCCGGGTGGACGAACTCGAGGCCGCCATCCGCGCCTGCTGCGAGCCCTATTTCGACCGTCCCCTCAAGGAGCTGTCGCTTGGGATGGTGCTGATGCGGCTGTTTCAGACCTCGCGCCGTTTTCAGGTGGAAATCCAGCCACAACTGGTGCTGCTGCAAAAAACCCTGCTCAACATTGAAGGCCTGGGACGGGAACTGGACCCCGACCTGGACCTCTGGAGCACGGCCAAGCCGTTTCTGGAGCGGTGGATGATGGAGCAGGTGGGCCCCGAAAAGCTTCTGGCCCAACTCAAGGCCGAAGCGCCCACCTACGCCAAGCTGTTGCCTGGCTTGCCGCGTTTGCTGACACAGTACCTGAAATCGCCGCCAGGCATCCACCGTCGTGAACTTGACGAATTGCTGGCCGAGCAAAAGCGGACCAATAAACTGCTGCAAGGCCTGATTTATGGCGGATTGGGATTTGTGTTGGGGCTGATGGTGATGCAGGTGGTGCTCAGGATACGGGTATTTTGAAGCCAGGCTGACGGCCGGGGTCAAGCTCTATAATGTTTGGTTTTGCGTAGTCCCGCATGTTGCGGGCGCAAACTCCCCGTACAAAACCTCTAGCACTATGCCTATTTACGCCTATAAATGCGAGTCCTGCGGGTTTGCCAAGGACGTTTTGCAAAAAATGTCGGATGCGCCCCTGACCGATTGCCCGCAATGCGGCGCCGCCAGCTTCAAAAAACAGGTGACGGCAGCCGGCTTTCAGCTCAAGGGCTCGGGTTGGTATGTGACTGATTTCCGCGGCGGCGACAGCAAGCCACAGACTTCCAAGCCTGCTGATACCAAGGCCTCAGAGGCGAGCGGTTCAGACAGTAAAACGTCGGATTCCGGCAGCGCGGCGGCTCCCGCCAGTACCGCAGCAGCCCCCGCATCCACGCCGGCCGCACCCGCCAGCAAGGGCGGCAGCGGCGACTCTTCCTCCAAAGCCTGATAATGAGCTCTGTTCGCCGATGGCTTCTGTCCGGGCTGCTGGTGCTGGTGCCTCTGGCGATCACCTTGTTTGTACTCGACTGGATTGTTGGCGTGCTGGATCAGACCTTGCTGATTCTGCCCGTTGCCTGGCATCCAGACCGGCTGCTCGGTCTTCATATTCCTGGTTTTGGCGTGCTGCTCACGCTGGTGATTGTGTTGTTGATGGGCGCCATCGCGAGCAATTTTCTGGGAAAAAGGCTGGTACTTCTGGGCAATGCGCTGCTGAGCCGAATCCCCATCGTGCGTTCCATCTATTCCAGCGTGAAGCAGGTGTCCGACACGCTTTTCTCCGAAAACGGCCACGCGTTTCGCAAGGCCCTGCTGGTGCAGTGGCCCCGTGAGGGCGTCTGGACCATTGGTTTTCTGACGGGCATGCCGGGTGGGGATGTGGCCAACCATCTGCATGGCGACTACCTGAGTGTCTATGTCCCGACGACGCCCAATCCTACGGGCGGCTACTTCGTCATGCTGAAAAGGTCAGAGTGCATTGAACTCAAAATGAGTGTCGACCAGGCGCTCACCTACGTCATTTCCATGGGTGTCGTGGTTCCCTCCCGGCCTGCCGCCCCACCACTGAATCCGCCCCTGTAAAAGGCTGGATTGCATCACTGCGCAACAGGCGCTGAAAGTTCGAGAATTTTTATGGCTATCGCTGAAACACAAGTTGCTCCAATGCGTTCAAATTATTGCGGTCTGGTGACCGAGAGTCTCATGGGCCAGAGCGTCAGCCTGTGCGGCTGGGTCAACCGCCGGCGCGACCACGGCGGCGTGATTTTTATTGACCTGCGTGACCGCGAGGGTTATGTGCAGGTGGTGTGCGACCCCGACCGCGCCGACATGTTCGCCACCGCCGAAGGCGTGCGCAACGAGTTCTGCGTCCAGATCAAGGGGCTGGTGCGCGCCCGTCCTGACGGCACGACCAACGACAGCCTCAAAAGCGGCAAGGTCGAAGTGCTGTGCCATGAACTGATCGTGCTAAACCCCAGCGTCACGCCACCGTTCCAGCTCGATGATGACAACCTGTCCGAGACGACGCGCCTCACGCACCGCGTGCTGGACCTGCGCCGCTCCTACATGCAAAACAACCTGATGCTGCGCTACCGCGTGGCGATGGAAACCCGCAAGTTCCTCGATGCCAACGGGTTCATCGACATTGAAACCCCGATGCTGACCAAAAGCACGCCCGAGGGTGCACGCGATTACCTGGTGCCCAGCCGCGTCAATGAAGGCCAGTTTTTTGCCCTGCCGCAAAGTCCGCAGCTGTTCAAGCAGTTGCTGATGGTGGCCGGCTTTGACCGCTACTACCAGATCACCAAGTGCTTTCGCGACGAAGATTTGCGCGCCGACCGCCAGCCGGAGTTCACGCAGATCGATATCGAGACGTCCTTCCTGGGCGAGCAGGAAATCCGGGACATGTTCCAGGGCATGATCAGCAACATCTTCAAGACCGTGCTGAACACGGACCTGGGCGAGTTCCCCGTCATGGCCTATGCCGATGCCATGCACCGCTTCGGCTCCGACAAACCCGACCTGCGCGTGAGCATGGAGTTCACCGAGCTGACCGACGTCATGGCGGACGTGGACTTCAAGGTGTTCAGCGCACCCGCCACGACCGCCGGCGGCCGGGTGGTCGCCCTGCGCGTGCCGGGTGGTGCTGAAATGAGCCGCAGCGAGATTGATGGCTACACCGAGTTCGTCAAGATCTACGGCGCCAAGGGCCTGGCCTGGATCAAGGTCAACGACGTCAGCAAGGGCCGTGAAGGCTTGCAGAGCCCTATCGTCAAGAATATTCACGATGCGGCGATTGCCGAAATCCTCACGCGCACCGGTGCGCAGAACGGCGACCTGCTGTTCTTTGGTGCCGACAAGGCCAAGGTGGTGAACGACAGCATTGGCGCCCTGCGCGTCAAGGTCGGTCACAGTGAACTCGGTAAAAAGACCGGCTTGTTCACCAAGGGCTGGAAGCCGCTGTGGGTGGTTGATTTTCCGATGTTCGAGTTCGACGAGGGCGGCCAGCGCTGGAGCGCCGTGCACCATCCCTTCACGGCACCCAAGGATGGCCATGAAGACTGGATGGACACCGATCCCGGTCGCTGCATCGCCAAGGCCTACGACATGGTGCTCAACGGCTGGGAACTCGGCGGCGGATCGGTTCGTATCCACCGCGCAGAGGTGCAGAGCAAGGTGTTCAATGCGCTGAAGATTGGCCCCGAGGAAGCGCAAGAGAAGTTCGGCTTCCTGCTCGACGCCCTGCAGTACGGCGCGCCGCCGCACGGTGGCCTGGCCTTCGGCCTGGACCGCATCGTGACCATGATGACCGGTGCCGAGTCGATCCGTGACGTGATTGCCTTCCCCAAGACCCAGCGCGCCCAGTGCCTGCTGACCCATGCGCCCAGCCCGGTCGATGAGAAGCAGTTGCGTGAACTGCACATCCGCCTGCGCAATCCGCAGCCAGCTGCATAAGCCGCTGCTGCTAAATCGCGACAAGGGGATAGCTTGTGAAGGCATTCAAGATCCCCGAGTCAGTGCTGGTGGTGATTTACACGCCCCAGCGCGATGTGCTGCTGATCGAGCGCGCCGACCATCCGGGCTTCTGGCAAAGTGTCACGGGCTCCAAAGACACGCTGGACGAGCCCATGCTGCAAACGGCTCAGCGCGAGGTGACGGAAGAAACCGGCCTGATGGCTCCTTCTGTTCAGTGGCGAGATTGGGGGCTGTCGAATGTGTATGAAATCTACCCGGTGTGGCGTCATCGCTACGCGC